>NC_015580.1:755000-1055000 GCF_000253255.1 Novosphingobium sp. PP1Y | reverse complement strand
GCATGACATGGCGCGCAGGGTCCCAATCGTTGAAATCGCCTACCACGCTGACGAGGCGGGCATTGGGCGCCCAGACCGCAAAGTGGACGCCGCTCGCCCCCTGGTGATCGATGATGTGAGCGCCCAGCTTGTCGAACAGGCGCTGGTGCGTTCCTTCCGCGATCAGCAGGTCATCGAGCGGGCCGAGCACCGGCCCGAAGCTGTAGGGGTCTGTGACGAGCCAGTCGTGCTCGCCGGCGCTGCAGCGGTAGCGCACCGGCTGCGGTTTGCCTGCCAGTTCCCCTTCGAACAGGCAGCGGTCATCGACCTTGTCGAGCGTGCCGAGAGCCTTGCCGTCGAGACTGAAGGCCTCGACCGTATCGGCCCCGGGCAGGATCGCCCGCGCGAAACTGCCAGTGGGACCGGAATACAGACCAAGCAACGAAAATGGATCGGCGTGAGAACCTAGAAGAAGGGATTCAAGGGCGCTCTTCGTTGGCTTCACATCACCTTCCAGATGTCTTTGGCGTATTCCGAGATGGTCCGGTCAGAGGAAAACCAGCCGACATTGGCGATGTTGCGGATCGCCGCCGCACGCCAGCCGGCCTTGTCCTCCCAGCGCGCGTCGACCGAACGCTGGGCCGCGGCATAACTATCGAAGTCGGCCGCGCACATAAACCAGTCGTGGTCGTAGATGCCGCCGACAAGGCCTGTGTAGCGGTTCGGATCGTCGGGCGAAAACACGCCCGAGGCGATGGCGGAAAGCGCCTGCCCCAGTTCGCGCGACCCTTCGATGACTTCGCGCGGATTGTACCCATCGGCACGCTTTTCCGCCACCTCTTCGGCAGTGAGACCGAAGATCACGATGTTTTCGTCGCCGACGTGGTCCCTGATCTCGACATTGGCGCCGTCGAGCGTGCCGATGGTCAGCGCGCCGTTGAGCGCGAACTTCATGTTGCCGGTGCCCGAGGCTTCCATGCCCGCAGTCGAGATCTGTTCCGACAGGTCGGCCGCGGGGATGATCCGTTCGGCCAGGCTGACGTTGTAGTTGGGCACGAACACAACCTTGAGCAGCCCGCCTACGGACGGGTCGGCGTTGACCCTGCGCGCGATGTCGTTGGCCAGTTTGATGACGAGCTTGGCGTTGTGATAGCTCGGCGCGGCCTTGCCGCCGAAGATCTTCACGCGCGGAATCCAGTCGCGCTCGGGATGGCTGCGAATCTGGTCGTAGAGCGCCACCGTCTCGATCAGGTTCAGGAGCTGGCGCTTGTATTCGTGGATGCGCTTGATCTGGACGTCGAACAGGGCATCGGGATCGAGGCGGATACCCATGGTGCGCTTGATGTAGTCGGACAGCGCAACCTTGTTCGAGCGCTTTACTTCGGCGATCCGCTCACCCAGCGCGGCATCGCCGGCCAGGGCATTGAGGGCCGTCAGCTTCGCGGCATCGTCGAGGAATTCGTCGCCGATCGCGTCGCGGATGACCTTGGTCAGCCCGGGATTGCACTGCTGCAACCAGCGCCGCGGAGTGACGCCGTTGGTCTTGTTGTTGATCCGATCCGGATAAAGGCGGTGCAAGTCGGCAAAGACCGTCTCCTTCATCAGTTCGGTATGCAGTGCGGCCACGCCGTTGATCGAATGGGCCCCGGCAAAGGCGAGGTTGGCCATGCGCACGCGCCGCTCTCCGCCTTCGTCGATAAGCGAGATCGCCGCGATCTGCGCGTCGTCGCAGCCCGCCTTGCGCGCCTCGCGCAGGACCCGGCTGTTGATTGCATAGATGATCTGCATGTGGCGCGGCAGCAGCCGTTCGAACAGCGGCAGCGGCCAGGATTCCAGCGCTTCGGGCAGCAGGGTGTGATTGGTGTAGGAAACGGTCTTCTGGCACAGCGCCCAGGCCTCGTTGAACTCCAGCCCGTGTTCGTCGACGAACAGGCGCATCAGTTCGGCCACCGCGACCGAAGGGTGCGTATCGTTGAGCTGGATCGCGGCTTTTTCCGGCAGGGTCCGGATGTCGTTCTCGTATTGCATGTGCCGGCGCACGATGTCCTGCACCGATGCCGCAGTGAAGAAGTACTCCTGCCGCAGCCGCAGTTCCTGCCCGGCCGGGGTCTGGTCAGCCGGATAGAGCACGCGCACGAGGCTGTCGGCCCGCACCTGCTCTTCCAGCGCGCCGAAGTGGTCGCCCGCATTGAAGGCATCGAGCCGGATCGGATCGAGCGGACTCGCGGTCCACAGGCGCAGGGTGTTCACCCGCTTGCCGCGCCAGCCCACGACCGGGGTATCGACGGCCGTCGCCTCGACCGCCTCGGCCGGATTCCAGGTCACGTGGTCGCCCTTGGCCACGACCTCGCCGCCAAAGCCGATCCGGTAGGAACATTCCATCCGGTCGAATTCCCAGGGGTTGCCGTGGGCCAGCCAGGTCTCGGGCAATTCGACCTGCCAGCCGTCGCTGATGCGCTGGCGGAACATGCCGTTCACGTAGCGGATGCCATAGCCGTAAGCGGGAATGTCGAGCGTCGCGAGGCTTTCCATGAAGCAGGCGGCAAGGCGCCCGAGCCCTCCGTTGCCGAGCGCCGCGTCGGGTTCCAGCTCCTCCAGCTCGGCAAGGTCGAGGCCGTGGGCCCGCAGAGCCTGCTCCATCTGGCGGGTCATGCCCATGTTGGACAGCGCATCGCGCAGCAGCCGCCCGATCAGGAACTCCATCGAGAGGTAGTACACCCGCTTGTCGCCGGCATCGTAGGTGCGGCGCGTCGATTCGATCCAGCGGTCGATAATGGCATCGCGCAGGGCATAGATCGACGCATTGTACCAGTCGTGCTTCTTGGCCGCCTTTTCGTCCTTGCCGATGCGGTGACGCAGGACCCGGACGATATGTTCGTCGAACTCCGACTGGAACGCGGTCTTGGAAGCGAGGACAGGATCAGTAGCCACGGGCGCACTCCTGAACATGCCGTCCGGGCCGCCCGTACAGGCGCCAGGATGCGGCACCGATTATCGCCGATACGGGGGCGACACCCTCCTCTCGATCCCAATCTTCCGATACATGGCTAGCACAGCCCCACCGCTCTACAAGAGCCATTGTGCAGTGCCGCAAAAAATTTGCGCGCAGCGTCAATCGGTGATCTATGTTCGCGCTGAGCCCCCAGCCGCGAAAGGTGCGCATGAGCCTGCCCGAGACCGCCCATTCGACGCCCTGGTGGAAGGGCGCCGTGATCTACCAGATCTACCCGCGCAGCTTTCAGGATTCGAATGGCGACGGCATCGGCGACCTGCCGGGAATCACCCGGCGGCTTGACCATGTCGCTGCGCTGGGCGTCGATGCCATCTGGATCTCGCCCTTCTTCACCTCGCCGATGCGCGATTTCGGCTACGACGTGGCCGACTATTGCGATGTCGACCCGATCTTCGGCACCCTCGCCGACTTCGACGCACTGGTCGCACGCGCGCACGAGCTGGGCCTCAAGGTCATCATCGACCAGGTCTATGCCCATACCTCGGACCTGCACCCGTGGTTCACCGAGAGCCGCGCCTCGCGCGAAGGCGACAAGGCCGACTGGTACGTCTGGCACGATCCCCGGCCCGACGGGGGACCGCCGAGCAACTGGCAATCCGTGTTCGGCGGCCCGGCATGGACCTGGGACGCCCGCCGCCGCCAGTACTACATGCACACGTTCCTCAAGGAGCAGCCGCAGCTCAACATGCATGAACCGGCGGTGCAGCAGGCCGTGCTGGACGTTGCGCGGTTCTGGCTGGACCGCGGAGTCGACGGGTTCCGCCTCGATGCGCTGAACCACGCGATGCACGACCCGCTGCTGCGCGACAATCCGCCTGCGCCGGAGGATGGCCGCGTCCGGACCCGGCCCTTCGATTTCCAGCTCAAGACCTACAGCCAGTCGCACCCAGACATGGTCCATTTCGTGCACAGGCTGCGCGCGCTTTGCGACGAATATGGCGCGGGCGCGATCCATACCGTGGCCGAGATCGGCGGCGACGAACCGCAGGCCGACCGGCGCGCCTATACCGCGGGCGAGAATCGCCTCAACAGCGCCTACGGCTTCGACTTCCTCTATGCCCCGCTGCTGAGCGCCGATGTCGTTGCCGCGACGCTCGAGCGCTGGACCGAAGGACCGGATGACGCGGGCGGCTGGCCGAGCTGGGCTTTCGAGAACCACGACGCACCGCGCGCCGTCTCGCGCTGGTGCGCCGGAGGCGACATGGCCCGTTTCGCCCGTACCAAGCTGGCCCTGCTACTCGCCCTGCGCGGCAATGCAATCATCTACGAAGGCGAGGAACTGGGCCTCGAACAGGACACCATCCCCTACGATCTGCTGCAGGACCCGGAGGCAATCGCCAACTGGCCGCTGACACTGTCACGCGACGGGGCCCGCACGCCGATGCCCTGGGACGAAAGCTGGCAAGGCGGGTTCACCACGGGCACGCCCTGGCTGCCCCTCTCGCCGCAGAACCTCTCACGCGCGGTCTCGCGGCAGGAAGACGATCCGCAATCGCTCCTGCAGTTCACGCGCAGGCTTCTTGCCTTGCGCAAGGCCCATCCCGCACTGCGGCTTGGCGATCTCACCGATTGCCGGGCGCAAGGCAACCTGCTGTCGTTCATCCGCAGCTTGGGCGAAACGCGCATCCTGTGCCTCTTCAACCTTGGCGAAGAGCCGGTCGCACTGCCCGAAGCGGCGCAGGGCGAAGTGCTGCTGCTGGTGAACGGGGGCGGCGACGGCGCCCTTCCCGGCTTCGGCTCGATCTGGCTGGAACTGGGCTGACGCGGCGGCGCGTGAACGCTGGTGCCCGCCGATTCCGTCCGGGCGAGCTAGGAAATCGTTGCAGGTCAGGCTAATGTCCCGCCCATGCATGACCTGACCGCGTTCGACGCCGCCGCGATCCTCATCGTCCTTGCTGCCGGGCTCGGTTACTTCAACTACCGCGTTCTCAAGCTCCCTTCGACCGTCGGACTGACGGTCATGGGCACGCTCGCCTCGCTGCTGATCGTCGCTTACGACAAGCTGGTGCCCAGCAGCAGCATGGCCGAGAAATTCGGGCGCTTCCTCAACGACATCGACTTCAGCACCACGCTGATGGAGGGGATGCTCTCGTTCCTGCTGTTCGCCGGTGCGATGCACGTGAGCTGGTCGAACATGCGCAAGGGCCGCTGGCCGATCCTGGTCTTCAGTACCGTGGGCGTAGTCCTGTCGACGGCAATCGTCGGCTTCGCCTTCCACTACCTGACCATGCTGCTCGGCCTCACCGTGCCCCTGATGTGGAGCCTCGTCTTCGGCGCGCTGATATCGCCGACCGACCCGGTTTCGGTCATGGCGGTGATGAAGCGTGCGGCCATGCCCGATACCCTGCAGGCCACGGTCGCGGGCGAGAGCCTGTTCAACGACGGCATCGGCGTCGTCGTCTTCACCATCCTCGTCTCGCTGGCGACCGGCGCCGAGACCTTCAGCTGGTCCTTTGCCATCGGACATTTCGTGCAGGAAGCGCTGGGCGGCGCAGTGCTGGGCCTCGTGGTCGGCTGGATCGGCTACGTCGCGATGAAATCCATCGACGAGTACAACATCGAGGCAATGATCAGCCTTGCCGTCGTGATGGGCGGCTACAGTCTTGCCATGGCGCTCCATGTCAGCGGACCGGTAGCGATGGCGGTCGCCGGCCTGATCATCGGCAATGCCGGTGTCGCCCATGCCATGAGCGACGTGACGCGCGACTACATCATCAAGTTCTGGGCGCTGATCGACGAGATTCTCAACGCCGTCCTGTTCCTGCTGATCGGCCTCGAAGTCATCGCCCTCGAATTCGAAAACACGTATATCCTCGCCGGGCTCGGCGCGATCGTGATCGTGCTCATCGCCCGGATGATTGCGGTCGGCGTACCGCTGGCAGCCATGAAGAGGATGATCGACATGGGTCCGCTCGCCTTTCCCACGCTGGTCTGGGGCGGACTGCGCGGCGGCATTTCGGTGGCGCTCGCGCTGGCCCTGCCCGCCTCGGTCATTCGTGACGAACTGCTGGTCGTCACCTACATCGTCGTCCTCTTCGCGGTCGTCGCGCAGGGCAGCACCATCTCCGGCCTGATCAGCCACATCAGGAACCGCCAGGCAACGGCCCCGGCACAGAAAGCCTGACCATGAACGACACCCCGACGGCCATGCCCGACGACCCTTTGCCGGGTCAGTCGAACCCATCCGGCGCTGGCCGGTCTTCCCCGCACGACGCACGCGAACCCAACGCCGCATTCGCCAGCCGGGTCGAAGCCGCCTGGAAGAAGCGGCCCATGTGGATACGCCGCGCCGAGGCATTCGTGCACCTCATGCGCCTGCGCCTGGCCCACGCGGTGCTGTTGCCGCAATTGACGCCGGATCAGGCCTACGACTTGCGCCAGCACGTGCGCAAGGACGGGGAACTGACCAACGGCTATATCCTGATGTCCGCACTCGCCGCAGGCATTGCCACGCTCGGCCTGCTGCAATCCTCGACTGCTGTCGTGATCGGCGCGATGCTCGTCTCGCCGCTGATGGCGCCGATCGCCTCGATGGGCTTCGGCTTCGCCTCGCTCGACGGCCATCGCATCCGCGACGCGGCCAAGGTGGTGGCGGTGGGCGCGGCCATCGGCATCCTTACCGGAATGCTGCTGACATGGCTTTCGCCGATCCGCAACGCCACGCCCGAGATCCTCGCGCGCACCGAACCCAACCTGCTCGACCTCGCCATCGCGCTGTTTTCGGGGATTGCCGGCGGCTACTCGACGGTGATCGGCAAGGGGGGCACTGCCATCGGCGTTGCCATCGCCACTGCGCTGATGCCGCCGCTGACCGTCATCGGCTACGGCATCGGCGTGTTCCAGCCGATGTTCGCGATGGGCGCGCTGCTCCTCTTCCTGACCAACCTTGCCGCGATCACTTTCGCCTTCGCGCTCATCGCGCGGCTATCCGGGGCTGCCCGTCCCTTCGGCAAGGTCGAATGGACGCCGCGCTACGTGACCATCCTTGTCGCGGCCTTCCTCGCCCTCGGCACGCCGCTGTCGATGACGCTGATGAAGCTGTCGACCGAGGCCAAGATCCGCACCGCCGCGCGGGCCGCGATCCTGCAGGCTTGCGGCACCAAGGGCGTCACCATTGCCCAGCTCGACGTCAAATCCGGCGTGTTCAGCGCGCCCTCGGTCGACGCCCTCGTGATCGCCCGCAGCTATACGACCAATGCCGAAGCCTCCGCCGAGGAGCTGATCCGCAAGGCCCTGGGCGACGAGGTGACTATCAACCTGCAGCAGGTTCTGGCCGCCGACGTGCAGGCCCAGACCCGAGCCATGGTCGATGCGGCGATGGAGCGCACGGCGGCCGGCATCGCGGCAGACGTCCCGCCGTTCAATGCCATCCGCCAGAGCGTGGGCCTGCCCACGCGCTCGGTATGGAGCGACCGCGCCCAGCGGATGGTCTATGTCGAACCGATACCAGCGCCCGGCTGGACCCTGGCGGACTATCGCACGACCGAACAGGCTGCGAGCAAGGAGACGCAGGGCTGGACAGTCCGAATAGTGCCGCCGGCACAGGCCGTCATGAACGTTGCCCTGTCAGGCGAGAACGGCAGGAAGCACCCGGAAGGCGCGATTTCCGCCGATCTGGCGCTATGGGCGCTCCAGCGCTGGGGCATGGCCAGGGTTTCGGTTTCAAGCGAAGACGAGGAACACCTCGGCGCCCTGGTGAAGTTCTTCTCCGATGCCGGGATCGAAGTGCAGGTCCAGCATCCGGTGCCCGCCCCGGGCGCCTCGCCAAAGCCGAAGGACACGGTCAGGCCGGGACAGGCGACGGATGAGGAAAGCGAAATGCTGGTGCCCACGGCGACAGTCAGGGTCTATGGGCAAAGCCCTTCGCAACAGGCTGCCGAAGCTGCACGCGCCACCGCTCAGAAGGCGGCAGCGGATAAAGCCGCGGCGCAGGACGCCGCGGGGCAGCAGACTTCGGGGCGATAGACCGCTATCAGGCAATCATCCGAAGCGGCGGCGAAGCTGAATTGCGCACCGAAGTCAGGAACGTGCGGTGGTTGCGGTGCAAGTGCTCGACGACCGGCGCATAGAGTGGCTGGACGAAGCGGATGCCAGCCTCGCGGCCAATGACCCAGCGCACTTCACCGCCCAGTCCTTCGAGCATTTCGGGGCGGACCACGACGATGTCGCCGACCCGCAAGGTCACCGCGCAGCTCTTGATCCGG
The DNA here is from genome assembly GCF_000253255.1 of Novosphingobium sp. PP1Y. Lineage (NCBI taxonomy): Bacteria > Pseudomonadati > Pseudomonadota > Alphaproteobacteria > Sphingomonadales > Sphingomonadaceae > Novosphingobium > Novosphingobium sp. PP1Y. The sequence goes on along the minus strand of NC_015580.1, from coordinate 1,046,804 downwards.
CAACCGCCGGTGGAAATGTCATATACCATCACCTGGTCGCGAAACCCGTTGCGCAGGCGGCAGACGGCAGGGACCATGACGGACAACCTCTCTGCCTGGCGCGATGCGCGATCACCCTGATCCATTCCTGAAACTCCGACCCGATTTTATCTGCCGGGCAGATGCGACCCTTCGCCCGGCTCATGATCGGATAGGACGGCGACGGCGAAACAAGGTTAATAGGGGCAGGCCCTGAGTTCACCCTTAGGATTGCAGGAATACTGAGAGTCCGGCGGGCTGGCCGCCGGTTCCTGTCAGCCAATCGCGAAAAGCGCGATCGCGACGGCAAGGCCGATCGTCGGCACCACGACGGTGAGCAGGCCCACTGCAGGATAGGCATCGCGGTGGGTCTCCCCGCAGATCGCCCGGATCGTCGTTACCACGTAGCCGTTGTGCGGCAGACTATCGAGCGCGCCGCTGGCAATGGCCACGGTACGGTGGAGTTGCGAAGGGTCCGCGCCCATGGCCAGATAGCCGGGTGCCAGCAAGGGCAGCGCGATCGACTGGCCGCCCGAAGCAGATCCGGTAAGCCCCGCGATTACGGTCACCGCAATGGCCGCGCCGATCAGCGGATCGCCCGGCAGGTGCTGGACGGCATCGAGCGCCGCCTGAAATGCGGGCGACAGCGATGCCACGGCCCCGAAGCCGACGACCGCGCAAGTATTGGTGATCGCCACCACCGCCCCGGTCGCCCCGCGCGAAAACGCGGCGGGCATCGCCCCGCGCGAGCGCAGGCCGATCAGGACCGCGATTGCCGTGCCCGCGCCCAGCGCGACGACCAGCGCCCATTTGCCCAGCGACGCGCCGGGCAGCAGCGCCGCCAGACCGGCTATCGCCTGCGGATACTGGAAAAGCATGAAGACGCCGAGCACGGCGACAAGCGGCAGGATGCACAATAGCGGATGGGGCAAGTGCCGGTCGGCGGAACTGGTATCGTCGCCCGGCCTGCTCTCGAAGCGCTCACCGCGCGCCACGGCCCGCTTCACCATGCGGTCGAGCAGGAAATAGCCCAGGCCCGCCATCAGCAACGCGACGACGAGGCTGACCTGCCAGCCGGCGTAGGCGTCGGTACCCAGATACTGCATCGGGATCAGGTTCTGTATCTCGGGAGAACCCGCGCTCGTCATCGTGAAGGTCACCGAACCGAAGCAAAGCGCGCCAGGGATGAAGCGGCGCGGCATGTCTGCCTCGCGGAAAAGGTGCACGGCCAGGGGATAGACCGCGAAGCCGACGATAAAAACCGACACGCCCCCGTAAGTGAGGATGGCACAGGCCGCGACGACCGCGAGCACGGAGTGACGGATGCCGATTTTCCTGACAACCCAGTGCGCCACGCTGGCAGCCGCACCGCTTGCACCCATGACTTCGCCGAAGATTGCGCCCAGCAGGAACATCAGGAACCAGTCGCCGAAGAATCCGGTGAAGCCTTTCATGTAGGCAGTCGCGAAATCCGGCGCGCCTTGGGCAGCGAGCGGGGGCAACCACGCCAGCCCGCTCGTCCACGCGACGATCGCGGCGGCAATGGGCCCGGCAAGAAGGATGTTCACGCCCCGCACCGTCATCCAGATCAGCAGGATCAGGGCTCCTGCAAGACCGATGGCACTGATCAAGACCTCATTCTCCCTCAAGCATTGCCCGTCTTCGGCGAACGCGCGCATCCCTTGCGGATTTATCGCGTGTTGTCCTCATGTTGCAGTGACGGGCGCGGCTTGTCCATGAAGCAATGTGTCAGTTGGTTAAACGACCGTTACCCAAAGAAACCATAACCTCTTTTAACGCTATGACCCGTAACCTGCGGCTACTGACAAAACTTGGCGGTCGCATGGCGTTAAAGAAAATTTCCACGTCCCAGGTCGAACTGGGCATGTTCATTCACGGTTTTCAGGGAAATTGGCTGAGCCATCCCTTCTGGAAGGCCCGCTTCGTCTTGAGCGATGAAGACAAGCTCGAGACCTTGCGGGCAAGCAAGCTGGACGCCATCATCATCGACACCGATCGCGGCATCGACCTGCCCGCAAACGAGGACAGGGCTGCAGCGACCGTGGTTTCGGCGCCGCGCCCGAACGGCACCATGCAGTCCCGCCAGTTCGAAAGCCGCACGATGCCCCGCCCAGCCCCCGTCATCGCGCGTCCGACCGGCGGCGATTCAGCCGCGTTCAGGTCGGGGCCCGTTCCCATGGCGCGCGAATTCGGCAAGGCCCGGCAAACTGCAGGCAAGGCACGCAAGGTCATCTCCAAGGTCTTCCTCGAGGCACGCCTCGGCAAGGCGCCGCGGGTTGCCGAAGTGACTCCTGTAGTCGAAGACATCTACGCCTCGATCCAACGCAATCCTTATGCCTTTTCCGGCCTGATGCGTTGCAAGGCGGAAAGCGAGACGATCTACCAGCACATGCTCTCGGTCAGTGCGCTGATGATCTCACTGGCCCGGCAGATGAAGCTGTCGCCCAACGACACGCGCAATGCCGGGATGGCCGGGCTGCTGCTCGACGTCGGCGTGAGCCGGCTCTACGTCAACATCGATCCCCACGCGGGCGGCATCAGCGCGATCCCCAGCGACGTCTGGCATCGCCATCCCTACATCGGCAAGGACCTGCTCGAAGCGGCAGGAGAAGTTCCAGAGGACGTACTGAACGCGGTGATGCGCCATCACGAACGGCTGGATGGAACCGGCTTTCCGCAAAACCTCTCCGGCTCGCAGGTCGACCTTCTCTCACGCATGGCTGCGGTCTGCGACACGTACGACCACATCGTCTCGGGCATGCTCAACGGGCATGCGGCGGACCCTGCCAATGCCATGCAGGAACTGATCGAGATGCGCGACGTGTTCGACGGCGAAGTGCTGGACCGCTTCGTCGAGGCGCTGGGCGTCTATCCGGTCGGCTCGTTCGTGCTGCTGCGTTCTGAACGGATCGCCATGGTCATCGACCAGAACCCCGAAGAGCCCGCCGCGCCGACGGTGCGCACTTTCTACTCGCTGGCGAACCGCAAGCGTATCGTGCCCAAGACGATCGTGCTGTCCAACTGCTTCGGCGAGGACGCGATCATCGGCGTGGAATCGCTGGACGGTCTGGGCCTGCCCCCGGTGGAGGAACTGCGCGAGCAGATCCTGACCGGAAAGTCCGCTCAGGACTAGGACGCAGGCGCTGCAATTGCGCAACTGCCCGTCGCCTCGGCGCCGTCCGGGATAACAGGTAGTTCCGGGATGACTGGCAGTCAGTCGGTGACTGGCGCCTAGATTCCGTACCAGTAAACCAGCGTGGTCGAAAGCGCGGCGACCATGATCAGCACCAGCGGGATGCCCGAGCGCAAGTAGTCCGCGAAACGGTAGTCACCCTCGGTCAGGATCATCATGTTGGTCTGGTAGGCGACCGGGGTCGCGTAGCACAGGTTGCAGCCGAACAGCACCGCCAGCACCAGCGGCTCGGGCGGCAGGTTGAGCTGGCTGGCGATGTTGAAGGCGATAGGGGTGCCCACCGCCGCTGCCGCGGTGTTCGAGGCGAAGTTGGTGAGCATGGTGACGAAGACCATGATCGCGGCCAGCACGCCTGCGGGCGGCAGGTACTGCAGGCCGCTTGCCAGCAGTCCGCCCATCCATGCCGCGGCGCCCGAGACGAGGATGAACTTGCCGAGCGCAATCGAGGCGGCGACAAGGACGATGACCTGCGCTGACAGCGCCCGCCCCACCCTCTCGAAGCGTACGCACCCCGTCACGAACATCAGGATCGCACCGGCCAGCGAGGAAATCGCGATCGGCACGAGACCGACGCTGGCAAGGCCGACGGCGCCGGCCATGATCGCAAGCGCGACCGGAGCCTTGGTGGAACGCGTCACTTCCTGCCCGCCTTCCAGCTGCAACAAGCCGTCGCTCTCCGCAAAGCGGCGCAGATCGCCGGCCATACCCATGACCAGCATCACGTCGCCTTCCATCATGGGTGCATCGGGCGAATGCAGGCGGGTATCGCGGAACGGCTGGCGGGCGTGGTGGATGCCCAGCAGCGCCACGCCGACGAAGCCTGCCGTCTTGGGCGTCAGGCCGATCAGGCGGCTGTCGGGAGCAATGATCATCTCGGCGACCATCAGATCGTCGCCGGTGCGGCTGGAATTGGCGCGAATGCGCTCCAGCAGCCAGGTCGGCGCGAGCTTCGCGGAGAGCTTGCGGGCGGCCTCCTGCAGGTCTTCCAGCGTGCCCGAGGCCATGACCCGGCGGTCGACCGAGCCGTTCGCGCCGACCGGCAGCCAGACGCTCACCCCGGCAGGTACGTTGCCGCGCACTTCCTCGATGGTCTTGCCGCGCATCGGCGAATCGCCCTCGACCCGCAGCTTGGCAAGAAACGTGCGGCTCTCGACCGCCACGGCCTTGGTATTGTCGGGGAGCAGCCGCGGCATGACCAGCCAGATGTAGGGCAGCGCGAAGACCATTGCGCACAGAACAATCGGGGTGAAGTGGAAGACCGTGAGCGTCTTCATGCCCAGGTCCTGCGCGATCGAGACGACCAGCAGGTTCGTCGAGGTGCCGATGGTCGTCGCCATGCCGCCGATCAGGATCGCGGCATTGACCGGGATCAGCGTCTTCGATGCCGGCATGCCCCCGCGCCCCGCCAATTGAGCCAGAATCGGGATCATCAGCACCAGCACCGGAGTGTCGTTGATGATCATCGAGAGGAACATGCACATGACCACTGTCAACAGCAGGCCAATCGACCGGTTGTATTGCCATACCCTGGCCAGTGCCCGCGCCGCCGGGTCCAGTGAGCCGGTCACGACCAGCCCTCGACCGAGGATCATCAGCGAACAGATCGTCACCAGCGCGTAGTGCCCGAACCCCTCGAAGGCGAGCGCCAGTCCTGCATACTTGTCCTGCCCCGGCATCGGCAGGACGTAGAGCAGGAGCGCGATCGAACCGATCGTCAGCAGCGAAACGATTTCCACGCGCAGGGTGCCGTTGGCAAAGCCGTAGAACATCCCCAGCGCGATGAACATCGCGCCGAAGGCGTGGAGGTCTGGCAAGGCCATTGCGGGTTCCCCGGCCTCAGGCCTGCTGCTGCGTCCACTCGACCCGGTAAAGGTCGAAGCGGCGGTCGCGCAGGTTCTGGACGGTTCCCGACTGACGCGCGGTCAGCAGGGAATCGAGCGATAGATCGGCAATGGCGATGGTCTCGGTGTTGGCGGGAGCATGGGCCGCCACGCCATCGCGCGAGAAAGGAAAGTCCGAAGGCGTCAGGATCGCGCTCTCGGCATAGTGGACGTCCATGTTCTCGACGTTCGGCAGGTTGCCGACGACGCCCGAGGTCACGACGTAGACCTGGTTCTCGACCGCGCGGGCCTGGCAGCAGTAGTGCGCGCGCAGGAAGCCGCGCCGCTCGTCGGTGCAGAACGGCACAAAGAGCATGAGCGCGCCCTGATTGACGAGATGCCGCGCCAGTTCCGGGAACTCGCTGTCATAGCAGATCATGACCCCGATCGGGCCACAGTCGGTGGGAATGACATTGGCACCGTAGCCGCCCTGGATGTTCCACCACCTGCGCTCCGAGGGCGTGGGATGGAGCTTTTCCGATTCGTGCACTGCACCGTCGCGCAGGAAGGTGTAGCCGATATTGCGGATCTCGCTGCCGCCGCCTTCGCGCTTCACCTTGGTCGGGTGCGAGCCGCCGACAATGTTGACGTTGTAGCTTACCGCCATGCGCGACATGAACTCGACGAAACGGTCCGTATAAGTAGCGACTTTCTCGATCGCCTGGGCCGGCTGCAGCTTCTTCTCCTCAATGGAGAGAAGTTCGAGCGTGAACAGCTCGGGGAAGACCACGAAGTCGGACTCGTAATCCGAAGCGACGTCGACCCAGTACTCGACCTGTTCCTCGAACTGGTCGATCGTCTCGATCTTGCGCATCATGAACTGGACGGTTGCAACCCGCACCGAACTGGGCACGCGTTCCTTCAGGCCAGGCACGGCCTTGCCGGTATCGCGCGGTGCCAGCGGGTTGGTCCAGTACATCAGGACCGCGAAGCCACCCGATTCCTTGTCGTTGGGAATGTAGTCCGGCATGATTCCGCGCGGCTCGTACCCTTCGTTCATCTGGAACAGGATGACCTGGTCGCGGACTTTCTTCTCCCGCACGGCCTGCACGTAATCGGCCGGGTTGGGATACTGGCGGCGGCGGCGCGCGTAGCCGGGCATGCGCCCGGCAAAGGCGATGCCTTTGAGCTCGAAATGCTGACACAGTTCCTTGCGCTTGCGGTACAGGCGCTGGCCGATGCGCAGGCGGCGGAAGTCGGGATCGACGCAGACCTCGAAACCGTAGAGGACATCGCCGTCCACGGCCGGCGGGCGGCCATAGCCGCCGTTGCTGATCTCTTCCCAGGTATGCGGCTTGAACGCGAGATCGGCACTGACGATCATCGTCGCGCAGTGGCCGACGATCTTGCCTTCGTACTCGGCGACGAACTGGCCTTCGGGAAAGTTGATGAGCTGGCCGCGGATTTCGGCGCGGGTGAAGGAGTCGGCCTTGCCATAGACCTTGATGGACAACCGCGCGATGGCCGGAGCATCGGCAACCGTCGCTGGGCGAATGATGAGTCTTGCTTTGGTATGATCCATGTGCCGCCTTCTTACGCGCAGCCGCGCGCCGGGTTCCAGTGTCTATTGCATCGAAAGGAAAAAATCCGCGGACCGCGCCATCGAGGCTCCCGCGGCACGATGCAGTTGCGAGGTGTGGCATTTCTCACGCGCGACCATGGGACATTGCCCACATCGCGACCCGCAGTTCCCGCCTACAAATAGGATGCGCGTTGCAAGTTGCAATGCGCGCCCGGAACCAACGCCCTGAACGGCAATGCTTTTTCGTGGATCGCAATTTTCTTGCCCGGATCGGGATACTTTTACGCATCCGCTCCGTTATTTCTGATGAAAGGAGACATAGGCATGAGTGCTACACTGATCGCCCTCGCCCTGTTCGGCTGCAGCGACGACGGCAGCGCCTGCGAACGCCTCCGCATGCCGGTGGAAACCTATCAGACCCGCGCGCAATGCACGGCCAGGCTCGACGAAGCGCTGGGCAGCGACGCCGCCATACGCGCCGAATATCCCACCGTCTACGCCCAGTGCCTGTCGAGCAGGCAACTCTCGATGCTGGGTGGCGGCAAGGTTGACCTGCGCCGCGTTAACGGCGTGAATTTCGCCGCTGCGGGGCTTTAGCCGCGCCCGCGGTAGCTCTGCACGCCCTGATCGGGAACCCAGAGCCCATCGGGTACCGCGCCCGACTGCCAGAAGACGTCGATGGGTATGCCGCCGCGCGGATACCAGTATCCGCCGATACGCAGCCAGCGCGGTTTCATCTCGTCGAACAGGCGCTGGCCGATCCCGACCGTCACGTCTTCGTGAAAGCCGCTGTGATTGCGGAAGGAGCCGAGGAAGAGCTTCAGGCTCTTCGATTCCACGATGGTCTCGCCAGGCGCATAGTCGATCACGAGATGCGCGAAATCGGGCTGACCGGTGACCGGACACAAGGAAGTGAATTCCGGCGCGGCAAAGCGGACCATGTACAGGGAACCGGCGCGCGGGTTGGGCACATAGTCCAGCACCGCTTCGGTCGGAGACGCGGGAAGCGCGCTCTGCTGGCCAAGGTGAAGGGGGTTCGCGGGTGTATCGCTCATGCCCCGGCCATGACCCGAACGCGCCGCGATGACAAGCCTGATATGGCAGCGACGGAAGCAAGCAAGCGCCGGTTTGGCGGCAGGCCGCAACGGCTCGGCGCGGAGAGCCCGCGCATTAACTTTCGGTTCAGCGAGAATCCTGTGATGGCTCGCGCATGAGGGGCTTGAACGGGACTCACACTCGCATCACTCTTGCGCTGCTGCTAGCGGGCACACCGGTCATCGGCCATGCGCAGCCGGTCGGCTCGTGGAGCTTGCCCGAACCGGACTCGGCCTCCAGCGCACCTGCGCCGCAAGGGCCGGTCGACGCCCAGCACCCGATCCTTCGCCCGGAAACCGTTGAGACCGCTCCGTCGGCCAAACCTGCCGCCAGTCCGACGCCGGCTCCACTGGTCACCGCGCCGCCGCCTCCGCCTGCCGAGCCCACCGCACGCACGGCGGCCAAGCCCGCCACGCCCAAGACGACCGCGCCCTCCCAGCCCTCAGCCTCGCAGCGCCCAGCAGCGCAGGTCCCCGCCCCGGAGCCGACCGCAAGCGAAAGCCCCGCGCCCGTCGAGCCCTCTGCGCAGCCTGAACACCCCCCTGCCCCGCAGACAATCGAGCCCCAAGCCTTCGGCGCCGAGCCCCCGTCGCGGCCCGCATGGTGGTGGGCGCTTCCCGCAGGCATCGCCGCGATTGCCCTGGCGCTGTTCCTCCTGCGCCGACGCCGTCCGCAGGACCTGGAGTGGGAAGAAACCGGCGAGACCGCTACCGAGGCGCATCCGGAGAGCCCCCCTGCCGCACCCCCGCTCGATGCCGCGCCGACGCTCGATTCCGCACCGAGGCGTCCGCTGCCCGAACCCGCCTTCACGCCGGCTCCGCGCAAACCGGTCGTACCGCCACGCCCGGCCCCTGCCGCGGGCAGCCCAGCGCAAATTGGCGTCGATCTCGAACCGGTCGCAATGCGCCTCTCGCTGTTCTACGCCACGCTGCAGTACCGCCTCACGCTCACTGCCGAGGAAGCGCGCGGGCCGGTCACGGTGTCGGGAGACATGATTTCCGCCCACGCCTCGCTCTCGCAGGATCGGCAGCTGGCCCCGCAAGTGCAGGACATGGCCCGGCTTCATGACCTGCAGGGCCTTGAAGCCGGCGGGACAGCGCAGCTCAAGGGCGAGATCCAGCTGCCGCTGGCCGAGATCCGCGCCATGCGCCAGGGCGGCGCGGCGCTTTTCGTGCCGCTGGTGCGCCTGTGCCTGACCGGTGCCGATGGACTGGCGCTGCGCCGTGTCTTCACACTTGGCATTCCGGGCAGCGGCACCGGCCTGTCACCCTTGCGCACCGACACCGGCCCGCGCACCTTCGAGCCGCTTGCCGCCCGCGAAATCGAGGCCGCACGGCAAATACCCTTGCAAACGGGGACCTTGCCTCTCGACCCTCAACGCGCAGCGGGCTAGGCTTCTCCGCGCGACAGCGGAGATGATCTTGAGCGATTCAACGGGGCTGAAAAACAAGGCACATGCCACGAAGCTGGTCGGAGCCGGCCGGCGCAGGGAATGGACCGGAGCGGTCGTCAACCCGCCGGTCTGGCGTGCCAGCACGCACTTATACGATAGCACGAAGGACCTCGCGGAAGGACCGCGCCGCAACGAGGACGGTCGGTTTTTCTACGGCAGGCGCGGCGCGCCCACGCAGTGGGCCCTGTGCGATGCGCTGACCGAAATCGAACCGGGTGCCGCCGGTACGGTGCTCTACCCCTCCGGCGTGGCGGCCATCGCCGGCGTTCTCTTGACCCTGCTGCGGCCCGGAGACGTGCTGCTGATGACCGACAATGCCTATGACCCGAGCCGGGCCATGGGCAGGGGCCTGCTCCACGACCTTGGCGTCGAGACCCGCTTTTTCGACCCGCTCGACCTGTCCGCCTACGAGGCCCTGTTCTGCGAGAAGACGCGCGCAGTCCTGCTGGAGGCGCCGGGCAGCCTCTCGATGGAAGTGTGCGACGTGCCCGCGCTCGCCCGCATCGCCCGCGAGAAAGGCGCGGTATCGGTGCTCGACAACACCTGGGCCGGACCGCTGGGCTTCGCCGCTCTCGACAAGGGCGTGGACATTAGCCTGATGGCCCTCACCAAGCATGTCGGCGGGCACTCGGACCTGATGATGGGCTGTGCCAGCGCGGGGCCGGAACTCTATGCGAAACTGCGCCAGCGCGCGCAGCAGCTGGGCACCGTCGTCTCGCCCGACGACGCATCGCTGGCCCTGCGCGGCCTGCGCACGCTCAACTTGCGGCTCGGTCAGGAAACCGCCTCGGCTCTCGCCATTGCCGAATGGCTCTCGCGGCGGCCCGAAATCGCGCAGGTCCTGTGCCCGATGCTGCCCGGATCGACCGGCCATGAGTTCTGGAAGCGCGACTTCACCGGTGGCTGCGGCCTGTTCAGCTTCACCTTCAAGGGCGGCGACGGGGCAAGCCGCAACCGCTTCATCGATGCGCTGGAGCTGTTCGGGATCGGCTATTCCTGGGGCGGCTACGAAAGCCTTGCCCTGCCGATAGAGCCTTCGCACTATCGCACATGCATGGCCTGGCCGCCGCACGGCGGCGATCCGCAGGACTGCCACGGCGTGCGCCTGTCGATCGGGCTGGAAGACCCGAACGACCTTATCGCCGACATCGAACAGGCGCTCGCGCGGATGCAGGGATCGTGAGCGCCCCGCTCGATCCCGCGGCGGCGGGCACGCCTCTGTCCGATTCGACCAGCGCAGTCGATCCCGGCGTGCTGGTCCCGGCCCCCTCGCCCACCCCGATTGACGATCAGGCGATCTCAGGGGCAGAAGGGCTCAAGAACGCCGTCGCTTCGAAAAGCGGCACCGTCGGCGACATCATCAACTCGCTCGACAGCCTGGCGGTACAGGTCGGCGGGACGCGCATATCGGTGTGGGACCTGATCGTCGTCATGCTGGTCTTGGCGCTCGTGATCACGGTCGCCTGGGCTGCCAGCAAGTTCGCCGCAAGGGTGATCGGCCGCATGAGCCGGCTCGACACGACCCAGCATCTCCTGGCCGAAAAGATGGTCAGCCTCGTCATCTGGGGCATCGCGATCCTCGTGGGCATCGATGTCCTCGGCATAGACCTGACAGCCTTCGCGGTCTTTTCCGGCGCCTTCGGTCTGGCCATCGGTTTCGGCCTGCAGAAGACCTTCGGCAACCTGATCGCGGGAATCATCCTGCTGATGGACAAGTCGATCAAGCCCGGAGACGTCATCGCCATCACCGACCAGGCGGGCAATTCCACCTTCGGCCAGATCCGCCGCATCGGCATTCGCGCGGTTTCGCTTACGACCCGCGACCAGAAGGAATACCTGATTCCCAACGAAAACCTGATGATCAATCAGGTGGAGAACTGGTCCTACTCGTCCAAGAACGTGCGCATCCAGGTGCCGGTCGGCATCTCCTACAATGCCGATATCGTGAAGGCCGAGGAACTGATGCTGGAAGCGGCGCGCGGCGTGAAGCGCATTCTGGCAGCGCCGCCGCCCACCGCATGGCTGGAATCCTATGGCGACAGCTCGGTGAATTTCATCGTCCACTGCTGGATCACCGATCCCGAAGAAGGCACCGGAAACGTGCGCTCGGCGGTGCTCAAGAACCTGTGGCACCTGTTCCACGAGCACGGCATCGAGATCCCGTTCCCGCAGCGCGACATCAACTTGCGCCAGAACGAGGCGCTTCGCGACCTGATCGAGGCCATGCGCGAGAGCAAGGCAAGCAGCGGGAAGAACGCAGGACCCGGGCCCGAAGCCTGATCCGTCCGCCCCGAACGCGCAGCCCGAACGCTCAGTGCGTGGCTACGGGACGTTCCTTTTCCAATTCGAGGCGGTTACGCCCCTTTGCCTTGGCGCAGAACAGCGCAAGCTCGGCCCGCTCGATGGTCCGGTCGAGATTGTCGCCGATGTGGGCGATGCTGGCACTGGCGGTGATGGCAAAGCGGCTCTCGCCCACCTTCTGGCGCAGTTCGGCCAGCGTCGTCACCACGCGGTGGCAGATCGCCTGCGCCTGCTCGGTAGAGGTCCGCGGCAGCAGCACCGCAAAGCGCTCGGAACCGATCCGCGAAATGATGTCCTCGGCCCGCAGCATCTCGCGAAGCAGATCGGCGAAGACCTGCAGGACCTCGTCCCCGGTCGACTGGCCGTACTTCATGTTGATGGTGCGGAAGAAATCGATGCTGAACAGCGCCAGGCAGCCGTCCATGTTCGATTCGATCATGTGTTCGAGCATCGAGATAAAGGCGGCGCGGTTGGTCAGGCCGGTCAGTGGATCGGTATAAGTCGCGGCGAAGAGCTGGTCCTTGAGCTGGCGGCGCTCGTCGATGCTGCGCATGATGCTGAGCGCGCCGTAGATTTCGCCCTCGTCGTCGCGCAGGGCGCGCGCCTGGATCTCGAACCAGTGCTGGCGTTCGTCGGCGGTGACAGCCGGGAATTCGACCCATCGGCCCACTTCACGCCCCTCTAGCGCATCGGATAGCGCACGGCTGACCATGTCGCGGTGCGAGCTTTCGACGATGTCCAGCAGGTTGGGCGATATCAACGATCCGGGGATGCGGAAGCCAAGCCGCTCGAACGCCGGCGAGGCATGGACGATGAAACCTTCACGGTCCGTCTTCAGGATCACATCGGAACTGCTGTCGGCCAGCAACCCGTAAAGTGCCGAAGTCTCCTCTACCGTGAAATTCATGCCCATCGTCATAAGCCCCGGACTCTCGCTTCCCTACTGGACCGGAGAGCACCCGGGGCCCTGCCCCGGCGCACACATCCGTCCGATAACTGACGGAAACATCCGTCGCGTTAGCCCTGTTACCTAACGAAACTAAATATTTCCTTAATATTCAGTTATTTAACATCGAAAAACGGAACGGAAAAGCGGGATTCTCAGGGGTTGGGCCGGTTAACCATCTTTTATGCACAAGGCTTACGGGGCCGATCCCTCCAAGCCCCTGAATCTTGGGAAAGATGGAGCTTCACAGCTCGATCATGATCTTGATCTTCTCCGGAGTCGTTTCGACCGCTTCGGCAATCTGGCTGCGGCAGCGGGCGATCAGTTCGGGCAGGCCGACGATCGTGCGAGTCGGCTTGAGATCGGACGCCGTGACGCCCAGAGCCTGTGCAATCGGCTCGATGCGATCCTCGATCGGCCGCGCACGGTCCTGTTCCCAGGCCCATACGGTCGGTTTGCTGACGCCCAGCTTCTCGGCGAGTTCGCCCTGGGTCATGCCGCGCAACTTGCGCAGGCGGTGCAGTCGCTCGCCCAGCGTTTCGCCGCCGATCGCGGCAACGCCCTGGACCTTGGCCGAACCGTCCGGCTCGACACCCGGTTCGACCGCGCCGCGCAATTGTGCCGCGCTCAGTGCGAAAGCGGACAGCGCCTTGTCGAAGCTGCAGCCGTAGAGCGTGCCGCTTGCCCATTCGACCGTCGCGTGGACCTGGCCCGCCTCGGGGAAATCGAGGTCGATGGCCTCGCCGATCTCCAGTTCGGTCTTGCTCTCCATGAGCATGCCCGATTCGGAGAGGTTATGAATGACGACGGAGGTCTCGGTGCCGGACTCCAACGCACCGCGCGCTTCCAGCCGCAGCTTGCGCCTGTGCGCGCGCGGTCGGGCCGCATCGACCGGTAGTTCATCGAATTGAGCGGCAATGGCCATGCACGTAACCTCCTGAAAGATCCCCAAATCGTCACCCCTTACGGTTAAGATTTGGTTAGGAGGGCCTCCGCAGTCCGCCCCGGCATGTTTCGGACCACTGGCGAAACATGCGAAACTGGCGGAATTGCGCGCGCCGGAAGCCTCAACGGTTCGTCGCAACCGTGGCCTAAAGCTCCCCTTACCCCCTCGAAAGCCATTATGGCTGGCAATGGCGGGCCATCGCGGCCAAATGGCGCACCATGCAAGCGAATCCCGCCACTACCGGTCAGGAAGGCCGCATCGGCACCGTCTATCTCGTCGGTGCAGGCCCGGGCGATCCGGACCTGCTGACGCTGCGCGCCGCGCGGCTGCTGATGTCGGCCGGCCTAGTCGTGCACGATGGCCTTGTCGATCCGGCGATCCTCTCCATGGCCCGCTCGTCGGCGCGACTGATCTCCGTCGCCAAGAGCCGCTCGCGCCACACCATGGAGCAGGAGGCGATCTGCGACCTGCTGGTGAAGGAAGCGCTTGCCGGCAACGACGTCGTGCGCCTCAAGGGCGGCGATCCCTTCGTCTTCGGGCGTGGCGGCGAAGAAGCCGAAGCCTGCCGCGCTGCCGGGGTCCCGGTAGAGGTCGTGCCCGGCATCTCCTCGGCGCTGGGCGCATCGGCGGCGGCGCAGATCCCGCTGACCCACCGCGACCACGCCTCGATCGTCTCGTTCGTCGCCGGTCAGTGCAAGGGCCTTACCGATCAGGACTGGTCGGGCCTTGCCGGCAAGGGCCGCACCCTGGTGATCTTCATGGGCCTGGCCACCGCCGCCCAGATCTCGGAAAAGCTGATCGCCGACGGCCTGACGCCGGAGGTTCCGATCGCCGTCATCGAGAACGCGACCCGCAAGCAGATGCGCGTGCTGCGCGCCTCGCTGGCCGGCCTTGCCGATCTTGTTCGCGATGAGAGGGTGCAAAGTCCCGCCCTCATCGTTATCGGCGACGTCGCACGCGCCGAATCCGGCGATACCGACAATTCCATTCGCGCCCTGGCGCTTGAGGCCCAGAACATGGAGATAGGGCAGTGAAAATTCTTACGGGCAACGACCTGAAGACCGGAGCGGTCATCTGGTGGACCGGCGTGGGCTGGTCGCTGGACGTCAACGAATCGGCCGATGTCGGCGAGCATGGCGCGGCGGTCATCGCCCGCGAGGAAGGCGCGCAGAACGTCTTCGCCGCCTATATCATCGACGGCCAGAAGGACGCCGAGGGCGTTCGCCCCGCCCATATCAAGGACCGCATCCGCGCCCTGGGCCCCACCGTGCGCCCCGACCTGACGCTCAAGCCGTCCGAACCCGAAGCCGTGAACTGGGTGATCTGATGTACAAGTACGACCAATACGACCAGCAGATGGTCGACACGCGCGTCGCGGAATTCCGCGACCAGGTGAAGCGCCGCCTCGCCGGCGACCTGACCGAGGACCAGTTCCGGCCGCTGCGCCTGCAGAACGGCCTGTACCTCCAGCTGCACGCCTACATGCTGCGCGTTGCGGTGCCCTACGGCACCCTCAACTCGACGCAGATGAAGATGCTGGGCGACATCGCGGACAAGTACGACCGCGGCTATGGCCACTTCACCACCCGCCAGAACATCCAGTACAACTGGATCAAGCTGGAAGACACGCCCGACATCCTCGCCGATCTCGCCTCGGTCGAGATGCATGCCATCCAGACCAGCGGCAACTGCATCCGCAACATCAGTTCGGACCAGTACGCCGGTGCGGCTGCCGACGAAGTGATCGACCCGCGCCCCTATGCCGAGCTGCTGCGCCAGTGGTCGAGCTTCCACCCGGAATTCCTCACCCTGCCGCGCAAGTTCAAGATCGCCGTCATTGCCAGCGAGACCGACCGCGCGGCGATGAAGCTGCACGACATCGGCATCAGGATGGTCAGGAACGACGCCGGCGAGATCGGCGCGCGCTTCTACGTCGGCGGCGGCATGGGCCGCACCCCGATGATCGCGCCGGTCATCCGCGAATTCGTGCCGCTCGACCAGCTGATCACGTACTCCGAGGCGTGCCTGCGCGTGTACAACCGCTATGGCCGCCGCGACAACAAGTACAAGGCGCGCATCAAGATCCTCGTCCATGAACTGGGCAAGGAAGAATACACGCGTCAGGTCGAGGAAGAGTTCGCGCACCTGATGTCGCAGGGCATCGAGCCGCCGCTGGCCGAGCTTGAGCGCATCAAGCAGTACTTCGTCGACCCCGCCTACGAGACCGGCCTGTCCGACGAACTCGACCTGACCGATCCCGACTTCCGCCTCTGGGTGGAGCGCAACTGCCAGGAACACAAGCAGGCCGGCTACATCATCGCCACTGTCTCGCTGAAGCCGGTGGGCGGCATTCCGGGCGACGCTTCGGCCGACCAGATCCGCCTGATGGCCCAGCTCGCCAAGGACTACAGCTTCGATGAACTGCGCGTCACCCACGCCCAGAACATCGTCTTCCCGCACGTGAAGAAGGCCGACCTCTACACGCTGTGGCAGAAGCTCGACGAGGCCGGTCTCTCGACCGCCAACCTCGACACCGTGGGCGACATCATCGCCTGCCCGGGCCTCGACTACTGCAGCCTTGCAAACGCCCGCTCGATCCCGGTGGCGCAGAAGATTTCTGAGCGCTTCGGCAGCGCCGAGAAGCAGGCCGAGATCGGCGAGCTGAAGCTGAAGATCTCCGGCTGCATCAACGCCTGCGGCCACCACCACGCGGGCCACATCGGCATCCTCGGCGTCGACCGCAAGGGCGTGGAGAACTACCAGCTCCTGCTCGGCGGCTCGGAAGGCGCCGACACGTCACTGGGCAAGATCACCGGCCCGGGCTTCGACGAGGACGGTATCGTCGATGCCGTCGAAAAGGCCACGCAAGTCTATCTGTCCAACCGCGAGGACGGGGAACGCTTCCTCGACACGTACCGCCGGATCGGCATGGATCCGTTCAAGGAGGCTATCTATGGTTGATGTCCAGTTCCGCTTCCGTGACGATGAAGCGGTCAACGATCCCGCCGTCACGGTCGATGCTTTCACCGAGCAGAGCAATGCCTCGGCCGTGCGCATCGAGCCGGGCGACGACGCCCGCGACCTGCTGCCCCACCTCGACCGCATTGCGCTGGTCGAAGTGAATTTCCCGGCATGGACCGACGGGCGCGGCTATTCCTCGGCCCGGGTCCTGCGCGAAGCGGGATTTACCGGCGAGATCCGCGCCGTGGGCGATGTCGTGATCGACATGCTCAGTCATCTCAAGCGCTGCGGCTTCGACGCTTTCGCGCCCGACAAGCCGCTCAACCCGACCGACGCGCAGAACGCGTTCGAGCGTTGGGACAACGTCTATCAGGCGACGGCTGACGGCCGCCAGCCTATCTGGGCGCTACGGCACCCGGCCTGAGGCCGGCGCCAGACCCGGAGCTTCACCGAGGATTTCCGATATGACCGAAGCGACACGCATCCGCGACCGCATTGACACCGGCCCCCGCTTTGCCGAGGCCGATGCCGTGCGCCTCAACCGCCTCTTCCGCGGTACCGACACGATCGAAATGCTCGAGACGGTGCTCAAGGAAGGCATGGCGGGCGATGTCGGGATCGTGTCCAGCTTCGGTGCGGAATCCGCGGTGCTGCTCCACCTCGTCTCGCAGGTCGACCCCGGCGTGCCGGTCCTGTTCCTGGAAACCGGCAAGCACTTCCCCGAGACACTCGCCTACCGTGACCTGCTGATCGAGCGCCTTGGCCTCAAGGACCTGCGCAACCTGACCCCGGATGCCGAGGAACTGGCCAAGAAGGACGAATCCGGCCTGCGCTGGTCCTACGATCCGGACGGCTGCTGCGACATCCGCAAGGTGAAGCCGCTGGCAAAGGCCCTGCTCGGCCTGGATGCCTCGATCACGGGACGCAAGGCTTTTCAGGCCTCGACCCGCGCGACGCTGCCGCGTTTCGAGATCGACACGACCGACGAACAGGGCCGCCTCAAGATCAATCCGTTGATCGACTGGTCGCCCGAACGGATTGCCGCCTATATCGAGGAGCACGACCTGCCGCCGCACCCGCTGGTGGCCGAAGGCTATCCCTCGATCGGCTGCATGCCGTGCACCAGCAAGGTCGCACCGGGCGAAGACCCGCGTTCGGGCCGCTGGCGCGGTTGGGACAAGACCGAGTGCGGCATCCACGTCGCGCATCACACACCCGACCATACCGAGCAGGTTGCACCGGAATTCGACCCGGGCCTCTAAGGGCTCCCTAGCGACCCCACTACCAACCCGGCTGCGTAACCGCGCCCTTGTGGTTCCGCCCAAGGAAGGGGGCTTACCCGCCTGATGTCGGGTCCGGCTCAGCTTGTCGCGGGCGCGGTGCCGCCGGGGTGCCTCCCTGCCCTTTGCGGCAGAACTGCAATCAGCAGGACGATGCCGAGGACCAGCACCGCCGTTGCGATCGGGCGGCTGAAATCGAGCCCGCCCTGCGCCAGCGGCTTGTCGAGGAAATCGCCAACGGTGGCGCCCAGCGGGCGAGTGAGCACGAATGCCACCCAGAACAGCGCCACGCGGTTCGCCCGGGTAAAAGCCCAAAGCGCAACGAGCGCCAGCAGCAGGCCGCCGAAAAGGGCCGCGCCTCCCAGATAGCCCAGACCGCCGTCATCGGCGGCCCAGTCTCCCAGCGCGGTTCCAAGGGTCTGCGAAAATGTGATGGTCAGCCAGTAAAAGGCCTCCGTACGCGCCGAAACGACCGTATCGACCGACACCGAGCCATTCACGGCTTTCCAGACGAGCAGCGAGCCGATCACCAAGGCTCCCAGAACAAGCGTTCCGCCGGGATAACCGATACCAAGCGAGCGGGTGGCGAAGTCGGCCATTGTCGTGCCGGCCGTGGTCGAGGCCACGATCGTCGCCCAATAAAGCCAGGGGCGAAACTGCACAGCCCGCACCTGGGCCAGGATCAGGAGGACGAGCGGCACGAAAAATACCAGGGTGCTCAGCCAATAGCCAAGGTCGTAAGTCATCGACAGCGTATCGCCGCCGGTTTCGCCCAGCGTCGTCGCCAGAATCTTGATGATCCAGAAACCCAGCGTAATCGCCGGCACTTTCGTCGCCTTATGTCCCATCATGCCTCGCCGCATCGAATTGCACGTCTCTGAATGATGCCGCGGGACGGCCCATTCCTCAGTGCCTGCCCAGATTTTTCAAGGGTCGCTTGCGGTTGCATGGAAAGAACCGGGGCGTGAGATAAACGCAAGGCCGCTGCCCTTACCCTTGCTGGCGCAGGGCACTACATCGCGAACATGTCCATACCGCAGTGCAGCATCAACGAGTCGAGCGGCGCCTCCGCCCGCGCGGTCCACCCCTTTCTCGTCACACTGGCGCTGGCAATGGGTGCCTTCGCGATCGGCACGACCGAATTCGCGGCGATGAGCCTGGTGCCCTATTTCTCCCGCGATCTAGGGATTACCGAGCCCCAGGCCGGCCATGCGATCAGCGCCTATGCCTTGGGCGTGGTGGTGGGCGCTCCGGTCATCGCGGTACTGGCCGCGAAGCTGCCGCGCCGCGCTCTGCTGATCGGGCTCATGGCCATGTTCGCGCTGGGCAACGGCCTGTCCGCCATGGCCCCAAGCTATGACCTGCTGTTGCTCTTCCGGTTCCTAAGCGGCCTGCCGCATGGGGCCTATTTCGGGGTCGCCGCGCTCGTCGCAGCCTCGCTGGTGCCATCGAACAGGCGCGCGCAGTCCGTTGCGCTGGTCATGTCCGGCTTGACGGTCGCGACGATCATCGGCGTGCCGCTGGCGAACTGGCTCGGACAGGCAATGGGCTGGCGCAGCGGCTTTGCCGTCGTATCGGGCCTTGCGCTGCTGACGATGGCTCTCGTCGCGCTGTTCGCGCCGCACCAGACTGCCGCGAAAGGCGCCAGCCCGATGCGCGAGTTGGGCGCACTGCGCCGCCCGCAAGTCCTGCTGACGCTGCTGACCGGCGCCATCGGCTTCGGCGGCCTCTTTGCCGTCTATACTTACGTCGCCTCGACCCTGATCGAGGTCACCCACGTCTCGGAAAGCATGGTGCCGGTGATCCTGGCCGTGTTCGGCGTCGGCATGACGGTGGGCAACCTGTTCTGGGCCTGGGCCGCCGACCGCGCCCAGAACCGCGCGGCCATAGGTGCCCTGCTGTGGAGCGCGGTCGCCCTTGCGCTGTTCCCGCTGGCGGCGGGCAATATCTGGAGCCTCACTGCGGTCATCCTCCTGATCGGTTTCGGCGGCGGGCTCGGCACGATCCTCCAGACCCGGCTGATGGACGTTGCCGGCGAGGCGCAGGCGCTGGCCGCCGCAGCGCACCACAGCGCCTTCAACATCGCCAATGCCCTTGGCCCATGGCTGGGCGGGCTGGCGATCACGGCGGGCTATGGCCTCACGTCGACCGGATGGATCGGCGCCGCGCTTTCACTTGCCGGTCTCGGCATCTTCATTGTGACGATAACGCAGCATCGCAAGCAGGTGGACCTGCAGCCCGCCCTGGCCTGATGCTTGCGGAAGGCTAATGCTCGACGCGGCGTTCGAGTTTCATGTGCACGGTGCCCGGTGTCGTTTCCACGGCGCTGACAAAGAATTCCTTGCCCGGCTTGCCAGGCCCGAACAGGGGCGTGCCGCCGCCGGTTTCCTTGGCAATGACGCGCAGCCACATCTCGTCGGCCATGCCCGACAGCAAAGCGGCCTGCACCGTGCTCGCCTCGCCGATGGCAAGGACGGCTTTCTCTCCGGCTGCCTGCTCCGCCCGCTCGAACGCTTCGGTGAAAGTGTCGAGGAAATGGAACCGCAAGCGTTCGTTTTCCTTGGGGTAGCGTGCTGGCGGCGGATCGTCGGACACGACGAAAATCGGCACCTGCAGCTCGTAATTGTCAGCGAACCAATCCGGGTCCGCCACCGTATCGAAGCTGCGGCGGCTCATCACCACCGCACCGCAGGCGGATACCAGCGGCTGACGCAAGTCCGCACGGTTGAGGGCCTCGATGGGAATGATGCTTTGGCCACGAGCATCGGCACAGAACCCGTCCATGCTGGTGGCGGCATCGATAATCATCCTGCCCATTCCACTCACTCCCGACTTCGTGCCACGCCGCATGCAGTGGCACACTAGCGGTAACAATCCGCCCAACCCCGTCAGAGTTCCCATAGGTCGGTCAGGCGGTGCTGCGACTAAACGACCACAAGGGGCATAGTGTACCATGCTCCTATCCAACCGGGCTACGTCTTTATGCGAGGGTCCCTGCCCCATCGCCGCCATGTCATCCGCAGTATGGAAATTGCGTCGCAATAAGGATTAGCCAATTGTCCTTTTGACGCACGGCCTCAATGATCGCCAACTGTTCCTTCGGTCAGGCAGCAATCGGGCCGATTTCGACAATAGACCATCCAGAGCAACAGTTTAACCGATCATCATCAAGCTCGCATTGCCGCCTGCTGCGGTCGTGTTGATAGAGATGGAGACTTCCTCCAGCAGGAAATCGAGCGGCCACTCCAGATCCTTGCCCGGCAGAGAAGCGTGGACCGTGACAATCGCGCCGGGGCGTCTTGCGACTGCCTCGCAAGCCTTGCGAACGTCCTCGCTACCCCCTTCGACAAGCACGGCACCGAACGATTCGTCCGAGTCGCTTTCGAAGAAGGACGCCACTTGTGGCGGCAAGTCGGCGGGAAGCGCCATGCCTTCCACCACCGCGCGGTTGCCCGTTGCCAGTGCTGCGGCGATCTGTGCGAAGAGCCCTTCGCGCGTCTTCGGGAACAGCAGGATCCGGCCGCGCGGATGCAGCGCATAGAGGTTACGTTCTCCGACCGGGCCCGGCAGCGCAAGCTCGGTGCCGAGCGCGCTGGCCGCACCCATCGCGCGGGCGCGATCGGCGGCCGCAGTCTCGCCTTGCCTCTCCAGCCACTCGATAAAAGCACCAAGCGCATCGAAAGGTTTTCCCGAGGGCGGGAGGACCTGCGGCGGAACCGTGACCAACCGCCCCTGGTAGAGCGGCCCGCCGGCCTTGGGGCCGGTCCCCGAAAGGCCGCGCCCACCGAAAGGCTGCACCCCGACGATGGCACCGATGATGTTGCGATTGACATAGAGGTTGCCTGCCTTCGCGCGCGAAGTGACTTGTGCCACGGTACCGTCCAGTCGCGTATGCAGGCCGAAAGTCAGGCCGTAACCAGTAGCGTTGATCGCATCGACCAGCTTGCCGAGGTCCGCCCTGCGGAAACGCAGCACGTGCAGGACCGGGCCGAAGACCTCGCGGCCGAGATCCGCAATACTGTCGATCTCGATGATCGTCGGGGCCACGAAAGTGCCATGGGCTGTCTCGTCAGCGGGGACCGCGACCTGCTCGACCTTGTGCCCGCGCTTGCGCATCGCTTCGATGTGCGCGTTGATGTTGTCCCGGGCCTCGGCCGTGATGACCGGGCCGATGTCGACGGCCAGTTGCTGCGTGTTGCCGATGCGCAATTCGGCCAGCGCCCCCTTGAGCATGGTCAGGGTCCGCTCGGCGATATCTTCCTGCAGGCACAGCACGCGCAATGCCGAGCAGCGCTGGCCCGCACTGTCGAAGGCCGAAGCGATGACGTCGCCCACGACCTGTTCGGCCAGTGCCGAGGAATCGACGATCATCGCGTTCTGTCCGCCGGTTTCGGCGATCAGCGGGATCGGCTTGCCGGCCGGCGACAGCCGCGAGGAAAGCTGCCGCTGGATCAGGCGCGCCACTTCGGTGGACCCGGTGAACATCACCGCTGCAACCTTGGAGGCGGCCACCAGCGCCGCGCCGACCTTGCCGTCTCCGGGAACGAGTTGGAGCGCATCCCTGGGAACGCCGGCCTCGTGCAGGATACGCACGGCTTCGGCAGCAATCAGCGGGGTTTCCTCGGCGGGTTTGGCCAGCACCGGATTGCCCGAGACAAGCGCGGCGGTGACCTGCCCGATGAAGATTGCCAGAGGGAAGTTCCACGGGCTGATGCAGACCACAGGGCCAAGCGGCGCCTGATCCTCGCCCAGCGTATCGCGGGCCTGCGTGGCGTAGTAACGCAGGAAATCGATCGCCTCGCGCACTTCGGCAATGGCATTTGCGGCCGACTTGCCCGCCTCGCGCATGACGAGACCCATGAGCACCCCGATCCGGTCCTGAAGGACGTCCGCGGCGGTTTCCAGCATAGCCGCGCGCTCGGCTACCGGCACATGCTTCCAGCGGCTGAGCGCCGCGCGTGAGACTGCCATTTCCGACACTTGGGGCGCGGCTTCGAAGACGCAGCCCACGACGTCACGATGATCGGCCGGGTTCAGGACCGGGCGCTCCTCTCCCTGCCCATATTCGGGCATGGCATACCAATCGATACTTGCGGATTTGCGCAATTGACCGGCCAGGGCCGCCAGCTCGGCTTCGCTGGACAGGTCGATACCGTCCGAATTGCGGCGATGAGGGTAGAGGTCGCGCGGCAGGGCGATCAGCGGATGTCGCGCACCCGGCTCGGGCATCGCGCGCACGACGTCGACCGGGTCGGCGGCCAGTTCCGAAACGGGCACCGACGGATCTGCGATGCGGTTCACGAAAGACGAATTCGCGCCGTTCTCCAGCAGGCGCCGCACAAGATAGGCCAGCAGCGTCTCGTGAGTCCCGACCGGCGCATAGATGCGGCAGGGCCGATCGAGGTTATCCTTGCCGACGACCTGCTTGTAAAGCGGTTCACCCATGCCGTGCAGGCACTGGAATTCGTATTGGCCCACGCTGAAATCCGGCCCCGCAAGGTGGTAGATCGTCGCCAGCGACTGCGCATTGTGGGTCGCGAACTGGGGGAACACCGCGTCCGGCGCGGCCAGCAGCTTGCGCGCGCAGGCGATGTAGGCAACGTCGGTATGGACCTTGCGGGTATAGACCGGGAAGTCCTCCAGCCCGTCGACCTGAGCGCGCTTGATCTCCGCATCCCAATAGGCGCCCTTGACGAGGCGGACCATGATCCGCCGCTGCGCCCGGCGGGAAAGATCGACGATCCAGTCGATGACGGCGGGACAGCGCTTGCCATAGGCCTGGACCACGAAGCCAAGGCCGTTCCAGCCAGTAAGTTCGGGATCGAGCGCAAGGCTCTCGAGCAGGTCCAGCGACAGCTCGAGCCGGTCGGCTTCCTCGGCATCGATGTTGAAGCCAATGTCATACCGCTTCGAAAGTACCGCCAGCGCCTTCACCCGCGGCAGCAGTTCGTCCATCACCCGCCCTGCCTGCGCCCGACTGTAGCGCGGATGTAACGCGGAGAGCTTGATCGAGATGCCGGGGCCTTCATAGACGCCCTTGCCGCCCGCAGCCTGGCCGATGGCGTGGATAGCGTTCTCGTAGTCCGCATAGTAGCGAGAGGCATCGGCCGCCGTCGTCGCAGCCTCGCCGAGCATGTCGTAGCTGTAGCGGAAGCCCCTGGCTTCCAGCTCGCGTGCTCGCTTCACGGCTTCCTCGATAGTCTCGCCGGTGACGAACTGCTCACCCATCATGCGCATCGCCAGATCGACGCCACGGCGGATTACCGGCTCACCGGCACGCGCGATCAGCCGGGTGAGTGCAGCGGACAGACCCTTGTCATCGACGCTGCCGACAAGCTTGCCGGTCACCACCAGCCCCCAGGTCGCGGCATTGACGAAAAGCGACTTGCCATTGCCGAGGTGGCCGCTCCAGTTGCCCTCGGCGATCTTGTCACGGATCAGCGCGTCGCGGGTATCGTCATCGGGGATACGCAGCAGCGCCTCTGCAAGGCACATGAGCGCGACGCCTTCCTGGCTGGAGAGCGAGTATTCCTGCACGAGCCCTTCCACGCCGCTGCCCCTGGGACCGCTGCGCAGTGCAATCACGAGACGGCTGGTGGTATCGCGGATATCCGAACGCAGCTTGTCGTTCAGGCTCGCCGCACCGAGCAGAGGAGCCATGCACTCGGCTTCGTCCCGGCGATAGGCGGCCGTTATTGTCTCGCGCAGCGCGGAAGCGGGGCGGACGGGCGGGGCGAAGTCGGAAAAGGGCTCGATCTGGGTCATGCCGTCATGTTAATCCAAGGCAATGCGGCAATCTGCCTTTTCAGATGCCATAGGAAGATCTATTTTCCCAATTATCAGGATAATTTTAGGCCATGTGAATGACTTTGACCGACAAAGAGGTCGATCTGGATAGAACGGATCGGAAAATCATCGCGGCACTGCGGGAGGACGGGCGCATGACCGTGACGGACCTCGCGCGGGGAGTCGGAATCAGCAAGACGCCCTGCCAGGTGCGCCTGCGCCGCCTGCTGGAATCCGGGGTCATCCGGGGCTTTCGTGCCGTCGTCGACCCGGCCAGCCTCGGCCTCGATCACGTCGCCTATACCGAGGTGAAACTGTCGGACACGCGCGAGCAGGCGCTGAGCGAATTCAACGCGGCAGTACGGCGCCTGCCGGAAGTCGAGGAATGCCACATGATCGCCAGCAGCTTCGACTACCTGCTCAAGGTCCGCACGGCTGACATCCGTCGCTACCGCATCGTGCTGGGCGAAAAGATCTCCAGCCTGCCCCACGTGTCTAGCACATCGACTTTCGTGGCGATGGAAACGGTCAAGGACGCCAACAGCTGACCGGGAAATTGCCCGAACGACGGTAAAATAATACCCATGCGCTGCTCGGCCGCGCGATACATTCCGCTGGCCAGAACCGACAGTCGGCAAGGCTGCCTCAGGTCATCGCAACAGAGCAATGAATCGTCGCTGTGACAAGCATGAAAGTCACGGTTTCGGAGACATGCACGAATTTCTGGCCGTCGGTGGTTCAGTTATATATTTCGATCTGATAAGCACCCCATATTACTAGGAGTAACCAGCACGAGCACCGGCAGTGCGGCCGGCAGGACGGTAAAAGAACAATCCCTACGCGAAAGTCCCTAGACCGGAGGCCCCGACTGACCTCCGCAAGTCGATCGCTTTCCCCTCGTGCAATCCGGCGCGAAACCCCGCGCAAGCCGCGTCACCTGCGGCTGTCCGGCACCCTGATCGCGGCAGCCATGGCCATGTCGGCCATCCCTGCGGCCGCAATCGCTGCACCGGCTCCGTCCTTCTCTGCCAGCGAACCGCTTTCCAGCGACACCGGCTATACCACGCTGGACTGGGACGCTTCGGGCGAGGTTGTCATCCAGCAGGCACGCAAGGCGGATTTTTCCGACGCCCGGACGATCTACGAAGGCCCGAACCATGCGCTGTTCCTTTCCGGACTCTCCGGCGGAACCTACTACTTCTCGCTGCGCGACGAGACCGGGGCGCAATCTGCGCCGCTCAAGCTCACGGTCACGCACCAGTCGCTGACCCAGGCGCTGATCCTGACCGCAATCGGCTTCCTCGTCTTCATCGCCACGGTCGCGGTGATCTTCCGGGGAGCGCGCGATGACAAGTGAAGCCGCCCTCCTTCCGGCCGGCGTCGGATGGGCCCTGCTCGCCGCCTTCAGCGTGCTGTGGATCGGCCTCGGCATTTACTGGGGCCGCCGCAACAAGAGCTTCGAGGATCATGCCCTGGCCGGGCGCAATATCGGCCTCGCGCTGGGATCGGCAACGGCAGCGGCGACCTGGATCACCTCGAACACGACGATGCTGGCCCCGCAATTCGCCCTGCAACTGGGCGTATGGGGCATGCTCGCCTACTCGACGGCGGCGATCGGCCTGCTGCTCTTCGCGCCGATGGCAGGCCGCATCCGCAAGCTGATGCCCAACGGCTATACCAGCGGGGACTTCTTCCGCCTGCGCTACGGCCGCGTCGCCTGGGCGGTGTTCCTGCTTTTCACCCTGTTCTACTCGCTGACCTGGCTGGTTTCGATGGCGATGGCCGGCGGCATCCTGCTCAACACGCTATCGGGCATCCCCTATGCCTGGGGCATGTCGGTGATCCTGGGCGTTTGCGTCCTCTATACGATGCGCGGCGGTTTGGCCGCGGTGATCGGCACGGACTTCATCCAGAGCCTGATCATCATCGTGGGCATCGTCATTGTCGGCGTGGCGGTGCTCTCGCACGTCCCGGTCGAGAAGATCCACTCCAATCTCGCCACCGAGCGCCCTGCCCTGCTCGACGTGCTGTTCCCGGCGGCGATCATGGCGATCTTCAACAACCTGCTGTTCGGGCTGGGAGAGGTCTTTCACAACAACGTGTGGTGGAGCCGCGCCTTCGCCTTTCGGGAGGGCGTGGCGGGCAAGGCCTTTGCGCTGGGCGGCCTGATCTGGTTCCCGATCCCCTTCGCGGCCGGTTTCGTCGCTTTGGCCTCCGGCGCGCTCAACGTGCCGGTGCCCGCCGCCGACATGGTGGGCCCGCTGGTCGTCGCCGAAGTGCTGGGTGAAGCCGGTGCCATCGGCATCTTCATCATCGTGTTCTGCTCGCTCGCCTCCAGCATCGACAGCCTGCTGGCGGCAACCGCAGACCTGATGACCGAGGACGTCTATCGTCGCATGTTCCGGCCTGCCGCCCATCCCGAGACGCTCAAGAAGATGGCGCAGTGGGTAACGCTGGGGCTCGGTCTGTTCACCTGGGCGGTATGTTTGCCGCGCATCGGCACGCTGGCGACGGTACTGTTCTTTGCCGGCCCCCTGGTCGGCTCGATGATCTGGCCGATCGTCACCGGTCTTTACTGGCGCCGCGCCAACACGACCGGCGCAGTCGGCGGGATGCTGCTGGGCGCCGGCGTCGGCCTGTTCTTCTATTTCGCTATCGGCTTCTACGTGGCATCCTTGATCGCCACTGCCGTCTCCATGATCTGGGTGCTGGCCTGCAGCGCCCTGTCCAAGACCCGTTTCGACTGGGCCCTGCTGAGGGAGGCTGAATGACCTTCTCGACCCAATTCCTGTCCGTTCTCGTCTATGGCTCGCTGGCATGGTGCGCCGTCACCGCGCTGGGACTGGGCGCCCTGCTCATCCGCGACATCGCGCGGGGAGAGATCTGGTGACCCTGCCGGCATCGCGGGTCGACCACGCCCCCGCCATCGTCAAGCGCCCGGGCAAGATCGGCAATTGCCCGAACCCGGTCGACTTCATCGCGAAATCGCCCAAGCTCAAGCTGCACGTGCTGGACCAGTTGCGCGGTGCATCGGTGCTCTCCGCCGCGCAGTTCGACAAGGACCTGCTGTGCGAACTGGCCAAGTTCGCGGCCTACCTGCAGCTCAAGCGGTTCGAAGTCGGCCGTGCCATGGACGACAAGATCATGGCCGCGGCCTTTTTCGAACCCAGCACCCGCACCCGGCTTTCCTTCGAAAGCGCCATGCTCCACCTCGGCGGCAAGACGATCAGCGTCGCCGACGGCAAGACCACCGGCGTCGCCAAGGGCGAATCGATGCGCGACATCGGCCAGATGTTCAATTCCTACGCCGACGTCGTCGTGGTGCGGCATACCGAGCAATCGGCCGTGAGCGAAATGTGCGAGTACTTGCGCGTACCCCTGCTCAACGGCGGCAACGGCTCCGACGAACATCCCACGCAGGCGCTGGCCGACTGGTACGCACTGCTCAAGTGGCGGCCCGAGATCGCCTGGGCCAGCCTGCCGGAGAAGTTCCGCCTAAACATCGGCATCATCGGTACGCCGGGCAACATGCGCACGGTCAAGTCGTTCCTGATGCTGGCGCTGCTGTTCCACGAGAACATCAACCACATCACCATCTTTTCCGAGATGGCCGACCCGCTCGGTGAGGAACTGCGCGAACTGACGAAGAACAGCCCGATCGGCATCGACTTCTCGCAGAACCTGCAACAGAGCCTCGAGTATCTCGACGTCATCTACATGAACGCCATTGCCTACCTGGGCGACGGCTATCGCTTCTTCGGGGATGCCTTCTCGCTCAACGACAAGAGCAGGCTGAAGGACGACACGGTCATCCTCCACCCGCTCGCACGCGGCGAGGAACTCGACGTCAGCCTCGATGACACCCAGCACAACCTCTATTTCAATCAGGCCGACGGCGCCGTCTGGATCCGCCAGGCGTTGCTGCTCGCGATCTTCGGTCGGGTCGCGGAAGTCGTGCCTGCAGAACTCCTCGCCTGACCGGCGGGCCCAGAACCAAGGATACAACGACGATGTGTGGCATTGCCGGACTGTGGAGCCCCGGGGGCTACTCCGACAACACCCCGAAGCTGGCCGAGAAGATGGCCGACCGCCTCTACCACCGCGGCCCGGACGGGCGCGGCTTCCATTTCGATCCGGACCATGGCCTCGCCATGATCCACACCCGCCTCTCGATCATCGGCCTCAATGCCGGCGACCAGCCGATCTTCGACAAGGACGCAGGCCTCGTCCTGACCGCCAATGGCGAGTTCTACGACTACAAGCGCCTGCGCGGCCTGCTGCGCACCGACGGCTTCGAGTTCACCACCAAGTCCGACAGCGAGATCGCGCTCAAGCTCTACCGCAAGCACGGCTTCGATTTCCTCGAACAGCTGCGCGGCGAATTCGCTTTCGCGATCTTCGATGAAAAGAAGGAACAGCTGATCCTGGTGCGCGACCGCTTCGGGATCCGGCCGCTGTTCTGGCACAACGGTCCCAATGGCTTCTTCTGGGGCAGCGAGATGAAGGCCATGCTGGCCCATCCCGACGTGCCGCGCGAAGTGTGCCCCAAGGCGCAGCTGCACCAGATGATGCAGGTCATGGTGCCGGGCATGACGCTATACAAGGACATCCAGGCCGTCCTGCCCGGGCACATGCTGATCGTCACCCGCAAGGGCGACGGCTTCGAGGTTGAGCAGAAGCGCTACTGGGACGCCGAGTTCCCGCTCGATGGGCACCACGACATCCGCTCGGACGACGAGCACATCGAGGCCGTGCGCGAAAAGCTGGTGGAATCCATCACCTTCAGGCTGGAGGCTGACGTTCCCGTGGCCTGCTATCTTTCAGGCGGCATCGATTCCTGCTCGATCCTGGGCATGGCCGCGGCGATCCAGCAGTCGCCGGTCAAGGCCTTCACCATCTCGTTCGACGACGACCGCTACGACGAGGCCCATATCGCCACGGAAATGGCGGAAAAGGTCGGCGCGGACCAGGACATCCTGCGGGTCAAGGCAGAGGACCTCTACGGCAAGAACTTCGAGGACGCGGTGATGTTCTCGGAGCGCACGTTCTACAACACGCTGGGCGTCGCCAAGATGCTGATGAGCAAGCACGTGCGCGACGTCGGCTACAAGGTCGTGATCACCGGAGAAGGCTCGGACGAACTGTTCGGCGGCTATGCCCAGTTCAAGGCCGACCTGTTCCTTCACGATCCCGACTATGCCGCGACGCCTGCGGCTGAGGAGATGCGCAAGCGCAATGCCATCTTCTCAGGCTCGGTCCTCGCAGAAGAAACGATCAGCCACCCCGCTTTCGAGGAAGTCATGGGTTTCACGCCGAGCTGGATCCAGCCCTGGATGCTCACCCTTGAGCGCGTGAAGCCGCTGCTTTCCGACGAGTTCAAGGCAAGGCTCGGCGACTACGATCCCATCGCCGCCATCGCTTACAGCCTCGACAAGTCGATGCTTGATGGGCGCCACGTGCTCGACAAGGTCCAGTATTCCTGGATCAAGACCATGCTGGAAGGCCAGATCCTCAACTGGGGCGGCGACCGCGTCGACATGGCCAACTCGCTGGAAAGCCGCCCGGCCTTCCTCGACCACCACGTGGCCGAACTGGCCATGCGCATCCCGCCGCATGTGCGCGTGCGCGACGGAGTCGAGAAATGGGTCGTGCGCGAGGCGATGAAGCACGTCCTGCCCGAAGTGCTCTACAAGCGCGAAAAGTTCGCCTTCATGGCGCCCCCGGCGCATACTGACGTGAAGAAGGCGGCCGAGATCGACAAGCTGATCGAGAAGTGGCTGTCCTCGGAAAAGATCGCCTCGCACGGGATTTTCGACGAGGCAAAGATGCGCGCCTCGATCGAGGAATACCGCAAGTCCGACGATCATGCGCAGAACACGCGCAAGGACATCATCCTAAATCACGCCATCGCACTGCACGCGATGGAGGAGCTGATCTGAGGTTCGAAAGGACACGCCGGGGTTGACCGTCAAGGTCAATCCCCTGCCAGTAGGTCGCTACCTTCCCGTCGAACTGGAACCGGTCAGTCGGTACCTACGGCGAAAAGCTGTTTGTCGTCGGGGCGCGGCAGGGAACCGTCGAAGTTCGGCAGCGGCTCGAAGACTTCTTCGGTCACGGACACATTTGACAGGCCATCGACCTTGAAGTGGCCAAGGCGACGTTCCTCGTCGCTGCGCCAGTTCTTGCGCGGATTGAGCGCGCTCACGAAAAGGTCGCCGTGCCGCTCGAAAAGCTGATGCGGGGCAAGCTCCATCTCGCTGCCATTGTACATGGCAACGATAAGGCGCTTGAGGGCAATGGCCTCAATAATCGATCGTTCTGGCGACACCGTAGTCATAGTAGCGTTTTGCATTGCAGCAAAATGACGAATTCACCCCTTCGTATCAAGTTGCATTCTATGCCATATGTCTTGCGCATGACGCAACTCAATCGCTGTCAGCCGCCCACCACTTCCCCGCGTTCGGGCAAGACGGCTTCGTTGCAGGCCAGTTCGGTGACGCATTCGTAGAGCAGCTGAGTCCCGCGCTCGATGTCGGACCAGTGCGTCCATTCGTCCGGTGCGTGACTTACGCCCTTGACACTCGGCACGAAGAACAGCCCGGCCCGCGTATGTTCGCAGAAGAACTGGACATCGTGCCCGGCGCCCGAAGGCATGATCTTGTAGCTGTACCCGAGCTTTCTGGTCTTGTCCTCGATCAGCTCCATGATCGTGCGGTCGCAATAGGCGGGCTCGAGCCAGGACATCTGTTCGTACTCGAAATGCAGCTTGTGCTTGCGGGCAATCGCTGAAAGCACCCGCTCGCAGGCTTCCGCCAGCGCCTTCATCTTTTCGTGATCGAGGTCACGCCCGACGATGGTGAAGTCCACTTCGCCCGGAACCGTGTGGGGAAAGCCCGGCTTGCAGGCGACATAGCCGATGGTGACGCGGCTCTTGTCGGTGCCCTCCTCGTCGATGATGCGCGGGATTTCATGGGCGAAATCGACCATGCCCATCAATGCATCGGCGCGCATGTCCATCGGCGCGGTCCCGGCATGGTCGGCCTTGCCGATGAGCCGCACCTTCCACTTGAAGACGCCGGAAATGCCCTCGACGATGCCGATGGTGATCTTTTCCGTATCGAGCACCGGCCCCTGCTCGACGTGGAGTTCGAGAAAGGCGCGGATCGTTTCGGGCCGACGGTAGGCGTGCAGCGCCTTGAGGTGATCGAGGCCGACTGCTGCCATGGCGTCGCGCAGCATCAGCCCATGTTCGTCAGCCGCGCTGTCCAGCCATTCGCGGGTCAGGTGCCCGGACAGCGCCTGCGCGCCGAGCATCCCGCCGAAGCGGCCTTCCTCCTCGCTGGTGGCGATGACCTCGACCGGAAAGACCGGCTCGACGCCGTTCTCCTTGAGCGTGCGAACCACCTCAAGCCCGGCGATCACGCCCAGAACGCCGTCGAACATGCCGCTGGCCGGGACGGAATCGAGGTGCGAGGCGATCACCACTGCGGGCTTGTCCGCAGGGCCGTAGCGACCGATGACGTTGCCTGCACCGTCCATCTCGTGGGTCATGCCCAGGCTCTCGAACTGCTCGCGCAGCCACGCCCGGGCGGCCATGTCCTCCGGGGAGAATCCCTGTCGGTAGACGCCGCGATCAGCCTCGTTGAAACCGAACCTCGATACGGCGGTGATGTCTCGCTCGATCCGTTCGATATCAACCTGGGCCACGCGTCCTCCTTCTTGTTTTGCGTGACGCGAGGGTAACGCCTTCAAAGCCAAAGGGGCAACCCCCGGCTCGGACTCGTCTCAGCCCTGGTCGATATACTTCGTTTCCAGAAAACGGTTGCGTGTCGCCAGTGCGTCGAGGTCATTGCGCGACAGGTCATGGCTCATCGCCTCGATCTCGTCAGCGATTACGCACAGCCCGTCGACGAGTTGTTCGGACGGCGTGCTCCCGGCATGCTCCTTGTTGCGCAGGGCCGGCGGGATACGGGTATAGCTGTCGACGAGCCCGGGCAGATGTTCGGCGAGCAACTTGCGCACCTCGCGCGCGGCCGGTCCGTTCTCGTTGAGCGTGGCCAGCTGCGGCGCGAGCTGTTCGAGGCGCACGCCGATCATGTCGATGGCGTCGATGGCGGCATCGGGCAGCGCCCGGCGGCGGGCCTCCAGCCACAGTTCGGTCGATCCCGCCAGTTCGGCCAGTTCGACGCCCGAAAGCTGGTCTGCCCTGGGCCGGGGCGTTGCCGGGTAGATGGACAGGACCACGAAGACGATGAAGCCCAGCAGCATCGTCAACAGCCAGGTCGTGTCGGACAGGCCGTCCATGAAGATACCGGTGCCAATTGCCGCGACCAGGATGGCCGCCAGCGCCAGGAATGCACGGCGGATACGCCGCCAGCGAAAGCGCCAGCGTTCCTTGCGCGCATGGTAGAGCCGCGCCGCGCGCTGCCTGCGGGCGGCACGGATGATCTCCTGCTGAACGGGGGAACGGCCTCGCGCCATCGCGGCTTAGTCCAGGGCCTCCAGCATCGACTTTGCCGCCTTGCCGTCTCCCGATGCCGCCCCTTCGGACTGGCCCTGCGCGCGGGCGATATAGGCCTTCGACTTGCCGATCTCGCCTTCCAGCGAAGTGACCGTCTGCTTCATGCTGTCGAGCGCCTGCAGCTTGAACGTGTCTATCGAATCCATCGTATCGTAGATGTTCTGGAAGGCGCGGCTGAGCGTCTCCAGCGGGATCGTCGAACTGGCCGCCTGCTGGTGGATCTGGGCGGTGTTGTCCTTCAGCATCTGCCCGGTGGCATCGATGATGTTGGCGGTCGTGGTGTTGAGCGCGGTGATCTGGTCGAGCACGAGACGCTGGTTCGTCATCGCCTGCGCGACGGTGACCGCAGTGCGAAGCGCGCCGACCGTGGTGGTCGAGGCACGATCCACGCCCTTGATCAGCTCGACGTTGTTCTTCTTCACAAGGTCCAGCGCCAGGTAGCCCTGCACCGTGACTGCCATCTGCGTCAGCAGGTCCTGCGTGCGCTGGCGGACGTAGAACAGCGCGGTTTCGCGCAGGGCCTTGGCCTTGGCCGGATCGGTGTGATCGAGATCCGCCGCCTTCTGCTCGAGCGTCTCGTCGAGGGCCTTGGACATGAACACCATCTGTTCAAGCTTGCCCATCGCCTTCCACAGGTTCTGGCGCTCGACATCGATGGCAGCATTGTCCATCAGCAGTTCGTCCTTGCCCCCCTGCAGGCGCGCAAGGATCGCGCTGATATGGCTTTGCGCGGACTTGTAGCTGTCGAAATAGTTGCGCAGCTTGCTGCCGAACGGGATGATCCCGAAGATCTTGCGGCGCGTCGTGAGGTCACCCTTCGTCGACGGGTCGAGATCTTCCACCGTGCGCCGCAGTTCGGCAAGATCCGCGCCGACGCCGCTCGTCTCGTCCATCGCCCGGATCGGACGGTCGAGGAAACGGTTGGACTGCCCGGCCGCCTCGGCGATTTCCTTGCGGCCCATGTTGGTGATCTGGTCGACCCGGCGGCCGAACTCGGGCGAGTTGGAATCCTGGGCAACCAAGTCCTCGACGAATTCATCGACACGCACCTGCAGGCGGGACTTCTGCTCCTCGTCGACCGGCACGAGACCGGCGGCCTTCTCGGGCTTCACGACGGGCACCGGATCGGGTGGAGTCAGCTTGAGCTCTTCAGAAGCCTGATCCGTCGCTAGCGCCATCTACTGTCACCTTCTTGCCTGCGGAATGCACCAAGTCGCTGTGAAGTTAGGTTTGCTGCCGGCCGAGTACAAGGAAAACAGGGCCCGGTCGCCGCCCTTGGTCGGATCGCGTCAACGCTTGCTCGATTCCTCCTCGCCTGCGCCGATCCAAAGCATCGTGTCGTCCCGGGCCACCACGGCAAGGTCCAGCCCCGAGGCCCGGGCCCGGCGCACCGCAAGGTCGGTCGGCGCGGAAATCGCCACCAGCAGCGGGCACCCTGCGCGCACCGTCTTCTCGACCAGTTCATAGGAACAGCGCGAGGTGACGACGATGAAGCCCTGCCCCGGATCGATGCCCTCGCGCGCCATCGCGCCGACCAGCTTGTCGAGCGCATTGTGGCGGCCGACATCCTCGCGCACGAGCTGGACGGTTCCGTCAACCGCACTGAAAGCTGCGGCGTGCGTTGCCGAAGTCCGCCTTCCCAGGTCCTGCCGCTCGCGCAAGGCCACAAGCGCGCTGCGGATAGCCTCGGGACGAACGGGCGGCGCGGCGGGCAACCGCGGGAGCGGACGCAAGGCGGCTTCGACACCCTCGATCCCGCAGATCCCGCAGGAACTGTCGCCCACGCGGCGGCGGGCGCGTTCGAGAATGGGGCCAAGCCGCGCCTCCGGCAGGTTCACCCGCGCGACGAAGCCTTCGCCCCAATCGCCGTTCTCGACCCGGTGGACCGCCACCTCGCCGACTTCGCCGGCCTGCGCGAGACCTTCGGCCATCAGGAAACCGGTAACGAAATCCTCGATATCGAGCGGGGTCGCCATCATCACGGCATAGGCAATCCCGTTGGTCTCGATGGCGATGGGCGATTCCACGGGAATGACAACTTCGCACGGCTCGCCGGCGCCTGTCGCATAAGGGTTGCGCTCCGCGCCGATCAGGGCCGCGCCAATCAGGGCTGCGCCGTCCGTTCCGTTCCAGTGATCTTCACTCATGGCACCGTGATAGGCCCTGGGCCGCGAAAGGCCATGCCCGAAGGCTCAGATTTCCGCCTGAATCTGGCCATAGGCCAGCAGCGCGAACAGACCGGTCCCGCCGATGACATTGCCGATCAGGGTCGGCAAAAGGTGCATCCCAATCGCCTCGCCGAAGCTCATGTCGCCATGCAGCGCCAGCATGAACATCTCGGTCGACCCGGCGATCACATGCGTGAATCCGCCCGCCGCGATCAGCCACGCGAACAGGCCGACGACGATGATTTCAAAGCCCTTGGAACTGGGCAGCATCCAGACGATGGCAGCCACGAAGAAGCCGGCCGGAACCCCGTTAAGCAGGGCTTCCATGCCCCGGCTCTCCGCAGCATGGCGCGACACCTCGAGCATCGCGGCGATCAATTCGCTGTCCGGCGAACCGATCGTGACGGCAATGATCGCACTCGCCATCGTCCCGATCATGTTCGCCAGCAGAACGATCAGCCAGAGCCGCCCCGTACGGTAGAGCCGCATACCGCTCGGCCCCGCCAGCAGCGGCAGGACGACGCTCAGGGTGTTTTCGGTGAAAAGCTGGAGCCGCGATAGCACGACGAGGATAAAGCCCATCGCATAGCCCCACGCAGCAATTATCTCGCGCTGGGGATGGCCCTCGTATGCGTCGTAAAGCAGGCCTTGGCACAGGACAGACGTGGAGATGCCGTAACCCGCGGCAATGCCCGACCACCACAGGGAAGCGGCGGGGCGGTGCAATTCCTCTTCGCCCTCGCGCCGGATGACGGAAAAGACAGTCAGGGCCGAAAGCCGCTGACTGTCCTTGACCTTCGACCTTTCGCGGCGGCTCAGCCCGGCCTCGTCCTGCGCGAGCTCCCTGCTCACGTCCTCACGATCGGGATGGGTCATCGCGCGTCTGGTTCCTCCGGCGGATTGCCCGGAAGAAACGTCTCAGCTTACCGCGATGTTCCCTTCCGGTCAGGCTTTCAGGCGCTCGGCATGCCAGTCGACATGCTCGGCCATGAACGTCGAGATGAAGTAGTAGGAGTGGTCGTAGCCTTCCTGCATCCGGATCGTTGCCGGCTGGCCCGTCTTCTCGCAGGCCTGGATGAGCAGATCGGTGCGCAGCTGTTCCTCGAGGAAGCCGTCCGCCGTGCCCTGGTCGACCAGCAGGTCGGGCAGGCGAGCGCCGTCCTCGATCAGGGCGCAGGCATCGTATTCGCGCCAGTTAGCACGGTCGCCGCCGATGTAGCCGGTCAACGCCTTGTCGCCCCAGGGGCAGGACAAGGGCGAGACGATCGGCGAAAAGGCGCTCACCGAGCGGAACCGCCCGGCATTGCGCAGGCCGATGGTGAGCGCACCATGGCCGCCCATCGAGTGGCCGGTGATGCCCTGTCGGCCCATGTCGACCGGGAAGTTCGCGGCAATCAGCGCGGGAAGTTCCTGCTCGATGTAGGAGCGCATGCGAAAGTTCTTCGCCCAGGGCTCCTGCGTCGCATCGACGTAGAAGCCTGCGCCCTTGCCGAAGTCGTAAGCCTCATCGTCCGGCACGTCGTCGCCGCGCGGCGACGTATCGGGAGCGATGAAAATCACGCCATGCTTTGCGCAGGCGGCGCGAAATTCGCCCTTTTCGGTGACATTGGCATGGGTGCAGGTCAGCCCCGAAAGATACCACAGCACCGGAAGTTTCGCGCCCGGCGCATGGTCCGGGACGAAGACAGAGAATGTCATCTCCGTCTTCGTCTGCGCGGACTGGTGCCGATAGACGCCCTGGACGCCGCCGAAGGACTTGTTGGTCGAAACGGTTTCCAGAGTCACTGCGTCACTCGCCCTCGGGCAACTGGGTGAAGGCGCAGATCTTGTTGCCGCAAGGGTCGCGCAAGTAGGCGCCATAAGCATTGCCGGGGGCCTGCGCGCGCCTTCCCGGCGCACCTTCGTCGCTACCGCCATGGGCAAGGCCGGCCGCGTGGAAGGCGTCGACTGCCTCCTTGGTGGCCGCGGCGAAGCCGATCGTCCCGCCATTGGCATGGCACGCCGCATTGCCGTCGGCCGGCTTTCCGACGCCGAAAGCGCCGGTCGGGCTCTGGTAATAAACGCGATCGCCGAAGGTCATTCCTTCCCCGATCCCCAGTGCACCCAGGGTCGCGTCGTAGAACTGCTTGGCCTTCGCGGGGTCGTTGGAGCCGACCATGATATGCGTGAACATCGGGCTATCCCCTCTTGAAGCTTAGTAGACGACTACACTGCGGATGCTCTCACCCGCGTGCATCAGATCGAAACCCTTGTTGATTTCTTCAAGGGAAAGGACGTGGGTGATCATCGGGTCGATCTGGATCTTGCCGTTCATGTACCAGTCGACGATCTTGGGCACATCGGTGCGGCCCTTCGCGCCGCCGAAAGCCGTGCCCTTCCAGACGCGACCGGTGACGAGCTGGAACGGACGGGTGGCGATTTCCTTGCCCGCTTCGGCAACGCCGATGATGATCGATTCACCCCAGCCGCGATGGCAGCATTCGAGCGCCGTGCGCATCACTTCGGTGTTGCCGGTGCAATCGAAAGTGTAGTCCGCACCTCCGTCGGTCATCTGCAGGACCTTGGCGATGGTGTCCTCGCGGCTCATGCCCTTCACGTCGAGGAACTCGGTCATGCCGAACTTGCGGCCCCAGTCCTCGCGGTCCGGGTTGATGTCGACGCCGATGATCTTGTTGGCACCGGCCAGCTTGGCGCCCTGGATCACGTTCAGGCCGATACCGCCCAGGCCGAAGACGACGACATTGTCGCCGACCTGTACCTTGGCGGTGTTGGTCACTGCGCCAACGCCGGTGGTAACACCGCAGCCGATGTAGCACGAGGTCTGGAACGGAGCATCCTCGCGGATCTTGGCGACGGCGATCTCGGGCAGGACGGTGAAGTTCGAGAAAGTCGAACAGCCCATGTAGTGGAAGATCTTCTCACCCTTGTAGGAGAAGCGGCTGGTGCCGTCTGGCATCAGGCCCTGCCCCTGCGTCGCACGGATCGCGGTGCACAGGTTGGTCTTGCCCGAGAGGCACGACTTACACTGGCGGCATTCCGGCGTGTAGAGCGGAATCACGTGATCGTCCGGCTTCACGCTGGTGACGCCCGGGCCGACTTCACGCACGATACCTGCGCCTTCGTGGCCCAGGATCGAGGGAAAGATGCCTTCGGAATCGAGTCCGTCGAGCGTGTAGGCGTCGGTGTGGCAGATGCCGGTCGCCATGATTTCGACCAGGACTTCGCCTTCCTTGGGGCCTTCCAGGTCGACTTCGACGATTTCCAGCGGTTTCTTCGCTTCGAAAGCGACTGCGGCGCGGGTCTTCATGTGCGCAAACTCCTCTTGATCGAAGCGCTTTGTAGGACTCGCAGGTACTGTGATAAAGCGCCCCGCAGGAAAAGGATTATCACAGCAAGGGGATAATGGTGCTGGCCAACTGGGACGGTATCGAAGAGTTCGCGATGGTCGCACGTCTGGGCAGTTTCACGGCCGCAGCGCAGGCCTATGGCGCCTCGGTGACGCACATGAGCCGCTCGCTCGCGCGGCTGGAAGGCCGCTTGCAGGCCCAGCTCCTGCACCGCACCACCCGCTCACTGCGCCTGACCGAGACGGGGCAGATCTTTCTCGAGACCTGCAAGCGCCTGATCGAGGAGCGCGACGAGGCCATCGCCGCCATCGCCTCGCAAGGCGAACCGAGCGGACACTTGCGCATCACCTGCTCCTATGCGCTGGGCGAGAAATTCGTGGCGCCGATCGTGCGCGAGCTGTCGACCACCTACCCGTCGCTGACGGTCACGCTCGATCTCGACAATGCCGTCGTCGACCTCATCGCCGATGGCTATGACCTTGCGATCCGTACCGGCCAACTCAACGATTCCCGCCTCGTCGCCACGCGGGTGGCTTCGCGCGCGCTCATCACCCTTGCCTCTCCGGCCTATCTCTCCCGCCGCGGTCGGCCCGCGGACATCGAGGACCTGCGCCGGCACGAGTGCCTCGTGGGATCGAGTGCGCAGTGGCTGTTCAAGGGCAACGCGACGTTCCGCCCGCAAGGGCGCTGGCGCTGCAACAGCGGCAATGCGCTGATCGAGGCGGCGCTCGCAGACATGGGCATCTGCCAGGTCCCGCGCTTCTATCTCGGCAATCACCTTAGCGAAGGCCGGCTTGAACCCGTCCTGCCCGATCTCAACCCCGAGGAGGAGCCGATCTGGGCCGTCTATCCGCAGCGCCGCCACCTCTCGCCCAAGGTCAGCGCCATGGTCGAAGCCCTTCGCACGAGCCTGCCCGCTTATCTCGCCACGGCCAGCGGCCTCGTCGCCTGAGCCCGCTGCGGCTATCCCCGCCCGCAAACGTCGCCTCCGCAAAAGGGAGCGTCAGGACCAAGTCCGGGGTGACGGCAATATCGCGAACTTCTATGGACCACTCCCAGGTCCTGAATCCACCATCCGGAGCTCGTTCATGTCCCTACACCTCGTCCGCGAAGGCGCCGTCGCCCGCATCGAGATCGACCGGCCCGAGCGCCGCAATGCGTTTCGACAGGACATGTGGGCGCGCCTGCCGGAACTGGTCGCGGAAGCAGCGGGCGACAGCGCCGTAAAGGTCATGGTGCTGACCGGCAGCCACCCGGGCATGTTCTGCGCCGGGGCCGATATTTCCGAGATGCTCGACAACCGCGCCAACCCAGACTGGCTCGCGGCCAACCAGGCGGCGATCAACCGCGCCCAGTACGAATTGACACGCGCCCCCATGCCGACCATCGCTTTCGTCGATGGCGACTGCATCGGCGGAGGGCTGGGCCTCGCACTTGCCTGCGACATGCGCCTGGCGACGCGGCGCGCCCGCTTCGGAGTGACGCCGGCCAAGCTGGGCATCGTTTACCCGCTGCACGACACCCGGTTGCTGGTCGATCTCGTCGGCCCCGGACAGGCCAGTCGCCTGCTCTACACCGGCACGTTGATCGACGCCGAAGAAGCCTTGCGCATCGGTCTGGTCGAGGAACTGGCCGAAAGCGCCCATGCCCTTGCCGCCTCGATCGCCGCCAATGCCACCTACAGCCTCAAGGGCCTCAAGCAGATGATCCGCTGGGCCCGCGACGGACAGA
The DNA here is from genome assembly GCF_000253255.1 of Novosphingobium sp. PP1Y. Lineage (NCBI taxonomy): Bacteria > Pseudomonadati > Pseudomonadota > Alphaproteobacteria > Sphingomonadales > Sphingomonadaceae > Novosphingobium > Novosphingobium sp. PP1Y. Next base: position 1,006,635 of record NC_015580.1, on the reverse strand, counting down.
TCGAGGACGACCGGGGCTCGCTCGACCTCTTCGCAGCAGCCTTCACCGCACCCGAATTCGAGGAACGCGCCGCGGCGTTCGTGGCTCGCCGGCGCTCATGACCTTACGTTTCTGATCCGAGCCCGCGCAGGATCAGACTGGTCACCAGTCGAGCGGATTCCCGCGCACTGAGGCGGCAGCTCGTCAACTCGCGGTGACCGGAAGAAAACAGGCAGGCGAGCAGCAGTTCTTCGGCACCGTAGAGTTCTGGTTCGCTCAGATCGGGATTGGCGACGAGGGCCATTTCGCGGAAGATCGCGCGATATTGCAGGTTGATGGCGCGGACGGCCTCGGCCACTTCCGGATTGCGATGCCCTTCGGCCAGCACCTCGTGGATCAGCGCCGAATCCTTCTCGACGCTACAGCGGACAATCATTTCCTCCAGCACGGCTCCGATGGACGCCTCGCCTTTGCGAATGCGGCAGACGTCGGAGGTAAGTTCGACAAGCAGGCGCGCGGTATCGGCCTGAATAATTGCGCGGATGATGTCCTGCTTGCTGGGAAACACGCGATAGATGGCACCGACGCTGACTTCGGCCTCTTTCGCCAGATCGGCCATGGCCGTCTGGTGAAACCCCCTTTCCGCAAACAACTTGCGCGCGGCGAAGACCACCTTGTCCTCCGCACTCAATTTCTGCTGCACTGCACAATCGCCAGCCAATTTCCCCTCCAATTCGCTTGACGCCACATTGGCAGAGTGTTTAGAGGGCTGCAAGCGGAATGAACGTTCATTCCGGATTTCCTTGATCCCCCCAAGGTGAACATGACCTTTAAGAACGCCTCCTCCATGGTGCTCGCACTGGCCCTTCTGGCCGGCTGCAGCTCGTCAGAACAGCCGCAGCCCCCGGCGCCGAAGGTCGGCGTCGTCAAGCTTGCCGAGCAACCGGTGGAACTGACGACGGACCTCCCGGGCCGAATTCAAGCCTCTGAAACTTCCGAGGTTCGCCCCCAGATCAGCGGCGTGATCCGCAAGCGTCTCTTCGCGGAGGGCAGCTACGTGAAGGCCGGACAGATCCTTTACGAGATCGAGGACGCACCGTACCGGGCCGCGCTGGGCACCGCGCAGGGCAATCTTGCCAACGCCCGGGCGACCGTGGGATCGACCCAGCTGCAGGCCGATCGGTTTCGCGACCTTGTCACGATCAATGCGGTCAGCAAGCAGGAATACGACAATGCGCTAGCGGCCGCGCAGCAGGCGAAAGCCAATGTTGCGGCGCAAAAATCGGCCGTTGATTCGGCCCGCGTCAACCTGGAGTTCACGCGCATCCGCGCGCCCATCTCCGGGCGGATCGGCCGATCGTTCTATACCCGCGGCGCCTTGGTCCAGACCGGCCAGAGCGATCCGCTGGCAACGATCATGAGCACCCAGAGCGTTTACGTAGACGTGACCCAGTCCGCTGCGCAGATCCTCGACCTCAAGGAAGCGCTGGCAAGCGGCGGCCTCTCGCGGGAGAGCCGTGACAGCGCCCGCGTCAAGCTGATCCTGCCCAACGGCAAGACCTATCCCATCGAAGGCAGGCTGCAATTCGCCGAAGTTTCGGTCGATCCCGAGACCGGCAGCGTCACCCTGCGCGCCACTTTCCCCAACCCGGACGGCCTGTTGCTGCCCGGCATGTTCGTGCGGGCCCGGCTCGTCGAGGGGGAGAAGCAGAACGCTATCCTCGCCCCGCAGCAGGGCATCAGCCGCGACCCGCGCGGACGCGCCACGGCGCTGGTGGTCAACGCCGAGAACAAGGTGGAGATGCGCCAGGTCAAGGCAGAACGCCCGATCGGGGACAAGTGGCTCGTCACCGAAGGCCTGAAACCCGGCGACCGGCTTATCGTCGAAGGACTCTCCGGCCTGCGGGCCGGCACCACGGTCACTCCCGGGGCCCCGCAGCAGGTCACGGCCGCCAGGACGCCTGACCGCACCAAGACCAAGACTGCAACCGTCGCCGAAAGGCGCTGATCCGTCATGTCGCGCTATTTCATCGACAGACCCATCTTCGCCTGGGTCATCGCCATTGTCGTCATGCTCGCGGGCATCATCGCCCTGCGGGTTCTGCCGGTCGCCCAGTTCCCGACCATCGCCGCGCCGGCGGTGACGGTCAGCACGACGTATCCCGGCGCCGATGCCCAGACGCTCGAGAACACCACCACGCAGGTGATCGAGCAGCAGATGAAGGGCATCGACAACCTGCGCTACTTCTCGTCGACGAGCGATTCGGCGGGCAACCTCGCGATCACGCTGACCTTCGACCAGGGCACCGACCCCGATACCGCGCAAGTCCAGGTCCAGAACAAGCTGGCACAGGCCACACCCCTGCTGCCCGAGGACGTCCAGCGTTCAGGCGTGCGCGTGGCGCGCGCTGCCAAGGACTTCCTCATCGTCATGGCGCTCTATTCCGATGACGGATCGCACGACCAGGTCGACATCGGGGATCTCATCTCCTCGAAGCTGCAGGACCCGGTGAGCCGTGTCGACGGCGTCGGCGATACCCAGTTGCTCGGCGCTCCCTATGCCATGCGCATCTGGCTCGATCCGTACAAGATGGCCAACCTCAAGGTGACGGTCTCGGACATCACTGCCGCGGTCAAGGCGCAGAACGCCCAGATTTCCGCCGGCCAGGTCGGCAGCCTCCCTGCACCCGAAGGACAGGCGCTCAACGCAACGGTTACCGCGCAGTCGCGCCTGCAAACCCCCGAACAGTTCGGCAATATCCTGCTGCGCACCGACAGCGACGGCGCCAACGTGCGCCTTTCCGACGTCGCCCGCGTCGAGATCGGCGCCGACAACTACAGCTTCCTTGCCCGCTTCAAGGGCAAGCAGGCCGCTGCGCTGGCGATCAAGCTCGCCCCCGGCGCAAATGCGCTCGACACTGTCGAAGGCGTGAAGGCGGCGGTCGCAGAAGTTTCCAAGCAGTTCCCGGCCGACATCCGCATCGAGTACCCGGTCGACAACTCGACCTTCATCGAGCTTTCCATCAGCCAGGTCGAACACACACTGATCGAGGCGATCATCCTCGTCTTCGTGGTGATGTTCCTGTTCCTGCAGAACTGGCGTGCGACGCTCATCCCGACGATCGCGGTCCCGGTCGTGCTGCTGGGCACCTTTGCCATCCTTCTGGCTGCCGGCTTCACCATCAACACCCTGACCCTGTTCGGCATGGTGTTGGCGATCGGCCTGCTGGTCGACGACGCCATCGTCGTGGTCGAAAACGTGGAACGCCTGATCCAGACCGAGGGGCTCAGTCCGAAGGAAGCCGCGCGCAAATCGATGGACGAGATCAGCGGCGCGCTGGTCGGTGTCGGCCTCGTGCTGTCGGCGGTGTTCCTGCCGATGGCATTCTTCGGCGGCTCCACCGGCGTCATCTTCCGCCAGTTCTCCATCACCATCGTTTCCTCCATGGTGCTCTCGGTTCTGGTCGCGCTGATCCTGACCCCGGCCCTGTGCGCGACGATCCTCAAGCCCTCGCGCGAGGACCATGGCGAACGCGGCGGCTTCTTCGGTTGGTTCAACCGCACGTTCGACCGCGGCGTCGAGCGCTACAGCAACGGCCTGCGCCGGGTGGAACGCAACTGGAAGCGCTCACTGGCCGTCTACGCGATGATCGTCGTGGGCATGGGCGTGCTGTTCTGGCGCCTCCCCGGCGGCTTCCTGCCCGATGAAGACCAGGGCTTCCTTTTCGCTCAGGCAATGATGCCCTCGGGCACGACCATGGAAGAAACCCAGCGCACCGTGGACCGCATGACCGACTACCTGCTCAACGAAGAGAAGGACGTGGTCGATTCGATGCTCAGCATCGGCGGCTTCGGCTTTGCCGGACAGAGCCAGAACGTGGCGATCGCCTTCATCAAGCTGCGCCCTTGGGAAGAACGTGAGGGCGAGGGCATGGGCGTCACCGCGCTGGCCGAGCGTGCCAACGTTGCCTTCCACAAGCTCGGCGTCGGCCAGATCTTCGCGTTCGCCCCGCCGGCAGTGACGGAGCTGGGCAATGCCACAGGCTTCGACTTCGAACTCAAGGACGAGGCCAACCTCGGCCACGAGGCGCTGATTGCCGCGCGCAACCAACTGCTCGGCATGGCCGCGCAGGACAAGCGCCTCGCAATGGTGCGCCCCAATGGCATCGAGGACACTACCCAGCTCAAGCTCGACGTGGACAAGGAAGCCGCGGGCGCCTTCGGCCTTTCGATCCCGGACATCAACACGACACTCAGCACCGGCTTCGGCGGCAGCTACGTCGACGACTTCGTCGACCGTGGCCGCGTCAAGCGCGTCTACGTGCAGGCCGACTCCGAATTCCGCACGACGCCCGAATCGCTCGGCAATCTCTTCGTACGCGGCAGCGGCGGCGAGATGGCCCCGCTGGCATCCTTCTCCTCAACCGAGTGGGGCTACGGTCCGGCTCGCCTCGAGCGCTACAACGGCGTCTCCTCGGTCGAGATACTCGGTTCCGCCGGCCCCGGCTACAGCACCGGCGAAGCGATGCAGGCGATGGAAGAGCTGGCAGCGAAGCTTCCGCCCGGCATCGGCTACGAATGGACCGGCATCTCCTATGAGGAAAAGCTGTCGGGCAGCCAGGCCCCGATGCTCTACGCGCTTTCGCTGCTGGTCGTGTTCCTGTGCCTTGCTGCGCTCTACGAGAGCTGGTCGGTGCCGATCGCAGTCATCCTCGTGGTGCCGCTGGGCGTCGTGGGCGCCTTGCTTGCCGCGACCTTCGTGGGCCTTGCCAACGGCATCTACCTGCAGGTGGGCCTGATCACGACGATTGGCGTCTCGGCCAAGAACGCCATCCTCATCGTCGAATTCGCCGAGGAAAAGATGCGCGATGGCCTCAGCGCCGCCGAAGCCGCGCTGCAGGCCGCCAAGCTGCGCCTGCGCCCGATCCTCATGACCTCGTTCGCATTCATCTTCGGCGTGCTGCCGCTCGCGGTTTCCAGCGGAGCGGGCGCCGGCGGACAGAATGCCATCGGCTGGTCGGTCGTGGGCGGCATGCTATCGGCGACGGTCCTGGCGGTCTTCCTCGTGCCGCTGTTCTTCTTCGTCGTTAAGCGGATCTTCCGCCAGGACCAGCCGAACCGCGAAGCGCACGCCGCTACCACCGACGATGCACCTCTCGAGCAGGATTGATCCGATGAACCGCGCAACCCGATCGCTCTGGCTTTGCAGCGCCCTGGCTCTCGCCGGGTGCAACATGGCCCCCAAGTACGTGCGCCCGGACCTGCCGGTTCCGGCGGACAGCCCCTCCGGCGCTGCTTACGATAACGCCGCATTGCAGGGCTCTGCGCAGGATCTGGCAAGCACCGCCTGGGAAGACTTCTTTACCGACGAACGGCTGCGTGAAGTGATCCGCACGGCGCTGGCCAGCAATCGCGACTTGCGCGTATCGCTGGCCAATGTCGAGCAGGCCCGAGCGCTCTACAAGGTCCAGCGCGCCGACCTTCTGCCCGGCGTTGCCGCCAGCGGCAGCGCGACCTACCAGAAGCTACCCTTTGCTGCGGCGGGCCAGGTCAATGGCGGCGGTGCGGGGCGAATGGACAACTACTCGGCTTCGCTTGGCGTTTCCGCTTGGGAGCTGGACCTCTTCGGCAGGGTACGCAATCTGACGAAGGCCGCGCAGGAAGACTTCTTCGCCGCGCAGGCGAACCGCGATGCGGCGCAAGTCGCGCTCGTCGCCGAAGTCGCTTCGGCCTGGCTAACGCTTGCGGCAGATAGCGAGAGCCTCGCCTTCTCAACCAGAACCGCGCAGGCTTATGACGAAACCGTCGCGCTGACCGAAGCGCGCTTCAAGGCGGGCGTCGCATCGCAGCTCGAAGTGAGCCAGGCCCGCACGAGCCGCGATCAGGCGCGTTCGGACATCGCCGCGCTGACGACGCAGGTTGCGCAGGACCGCAATGCGCTGGAACTGCTTGCCGGGACGAGCCTCGACCCGGCCACGCTGCCCGCCGCCCTGCCTGGAAATGGTGCGACCATCGGCCAACTGCCCGCCAATGTGCCTTCCACCGTCCTGCTGCAACGCCCCGACATTGCCGCTGCCGAACACCAGCTGATCGGTGCCAATGCCGACATCGGCGCGGCGCGCGCGGCCTTCTTCCCGCAGATCTCGCTCACGGCCGCCCTGGGAACGATGAGCCTCGGGCTGTCGAACCTGTTCAAGTCCGGCAGCGAGACCTGGTCGGTCGCACCCTCCGCAAGTCTTCCAATCTTCGATTTCGGCAAGAGGGCCGGCAACCTGCGCTATGCCAAGGCCACCCGCGATGCGATGGTCGCCCAGTACGAGAAGAGCGTGCAGACCGCGTTTCGCGAAGTCGCCGACGCACTCGCGCGGCGAGGCACCATCGACGAGCAGCTCGATGCGCAGGTTTCACTGCGCGACAATGCGCAAGTCGCCAACCGACTGTCGCAGGCGCGTTTCAGCAAGGGGGTGGATAATTTCCTGACCACTCTCGATTCGCAGCGCAGCTACTACGCGGCCGAGCAGTCCCTGATAGCCACGCGATTAGTGCGCGGCGCGAATGCCATAGAGCTTTACCGCGCTCTTGGCGGAGGCCTCAAATAACCGATGCCCGCTCAGAAAGCTTGAGAAACCGCGGCTTGCGCCGCGCCCGTCAGCGCATCAGGTGCCAGTACAGGATATAGGCAACGCCGAGCCAGCTGCTTGCCATGCAAATGCGATTCCCGATGGAATCCAATAGCGTCATATCAACCTCTCCCGGAGCTTTCATCCAGTTCCCGGACTTATTATCCAGTGAATGCTGAAGGCTAACACGAGTTTGGCGCGATGACCAGTACCCTGTGAAGGACCCGATCGCCCCGGACTTTTGCCAGTGGGGCCTTGTGCGCGCCGGCGCTAGGACATGGGTTTAGCGAATCCGCCGGGGACAGCGCGGATCACCCCGGAAGAAGAGAGTGCCGATGCCGACGATCCGCTATTCCGCGCCGCTGCAGGTCCTCGTGGCAGTGCGCGGGCATCCCTTCGACCGCACAGCGTTCGATGCGATCTTCCAGGACATGGAAGGAATTGCGGCAACCATGGTCGATCAACCCGCTGCCTCGCAGCTCATGAACCCGCAGGGGTTGGCGCCTTACGATGCCCTGGTCCTCTACGACATGCCGGGCCTCGACTTCGACGCGCCGCACGAGCCGCCTGCCCTCATCGACCCCGGACACGCTTTCCGGGAGGGCTTTCGCGCCCTGCTCGAAGAGGGCAAAGGCATCGTCGCGCTGCACCATGCATTGGCCGGATGGCCCGCCTTTCCCGACTATGCCGAAGCGCTGGGCGGCACTTTTCTATATCGCTCGCGCGAGGTTCGCGGGCAGCTTCGTCCCGATTCCGGCTATCGGCACGGCGTGGAGTACACGGCGCAAGTCACCGCCACCGCGCATCCGGTGATGGCTGGCATTCCCGCCAGCTTCGCAATGAAGGACGAACTCTACCTTGCCGAAATTTTCACCGATTCCGTGACCCCGCTGCTGCGCGCCGATCACCGCTTCGATCGCGACGGCTTCCACTCGGCAACCGCCGCGATGGAAGGGCGCATGTTCGACAATCAGGGCTGGGAACATGAGCCGGGCAGCGACCTCATCGGCTGGACGCTGAAGTCGGGAAACAGCCCGGTGGTCTACCTCCAGCCGGGCGACGACCGGACGACTTACGACAACCCGGTCTATCGCCGACTGGTGGAAAACGCGATCCGCTGGGTCGCCTCGCCCGAGGCACGGGACTGAGCCTGCCTTACATCGCCGGGTGCGTGGCGGTGAGGCCGCCGTCGGCGACAAACATGCCGCCCGTGCAATAGCTGCCTTCGTCGGATGCCAGAAACAGCGCGAGGTTCGCGATCTCGGCCGGGTCGGCCATGCGTCCCAACGGCGACATTGCGTCGAACACGTCCTTGAGTTCGGGCGCAGCGGCGATGTGTCCGGAAAGGATTGCGGTGAGCGTCGTTCCCGGGTGGAGCGTATTGCAGCGGATCGGCAGCTTCTCCTGCGCGCACCAGGCCGCGATCGAGCGGGTAAGGCCGACCACGGCATGTTTCGACGTCGTATAGGCGGAATCGAAGGCAAGGCCGAGCAGCGAGGTGGTCGAGGCCGTGTTGACGATCGATCCGCAACGCCCTTCTGGCAGGTCGCGCATGGCCGCAATCGCGGCACGGCAACCCAGCATCGGCCCGGTGACATTGACCGCCATGATCCTTTCCCACCCTGCCAGGTCGGTTTGGTCGATCGGCTTGTTGAGGACGATCCCGGCATTGTTGCACAGCACTTCAAGGCGGCCATCGCGGCCAAGGACCCGGCCCATGACTTCGGCCCAGCCCGCCTCGCTGGCCACATCGAGGCGCACGAAGGTGGCGCCGGCTTCGCCTGCAATGCGCTCGCCCTCCTTCTCGTCGAGATCCGCGAGCCAGACCCTGGCGCCTTCGGCAACGAACCGCCGGACCATGGCTTCACCGATGCCCGACGCACCCCCGGTGACCAGCGCCACCTTGTCCTGCAGCCGGCCCATCAGTCGAGGCTCACGCCGAACAGGGTCGAGCGCGGCTCACCGGTATCGGTATAGACCGGCTCGGTGCCGGCCACCGAGTAGAGCTTGATGTCGAAGGCGCTCAGCTGAAACGATTCCAGGTGTCCGCGCATTTCGAGATAGGAGCTGTGCCTGAAGTGTCGCAGGAGATCGCGTTCGCTCTCCCACTCCTCGTAGACGTGCATCAGCCCTTCCTCGAGTGGATCGACCGACCAGTTGTAGGCGACACAGCCTTGCTCTTCGCGGCTCTGGGCAATGAGATGCGCCCCGCCGCGCACGACCTGCGCGCAGACGTCGCCGCCACCGAAGCGAAGCCATCCGGCCACGATGATACGCATTGAAGCTGTCCTTTCCCATTCTGTCCCGCATGCGTGCCGCAACGCGCGCTTCGCGCAATCGTAAGGCAAGCCGACCGGGAAGGCGCACTGTCAAAAGGCGCAGCTGCCGCCGACTGCGGCGCGGCGCTCATTGTGCGGGATAGACGCCGGCGAGAACCTTGTCGAAATGGCCGGCCACCTGTTTGTTGCAGGTGCACGCGCGTGAGGCGAGCGCTTCGGGGTCGAGCACCTCTATCCCACCGCGTCGGGTGCGCAGCATGCCGTCGCGCTTGAAGCGCTGCAGGACCCGGCTCGCATAGCTGCGGCCAATTCCCATCATCGAGGCGAGTTGTTCCTGCGTCATCGTCACATCATGGCTGCCAGTCCGTTCCACCGCCGCCGAGAGCCATTTCGCAGCGCGATGCTCGATGGTGTGGACAGCGTTGCAGGCGATCGACTGGAACACCTGCGCCATCAGGCAATCGGCATAGCGGGCGAAGAGATGCGCAATCGCATAGGATTCCCGCTTGAGACGTTCGAGGTCGCGCAAGTCGATTCGCAGGAAGCGCCCGCCGTGCAGGACATTGGCACGGGCATAGGAAGGCAGGCTGCCTGCACTGACGACTCCGCCCAGCGCCCCTTCGCGGCCGATCAGCACGGTTTCCACCGCAACGCCGCAGTCCAGCTCGACGAAATAGGAACACAGCGCTGAGCCCAGAGGAAAATAGCAAAATTCGACGTTATCGCCCGGATCGTAGATCACGTGCCCGGAGCTGAAACTGCACTCTTCCAGGCGGGAATCGAGTAAGTCGCGATCCTCGGGCCGCAGGGCCGAAAGCAGACTACTGCCCCCATGTGTGATTGTAGCCGTCATCGTCTCCCGTCCGTCGCAGACACCTCGCAGCAGGTTCGCAAGTGTGAACACCAAGGGCTGCGCAATGTTCCCGCGGCAAGCGTGCGGTAGTGAACAGACGGGGCAGCAAGATGCTGTTAGAGAGTTACGCAGGAACATTTCGCAGATTTACGAATTCAACCACACCGATGGGGTGCCCCCTGTCTCTGCAAATGTCTTCGCCCCGAAAGTCGAGTCCACTATGTGCGCCGCTATGAATAATGCTGAAGCACCTGATATGCTGGCGGAATTACGCGCAGCAACTGCGCAGGCTCATGCCCGACTGGACGGTGCATTCGGCGCGCTGGACCTTTCCGAGAGGGACGGTCTGGCCCGGTTTCTCAGCGCCCATGCGATCGGCCTGGGGCCCCTTTTCCCCGTCTTCCGCAACTTCGTCGAGAGCGAACTTGGCATGAATTGCCCGGATTACCCGGCGATGCTGAGCGAAGACCTCAGATCCCTGGGCAACGATCCGGACGACCTGCCGCAGCTGGCGGTCGATCCGGCGCTTCAGGCACCGTCTGCGCCAGTCGGCGTGGGCTATGTCGTTGCCGGCTCCCGGCTCGGCATGGCGGTTCTTCGCAAGCAGGGTTACTGGGGCGAGCAATCCACTTCGGCCACTCCAGGCAGATACATGGAAGACGAAAGTGGTCATGCCGTCTGGAAGACACTGATGCCCTGGCTCAAGGGCCGGACATTCGATCAAGGTGAACGCGAGGCCGTCACGGCCGCCGCGTTGGCCGCTTTTTCATCATTCGCCAGCGCGTTCGCCGTCAGTGCAGGCCGAAAGAACACAATAGAAACGGGGGCTGATGGCTGACGACACACATCAGGTGGACCTTACCACCTGTGACCTGGAACCCATTCACGTAATCGGCCGGATACAGAGCTTCGGTTGGCTCCTGTCGTTCTCCAGCGACTGGATCATCAACCATGCCTCGCTCAATTGCGAAGAGCTTTTCGGAAAACACCCACGCGATCTGGTCGGCCTCATGGCCAAGGACTTCCTGTCAGGCAGCGCCCTGCACGACATCCGCACGCGCCTGCAGATCCTGAACGGCGCCAACTCGGTGGAGCGCATCTTCGAAGTCGACCTGCTGGGCGACGGTCGGCTGTTCGATACCGCCATCCATCAGTCGGGCCGTTCCTACATTCTCGAAATCGAGCCGCATGAGGGCGGCCGTCGCCGCGACTACGTCAGTTACGTGCGCCCGATGATCGATCGCCTGCGCGATTCCACCACGATCGAGCAGCTTTGCGCCAGCGCCGCGCGGCACTTGCGCGGATTGACCGGCTTCGACCGCGTCATGGTCTATCGCTTCGAGGGCGACGGTGCCGGCGAAGTGGTGGCAGAAAGCCTCAACGGCATGGTCGACAGCTTCAAGGGACTGCACTTCCCCGCTTCGGACATTCCTGCCCAGGCACGGCGCCTCTACGCGCGCAACATGCTGCGCATCATCAGCAATGTCGACGATCCGACGGTGCCGATCCATCCCACCTGCGGTCCCAACGGCGATCCGCTGGACCTTTCGATGTCGGGTCTGCGCGCCGTATCGCCCATTCATATCGAATACTTGCGCAACATGGGCGTCAAGGCGTCCATGTCGGTGTCGATCATGCGCCGGGGCAAGTTGTGGGGCCTGATCGCCTGCCACCACTACTCGCCCCTGGTGCTGTCGTATTCGGTACGCACCGCGAGCGAGCTCTTCGGTGAATTCTTCGCCTATCTGCTCGACCAGAAGGAAACCGACTTCACACTGGAAAAGCGCGCCGATTCGATGCGTCTGCATGATGAGATCATGTCGCGCGTGGCTGGCGGCGGGACCCTGCTCGAAGCCTTCGGCGAATTCACCGAATCGATCGGGCGCGTGATCGATTTCGACGGCGTCATCGGCTACGTCGACGGCCAGTTCATTGCCTACGGCGATGCGCCCGACAAGGAACAGTTCATCGAACTGGCCCGCTTCCTCAACACAACCGGTGCGAGCACGGTCTGGTCGACCGACAACATTGCCGCGATCTTCGAACCCGCCCGCGAATGGGCTGACAAGGCCGCAGGTCTTCTGACGCTTCCGGTATCGCGCACCCCGCGCGACTACATCGTGCTGTTTCGCAAGGAACAGCTGAGGCAGGTCAACTGGGCTGGCAATCCCGAAAAGGCGGTCGAGCTCGGCCCCAATGGCGTGCGCCTGACCCCGCGCAAGAGCTTCGAGATCTGGAAGGAGGAACGTCGCGGCTATTCGCGCCCCTGGACCTCGGAGGAGAGTTCTGCCGCGGAATCGCTGCGCATCACCCTGCTTGAGGTCGTCCTGCGCCTCGCCGATGCCGCCAACGTCGAGCGCAAGCAGGCAAGCCAGCAGCAGGACATGCTGATCGCCGAACTCAACCACCGCGTGCGCAACATCCTCAACCTGATCCGTGGCCTCGTCTCGCAGAGCAAGGAAGGGGCGCGCTCGATCGACGAGTTCGCCGAGATAGTCGGCAGCCGCATTCATGCCCTCGCCCGCGCGCACGACCAGGTGACGATGACCGACTGGTCGCCGTCTTCCATTTACGAACTGATCCGCACCGAGACCGCCGCCTATGCTTCCAACAGCGCCAATCGGGTCGTCATCGACGGCCCCGATGCACTGATCGCTCCCGGCGCCTTCACCACGCTTGCCCTGGTCGTGCACGAACTGATGACCAATTCGTGCAAGTACGGTGCACTGTCGGATTCGTCGAGCACGGTGAACATCATGCTCAGCCATGGCGACGACGGTTCGCTGGAGATCAACTGGCGCGAAAGCGGCGGCCCGCCCGTAGCCGAGCCGACAAGGCGCGGTTTCGGCTCGACGATCATCGAGCGCACCATTCCGCACGAGCTGGGGGGCTCGGCATCGTTGGTCTATCCCAAGGATGGCCTGCGCGCGATGTTCCTGATCCCATCCGATCACGTTTCGAGTTTCGCTACACCTTCGGCCGCGCCGCGAGAAATACAAGGAGAGCCGCCTTCGGCGACCGACATGGCAGGACATCTCATGAGCGGCACCGCGCTAATCGTCGAAGACAACGTCATCATCGCCATGGAGGCCGAGGACGTGTTGCGCTCCTTCGGCTTTACCGACTGCCGCATCGCGGGTTCGGTGTCGGCTGCGCTCGAGACGATCGAGGACATGAAGATCGCTTTCGCCATGCTCGATATCAACCTGGGCAAGGACACCAGCGAGCCCATCGCCGAAGCGCTGCAGGAACGCAGCGTGCCCTTTATCTTCGCGTCCGGCTACGGCGAACGCTCGCTGCAGGCCGGCGCGTTCAAGGGGGTCCCGGTAGTCACCAAGCCTTATGGCGAACGCGAAGTCCGCTCCGCGATCGCCAGGCTCCTGCAGGGTCGCACGGCCAGCAAGGAAGAGGCCGGTAGGAACTGATCGGGGGCAAAAGGCGATCGTCAAGGTGCGGTGTTCTCGCGACCACTGCCCGCCGGCCCGCCCTTACAAGGGAACATCTCCCGAGGTTCGGTCGTTTCCGGTTCAGGCAAGCGCGGAAATTCCACGCCACTCTGCGCCACACAGATGCAAGGACTGATCCATGGCAGACGCACGCATATTCCAGGACCTCAAGGCAGACCACGACCGTCATCGCAAGATGCTCGAGCAACTGGGCGAGACGCAGGGCGATTCCAACGAACGCCGCGCGCTGTTCGAGGAGCTGCGCCTGGAACTGCAGGCCCATGCCGCCGCCGAAGAAGAATCGCTTTACGCCACGATGCTGGCCGATCCCGATTTGCGCGACGAAGCCCGTCACTCGGTTTCCGAGCACAAGGAAATCGATGACTTCCTTGCCGAACTGATGGACACCGACATGAGCTCGGGCGCCTGGCTCACCAAGTTCAAGGACATGCGCCACCGCTACCTCCACCACATCGACGAGGAGGAGGAAGACATGTTCCCTGCGGCCGCCAAGGACCTGCCTGCAGAGGAAGAAAGGAAGATCGCCGCCATCTTCGAGAAGCGCAAGCCGAAGGAACTGGAAATGGCCGCCAAGGACGGACCCGGCGACGAACGCGAATAGGCCTGCGACGCGGATTCGCATGCCTGCTGCCAGCGTCCGCTGATGCAGGCCTGCAAAAGGGCCCTTCCGCCGCCTGCTGCGCCGGGAGGGCCCTTTGCGCTTTCAGGGAACGCATGGGGCCCCGGCGCGTTGAATCGACATAATCCGAGGAGAGGTGACATGGAAAAGCAGATGGATCGGGAAATCCGCAAGACGTTCTGGAACGCCTTCCATTCCAGCCCCGTAGTCATGATGCGTCTGAACGAGACCGCCGGTCACGCCGAGCCGATGACGGCGCAGCTGGACAAGGAAGCGCATCACGCAATCTGGTTCTTCGCCAAGCGCGGAAATCGCATCGCCCGGGGCGGCAAGGCCATGGGCCAGGTCGCCACGCTGCGGCACGATGTCTTCGCTTCGCTTTCCGGCCTGCTGGTAGAGGAAACCGACCCCGCCGTGCGCACCAAGCATTGGAGCCACGCGACCGAAGCCTGGTTTCCCAACGGCAAGGACGACCCCAACGTCATCATGCTGCGGTTCGATATCGACGACGCGGAAGTCTGGACGGCGCATATCGGCGTCAAGGGGGCATTCAATCTGCTCACCGGTCGCCCCATCGATCCCTCGCAGGCCGGCGATCACGTGCTTGGCGCGGTCTGATCCCTCACACCGCGAACAAGGGGGACGCGGGAACGTGCGCTTCTCGCGTCCCTTGCCATTAGCCGTAGCTGTACCCGGCAGCTTGCACGAACCCGTCCTGCAGAACCAAAGGTGATATTGAAGCCGGGAATTTCGGGACTTCAGCCTTGCGCCGGATCGACGCGGCCGCTTCGGCGCGAGAGCAGGTAACGCCATACCCCGATACAATTGATGACGAAGAGGACGAGGTTCTGCGTGCCTATCCCGGCCGCGTCATCGTCGAGGAAACCCCATCCGATCAGTGCCATCGAACTCGTCACAAAGATTACGAAGCCAGCACCAGTCCACTTCCGGCCGAGGTTGAGTGAAACGATCAGCGCCGCCAGCGTACCCGCGGCGGCGCCATAATATTGCATTGCCTGCAACCAGAAATCGCTCATCCCGGCACTCTTTCCACCAGGTGGGTCAGACCTGTCGCAGGGGTTCGAGTTCGCGCGGTCGCCCGGCCTCCGGGCATCCAGCCAGCGCATAGGTGATCGCTGCCAATATGCTCTGGCGCGAAAAAGGCTTCTGGACGATCCCCACGGCCGTATCGGCCGGCATGTCGATCTGCGCCGGATTGGCCGTAACGTAGATAACGCGGGCGCCATAACGTCCGGCAAGCTCGCGGGCGATTGCCGGGCCGGTCAGTCCGTCACGCAGGTTCAGGTCTACCAGCGCAATGTCGGGGGCCTCACCCAGCTTGGCAAGCGATGCCGTATCGGGAACTGTTCCGAGAACCGCGTAGCCACCATCGGCGAGAATGTCTTCCAACTGCAAAGCGAGCAGGAATTCATCCTCGACGATCAGGACCTTGGCAGAATCTGGTAAACTTGCGCCCACGGTTAGGCTTTCCTCTTCAGGCGGCAAGACTTTCAACGTCATCCGCATTCGCAATCTTGACCAGCTCTTCGAAGAACGCGTCGATGGCATCGCCCTTCAGAACGAAATCGTGGCGCGCGTCCGGAAGCTGGCCGGATTCGATGACATTGGCGAGCATGGCGCGCGCGCGGCAGATGCGGCTCTTCACCGTCCCCAGGGCGATATCGCAGATCCCGGCGATTTCCTCATAGGACAGGTTGCCGGCAGCAACCAGGATCAGCGCTTCGCGATAAGATTCGGGAATGGCGGTAAGGGCGCGCAGGACATCGCCCAGCTCGACGGAGCTTTCCTGCGTGGCTGGTGCGCGAAGGATGCGCTCGGCCGCCACTTCGTCATAGTCGCCATGGAAGCGGGCGCGACGCGCTTCGCTGTAGAAGTGGTTGCGCAGGATCGTGAAGATCCATGCCTTGAAATTGGTGCCTGCCGCATAGCGGTCGCGGGCCGCCCATGCCCGCAGCATCGCTTCCTGCGCCAGATCGTCAGCCCGGTCGCGGCATCCGCACAGACCGCGCCCGAAGGCACGCAGGTGCGGGGCGACTTCGGCCAGGGCACGTTTGAAATCACGGTCGTTGAGTGCCGTGGCAGTCTCTTGCTCGGGAGCGCTCCCTGCTTGGGCTGCTTCTGACATTACTGGACCCTCCATCATTGTCTCTCAGCAAACCAACGCCAGCCGAAGCGCGAAAGTTCCCGAAAGCGGGGTGCAGGCCGCGTAAGCTGCGGCTTTACCGCACACATGTGTTTGAAAAATAGCAAATTATGGCAGTTAGCCGCGCTTGCAAAAAAGCAAGGCGCCGAAAAATATTCCGCGTCTTGCCGGGAACAACCATGCCTTGAAAACATTGAGGCCTCCGTTCACGCTGTGGTGAACGAAGGCCTCCGGGATCGGGTCACCACCGGGTTGCGGGGGGAGGTGGGGAGCCAGTGGTGATACTGCGCAAACGTGGAGGAACCGAAAGAGTTCCCGAAAATGAGTCAAATCGAAAAAAATTTTCCGGTTGCCCTTGTCGACCTGCCCCGTCAGACCTTTGAACCAGTCAATAAGGCGTCAAAGATCTAATCTTGCACCACACGGGAAAATGTTCCCATTGCCGAGGTATGCGAATGTCCGTCTCAGACCAGATTGCCACCAACCTTCCCTACTTGCGCCGCTACGCGCGTGCGCTGACCGGGTCGCAGCAGTCGGGCGACACTTACGTACGCGCGACGCTGGAAGCCGCTCTGGCCGACAACGCCCTGCGCGACGAAATCGCGGCAAGCCGTGCTGCCCTCTATGGCGCATTCACCCGCATCTGGTCGACCGGCCACGTCGAGCAGCAAGGCCTGGTCGGCGCGGGCGAACGCCATGAGCAGGCGGCCCAGACCCGTCTCGCCCGGATCGCACCGACGCATAGGCAGGCCTTGCTGCTGACGACGGTCGAGGATTTCTCGCGCGACGATACCGCCAGCATCCTGGGCGTCTCGCCCGTCGACGTGGACGTGCTCGTCGACCAGGCGATCGCAGAGATCGATGCCGAAAGCGCCACCGAAGTGCTGATCATCGAGGATGAGCCGCTCATCTCGATGCAGCTCGAAGGTCTCGTGTCGGAACTGGGCCACAAGGTCGTTGGCACGGCCGCCACCCATTCCCAGGCGGTCGAGATCTTCGAACGTCACCCGGCCGGCCTCGTCCTGGCGGACATCCAGCTCGCGGACGGCAGCTCGGGCATCGATGCGGTCGAGGATCTGCTCAAGTTCGCCGACGTGCCGGTGATATTCATCACCGCCTATCCCGAGCGCCTGCTGACCGGCGAAAGGCCCGAGCCGACCTATCTGGTCACCAAGCCGTTTCAGGAAGCCACCGTACGCGCTGCGATCAGCCAGGCTCTCTTTTTCGGGTCTAGCAAGCCGCTGGCCTGACGCCCGCCGCCAGAGCGCATCGGCCTCGGGAACGACCCCTCCTCATTTCAGGAGGGGTTTCTCTTGCGTAAAGAGGCTTGACTGGCCCCGGCTGCCCGCGATCAACCCTGCTGCTGAGAGCGCAGGGCGAATTCACGCGAGGCTCGCACCGGAACCTTGAGCGTACATTCGACGCCCCCGCGGTTGAACTGCAGATCGACTTCGGACTTGAGCTCGTGGGCCACGATCTTCTCGATCAGGTCGCGCCCGAAGCCGCGCTTCGCGGGCGCCTCGACCGGGGGACCGCCCTCCTCGCGCCAGAACAGCTCAACCAGATGTGGCGAGATCAGCTTCCAATCGATGTGGATGCGCCCGTTCGGCGTGCTCAGGGCCCCGTACTTGGCCGCATTGGTTGCCAGTTCGTGGATCGCCAGACCCAGGGACATCGCGTCGTTCGGAGCCAGCTTGATGTCCGGCCCCGCCATCTCGACGTGGCTTTCGTTGCCTTCCATGTAAGGCGCAAGTTCGGAGCGCACGATGTCCTCGAGCGCGGCGTTGCTCCAGTCAGAACGGGAAAGCAGGTCATGCGTCGCCGAAAGCGCGCGTATGCGGGCAGTCAGGCTTTCGGTGAAATCGTCGATGTCGCTTGAACGGCGGCGGGTCAGCGCCGCGATCGACAGCACGTTGGCCAGTGTGTTCTTTACCCGATGATTGAGCTCTCGGGTCAGGGAATCGCGGATCGAAGCCTGGCTGGTAAGCCATTCGAGCACCCGGCGATCCTCTGCCGCGCGCTTGGTGATGAAGCGACCGATCGCCATGACCATCAGCGAAGCGAGTGCGCCGAAGAACAGGGTTATGCGCGAAAGCGGAGAAAGCAGGCCCGCCTGCTTGTCGCTTACCTGCACCACCCAGGAATGGCTGCCGACGTCGATGCGCCGCTCCATCGTCGGCCCGCTCGTACCTTCGGCCCGCCGGTCGGCCAACAGGGTTTCCGGCGACACATGGTCATCGTAGATGGCCACTTCGATGCGATCGTTGCGGTAGAGTTCGCTGGCCGAAGAGAGAAAGGTATCGGCCCGGAACGGACTGTAGACGAAGCCCTTCACGCCGCGGCCCCGGCCCTGCTTGATGATCACCGGCATGTAGATCAGGAAGCCTGCGGCATCGAGATCGCCCCTGTCCTGCACGAGATGGACCTTACCCGAGGCGACCGGCTTGCCCAGCTTCATCGCCTTCTCCATCGCGGACCTGCGAACCGGTTCGGAGAACATGTCGAAGGCGACAGCGGTGCGGTTCACCCGCGACATGGGCTCAAGGTACACGATCGGGGTCGAATACTCCTGCCCGGGTTCCGGACGGGGGTGGACGATGAAATCGAGCCGCCCGTTCTCCTGCTGGGCGACCTCGATGAAGGGCAGGTTGTCGACCGGTACGAGCGGCGCCCAGCCCATGCCAAGCGAGCCGTAAAGGCTGCCGTTGCCCTGCAGATCCTTGGCAAACTCCTTGAACTGTTCGGGATCGACCTCGCTCTGCGAGGCGAAGAGCGCGGCACCGGCACGCAGGAGTGCCATATTCTCGGTGACACGGCGTTGCAGGGCAGATGATATCTCTGTCAGATTGCGGTCGAGCTCGACCTGCCGGGTCAGCCGGTCGGCGCGCTCTATCGCCATGACGGACACCGCGGTCGTGATGCTGGCAATCAGGAAAAGCAGGAAGGGCCAGCCACGCGGAAACCTGTGAAACCACGCCTGCTTCTTCACTCTGTCCAGCAAAGCCTGGTCAATCACCCCGCAATTCCCGGCCCTTTGAAAACGCGCCAACGCGACCCGACGCGCTATCTCGCAACACTCATTCGACTCTGTTTCATTCGAGGGAACCACACGCGCAGTCAATGGTTCCACTGGTGTAGAAGTAAATTGCGCAGACTTCGGCAACATTTGGTGTCGTTACGAGACAGGCCGATCGCGACAGCGACCTCGGCCTTGACCCGCCCCGCACAAATCCGCCAAAAGTCACAGGGTATAGGAGTTAGTGTTGAATCAGCCCAAAGGTAAAGGCGAACCGGGAGCAATTCCCGCGATGCCGCCGGCATCCGGACGGGGGGATGAACCCGGATGGGCCGGTGGGCTGAGGAAGCTTTATAACTCCGTGGTGGACGAACCGCTTCCGGACAGCTTCAAGGATCTCCTCAAGAAGCTCGACGGCGGCGGCGATGCCTGACCGGACGGAGCATAACGCCGCCGACGAAGCATTCCGCCTGGAATTGCTCTCTGTCCTGCCCCACCTTCGCGCCTTTGCTCGCGGCCTTTCCGGTCGCCCTGACTTTGCCGACGACCTCGTGCAGGAAGCGGCGATCAAGGCGTGGACGGCCCGCGAACGCTATACCCCCGGCACGAACATGCGAGCGTGGACCTTCGCTATCCTGCGCAATCACTACCTTTCGGAGCTGCGCCGCTCCAAACGAAGCACCGACCTCGACGAAGGCGCGGCAGAGCGCATGCTGGTGATGGAGGCTGACCAGGAAGGCCCGCTGCATCTCTCGGACATGGAAGACGCCCTGCAGAAGCTGGCTCCTGAACGGCGCGAGGCGGTGCTGCTGATCGGCGCGTCGGGTTTCAGCTATGAAGAAGCCGCCGAAATTGCGGGCTGTCCGATCGGCACCATGAAGAGCCGGGTCGCGCGTGCGCGCACGGATCTTGCACGGATGCTCGATGGCGAGCCGGAGTTGACGGCCGAACCCCGCGCCCGCCGTTCGGGCTGACTTCCTGGGCAAGGCCGCTCTCCTCGATTGCAGACAAAAAAAAGCCACCCTCGCGAGGGTGGCTTTCTTGTTCATCACGCTGGTCTCGCGCCTGCCGCTCAAGGCGTGGCAGGCGCGATAACCCATCTCAGGCCGGGTAATTCCAGGCCGTGCCGCGGTCGAAGTTGTCCGACGCGAACTTCCAGTTGATCAGATTCTCCAGCACCGCCTTCACATAGGCCGGGCGCTTGTTCATCTGGTCGATGTAGTAGGCATGCTCCCACACGTCGATGGTGAGCAGCGGGTTCACGTCCGAGGTGATCGCGGTCGCGGCGTCGTGGGTCGAAATGACCTTGAGCTTGCCGCCATCGACGACGAGCCAGGCCCAGCCGGACGCGAAGTGGTTGACCGCTTCGTTGGTCAGCGCCTCGAGCAATGCGTCCATCGAACCGAAGTCGTTCTTGATGGCGGTTGCGAGGCTTTCGCTGGGCTCCGTCTTCTCGGGGCTCAGCGAGTGCCAGTAGAAGCCGTGATTGTATACCTGGGCAGCATTGTTGAAGAGCGGGCCCGAAGCCGACTTGGTGATCTCTTCAACCGACTTTCCGGCATTGTCGGTACCCTCGATGGCAGCATTCAGCTTGTCGACGTAGGTCTTGTGGTGAGCGCCATGATGAATCTCGAGGGTCTTGGCTGAGATGTGCGGCTCGAGCGCATCCTGTGCGTAAGGCAGCGGCATGAGGGCAATGGTCATGGCAATTCTTCCTGTTCCGGTTGTCAATTGCTTGGTTAAGGCACCCGCGCGGACTGGTGCCGGGGGTGCCGATGGATACGGGGGGCTATGTCTGGTCTCAAGTCCGGTAATTCAAGCATATAAACGCGACATTTTCACTTTTCCGCCCGACTTTTTTAGGCCTGGCGCGCACGCTTCGGACATGCGCCGACGCGCTCCGGGCCGATCCCGGAGCGCGCCGCACCTGGTCTTGACCCAGCTTCTTAGCGGACCGAACCGCGACGGAAGAGGTTAACGATCGCCAGCAGAACGACCGCACCCAGGAACGAGACGAAGAGCGAAAGAAGGTCGAACGAACCGCTGGTAATTGGCGCTCCGCCAATCAATGGCGTAATGATGAAACCAGCGATCAGCGAACCGACGATACCAACAACAATATTGAGCAGAATGCCCTGCTGCGCGTCGGTACGCATGAGAATGCTTGCCAGCCAGCCAATTACACCGCCGACAAGTAGAACAAGGATCAATGTCATTTTTCCGTCTCCGATAATTGTCTGATCGACTTGTTCAACGGGCCGGCAAGCGCTTGGTTCCTGACAGTCAACAACGGCTCATCGCATCGACAACTTGAGGTGACGCCCGTCATGGTATCGCTTCGGAAGGCGAAACTGATCGAGGGGCTGCCTCGTTCCAAATGATAAGGAAGCCGATCAGGAAAGCCGTCATGTACGCCCCGCGCCGAGAACGAACGTTCGCCGCACTGGCCGCCGCCACGATCGTAGCCGGCGGACTGGCAGCGCTTGTGACCGGCCTTGCCGTCAGCTTGCCCCTGCCCTCCTTGCCTGCCGCATTGGAAGCTGTACTTCCGATCCGCGAACTTCCTGAAAAGCCCAAGCCAAGGCAAACGCCCAGCCCCTCTCCCACTCCTGCCCCAGACCCTGCGCAGGCGGACCGGGGAGCCACGTCACCGCCCGATTACGGTGCGAAGGCCAGCCCCGTCGTCGCCCCGCAGACACTCAGGCCTCCTCTTTCGGAGCCGCCGCTGATTGCCGCGCCCAAACCTGACAGCGGCAAGGCCGCAAATGAAGGCGCGTCCGATCGCGATGGCCCCGGTCTGGGATCGGGCGGCAGCGGCACCGGATCGGGTGACGGCTTTGCAGGGAAGGGATATGGCAGCGGTAACGGCTACCGTCGGCCGGCCACGCTTCCCCGGCAGGTCAGCGGCAAGCTCCATTTCTCTGAGCTCCCGCGGGATCTCAGGCAATCGCGAGAGGGAGCCGAGTTGACCTTGCGCTACCGCATCGGCGTGGACGGTCACGCCAGCCAGTGCCGCATTCTCGTCTCGAGCGGACGCCCTGAACTCGACGCGCACACCTGCCGCACAATCACCGAGCGCTTCCGCTTCAAGCCCGCGAGGGATGGAATGGGCAATCCCGTGCCTTTCGTCATGACCGAGATCCACGGGTGGTCCGACGTCACCGATTGAGCCGCGTCCAGTTCAAAAGCACGGAGCAGTGTCTCCGCATTCGAAAAAGCCGAACATCTGGATCGGTTTTATCCCAATTCTTCGGACACCCGTTGCACCATAGATAGGGGCTCACAACGAGCCACAGGGGCTCGCTACGAAAATCTCGGAGAATTCCCATGGCTGCACATGCAATCGAAACCGCTACCCGTCCCGCCTCCTCGAGCAACGATGTCCTCGCCCTCGTCGGACGCATCGCCATCGCCGTCATCTTCATTCTCGCCGGCACCTCGAAGATCACCGACCCCGCCGGCACGATTGGCTATATTGCCTCGGTCGGCCTGCCCTTCCCCACGCTCGGCCTGATCGCCGCCATCCTTGTCGAAATCGTCGGCAGCATCGCACTGATCGTCGGCTACCGTACCCGCGCGATCGCGCTGCTCCTTGCAGTGTTCTCGGTCGTGACCGCAGTGCTCTTTCACAACCAGCTGGGCGACCAGATGCAGTTCCTGAACTTCTTCAAGAACATCGCCATCGCCGGCGGCCTCCTCAACGTCGTCGCCCTCGGCGGCGGCCGCCTGAGCCTCGACGCCCGCAAGTAAGATACGGCCAAACCTGAACTCAGGAAGGCGCCGGTCCGAGTGACCGGCGCCTTTTCCCTGTGCACGCAAAAGCGAAGAGCGGGCCGAAACCCGCTCACGCTACTTGCTGAACTTCTCGGGAAAATGGTGCCCAGAAGAGGACTCGAACCTCCACGCCCTTGCGAGCGCCGCCACCTGAAGACGGTGCGTCTACCAATTCCGCCATCTGGGCACGGGCGGGGTGCCGCGTTGCGATCCCCGCTAGGTAGGAGCGCGCCACTACGGGCTGGCCGGAAGCTTGTCAACGCCCTTTGCTCCACAAATGCCATTTGTTTTTCACTTCCTGCCAGATCGGCTGGGCAAACAAGAGCGTTTGGCCGGTTGCCCCGGCGGGGGGCTTATGCCAATGGCAAAAATCATGCGTAGCGACGCGGGTCCTCCCAATTCTCCGCGCGGCATTCGAAGGACGAAAAACCTGACCATGAGCC
This sequence comes from Novosphingobium sp. PP1Y, assembly GCF_000253255.1. Classification (NCBI taxonomy): domain Bacteria; kingdom Pseudomonadati; phylum Pseudomonadota; class Alphaproteobacteria; order Sphingomonadales; family Sphingomonadaceae; genus Novosphingobium; species Novosphingobium sp. PP1Y. The sequence goes on along the minus strand of NC_015580.1, from coordinate 983,421 downwards.
AACGCCCCACCGATTCTCTTGCCGGTAAGATCGTGACTGTCCTTGGAGGCAGCGGATTTGTCGGCCGTCACCTCGCCCAGGAACTGCTGAGCCGCGGCGCGCGCCTGCGCATTGCCAGCCGTAATCCGCAGAAAGCCTATGCGATCAAGCCGCTGGGCAACCTCGGGCAGGTGCAGTTCGCCCGGGTCGATGTAACCAGGCCCGATTCGCTGGCAGCCGCGCTGGCGGGGTCGGATGCAGTGGTGAATCTGGTGGGCGCCTTCTCCGGCAACCTGGACGCGCTGCAGGGCAAGGGCGCGGGCGCGATCGCCGCTGCGGCCAAGGCCGCCGGCGCATCGGCGTTCGTCCACATCTCGGCCATCGGCGGGAATGCCGATTCGGATGTCGACTATGCCCGCACCAAGGCGGAAGGCGAGGAAGCGATCCGCGCGGAGTTTCCGGGCGCGACGATCCTGCGCCCTTCGCTGCTGTTCGGCCCGGACGACAACTTCGTCATGATGTTCGGTCGCCTTATCGGCACCTTCCCGGCCCTTCCCGTGTTCGGACCCGAAGCGAAGCTGCAGCCGCTGTTCGTGGACGATGCGGCCCAAGCCATTGCCAATGCCTTGGGCAACCCCGCCGCGCACGGCGGCAAGACTTACGAGATCGGCGGCCCCGAGGTCATCACCATGCTGGAACTCAACCAGCGCATCGCCAAGGCGGAAGGCCGCTCGCGCAGCTTCATCGCCCTGCCCGATTCGGTGTCCGAACTGATCGCCTCTGCCACCGGCTGGCTGCCGGGCGCGCCGATCACCAGCGACCAGTTCAAGCTGCTCAAGGCTGGAAGCGTCGCCAGCGGCGACCTGCCCGGCATCGCCGAACTCGGCGTATCTCCGCGCCCGCTCGGCCTGTTCCTGGACCGCTGGGCCACCCAGTTCCGCAAGCACGGCCGCTTCGGCGCCAAGTCGGCGGCGTAAATGTCGAGTAAGCCAGTCACATCCGTGACTGGCTAGCGGCCCCAGCCCACGCCCCCACCCGGCCTCCCACAAAGTATATTGCCATGGGAGGCCGGGTGGGGGCGTGGGCTGGTGCCGCAAGGCCCGGGCGGATGCCTGCGCCGCACTGGCCATCAGGCCAGATAATCAGGCATCCACTTCGGCGTAGTGACTTGGCGGCTGGATGACTTCCATGCGCTCGCTGAGCAGCGGACGGAAGCTGGGACGCGACTTCATCACGAGATACCAGCCGCGCGATTGCTCGTGGCTCGACCAGTCGATACCACCGAGATAGTCGGCAACGGAGATCTGCGCGGCCGCGGTCAGGTCGGCCAGCGTCATCGTCGAGCCGGCGAGCCAGGGCCGGTGGTCGATCAGGAAATCGATGTAGTCGAGATAGTCGTGCGCCAGCTTCATGGCCTCGCGCAGCATCTTGGCGTCAGGCGACTGGCGCAGGACGAGGCGCTTCTTCATCCGCTCATGCAACAGCGGACCGGAGACGTCGTTGAAGAAGCTCTCATCGAACATCGCGATCAAGCGGCGGATCTCGGCGCGCTGCTGGGCCGTGCCGCTGATCAGCGGATTACGGTCGACCGTCTCCTCGAAATACTCGCAGATGGCGCGGCTGTCGCAGAGCACGATGTTGCGATCGGTTTCCTTGATCACGGGCGTGCGTCCGGCCGGGTTCATCGCGAAGAGGCGGTCTTCGTTCTCCCAGGGGCGGGCTGACTGCAGTTCGTAGGCAATGCCTTTTTCCGCCATGAGCAGCCTGACCTTGCGGCTGAAGGGGCAGAGCGGAAACTGGAAGATGTGCCACATGATCATCCCGCATGCCAAAGCTGCCGGTCAGCGTCCACCCGGCATGGAATCTCCGCCCACATGAACGCGTGGATAACTGCGCGACCGGGCCGATGTCGGTTAGCCGGTAGTCTTGCCGCCGTTGCGCAGGATGATCTGGCGGGCGAGATCCTTCTGTCCCTCGGCAATGCGCGTATCGACCGAAACGAAGACCTTGCCCTGCCGGATCTGGCGCTCGATGTAGTTCGCCTCACGCCCGTCGACGTCCTGGTCGGTCAGCATGCGGGCCATGGCGCCGCCGGTTGCACCGATGATCGCACTGACGGCAGCGACCGAGGACAACGAACTGGCGGCAATGGCACCCGCAGCCGCAACCAGACCGATCCCCGGGATCGTAAGGACCGCGACGCCCAGCAATGCACCGGCGAGGCCGCCGCCGGCAGCAGCGGCAGCGACGCTGCGTTTGGTGTGCCCGGCCACCCTGCTCTGGTCGGCATCCTCGAAATCACCTGCCCGCCAAAGGAGCGAGATGGAATCTTCCGGAATCCCGGCATCCCGCAGATCGGCGACGACGCGCTCGGCATCGCGCCGGCGGTCGAACAGCGCTGCAACGAGATGGCGCTTGGCCATGCCCATCTCCGCCCGTGCACTGGCGAATGCCTGGGCGAATTCGTCTCGATCCTGACTCGACGCGAAAGTCGCCCGCAGCCCCGATGAATGATGCAGGCGCGCCACGCTCGGCGACACATCATGATGCGTTAGCGTGCGCAGCAGCATTTCGATGCTCGATCGCTGCATCTTCTGGTCTGTTCCGCGATTGATCCATTCGAGAAGCAACGGCCGCGGATGGTTCGACTTGAGATAGTTGAGAACCGCCAGTTCCTCAGCCTTGATCACGAAAGCGGGATCAAGTTCAATTTTGACATCCCTTCCCATTCCATACGCATTACAGCAACTTGCGGGCTGATTGCCAGACAGGAATGATAACTGTCCCCGCTTCGGACAGAGGAGAATAAACAGGTAAAGGCTATTGATGAGACTCAAAGTTGCGATGAGTTCTCAACTTCATCCGTACTTCAGGTCAATTCAGACAGTTACTTCACGCCACTGGCCCGTAGCGAGGCCATCGAGCGTCCAGTCGCCGACCTGCCAGCGCACAAGGCGCAAGGTCGGATGGCCTACGGCCGCCGTCATTCGCCGCACCTGGCGATTGCGCCCTTCGCGAATCGTCAGGCGCAGCCAGCGATCCGGCACCGTCTTGCGGAACCGAACCGGCGGATTGCGCGGCCACAGGTCGGGCGCATCGATCGGCTCGACTTGCGCCGGCCGGGTCATCCCGTCCTTGAGCGCCACGCCCCGGCGCAGGCGTTCGAGGCTCGCCTCGTCAGGCTCTCCCTCGACCTGCACGAGGTAGGTCTTGGCCAGCTTGAACTTCGGGTCGGCGATACGCGCCTGCAGGCGGCCGTCGTCGGTCAACAGCAGCAGCCCTTCGCTGTCGCGGTCCAGCCGGCCTGCGGGATAGACGCCGGGCAGATCGATGAAATCGGACAAAGTCGCGCGCGGCGTGGGCGAACGCAGGTCGGTGAACTGCGAAAGGACATCGAACGGCTTGTTGAAGAGGATCAGGCGCGCCAAGGGATCATGCCTTTGCAGTTGGGGGGCGGTCGCCCGCCTTGGCCATGGCAAGCGCCCCGGCGAGAAGGACCATGCCGATCACATCGACCGGCGTCAGCGCTTCCCCGAAGGCGAGCCATCCGATCGTTGCCGAAATCGCGGGCTGGGTCAGCAGCGCAAGGCCGATGACCAGCGGCGGAAAGTGGCGCAGCGAATACACGAGGAAGCCCTGCCCGATCAGCTGGCTGGTGCAGGCCAGCGCAATCAGGGGTGTCCAGTTGCCCGGCACGATCTGCTCGCCCAGCAGCCAGGCAATCAGCAGCATCAGCGGCACGCTGGCGAACATCGAATTGAACAGCAGCGAATATTGCCCCAGCCGCCCGCGCACCGAATTGAGCATGAGGATGTAGACGGCATAGAAGAAACCCGCGAGGAGGCAAAACAGGTCGCCCACGAAGTTAACGTGGCTGATCTCCAGCGAACCGCCCATCAGCAGCCCGGCCCCGATCAGCGCTGCAATGATCGCCGCCAGTTCCAGCAGGTGCGGACGGCGCCGCGCCGCGATCAGGCCCCAGGCCATCAGGATCACGCTGCCGCCGTTGCCGAACAGCGAGGCATTGCCCAGCTTGGTCCTCACGATGCCGACATGCCACGCGGCCAGGTCCAGCGCGAAGGCCACGCCCGCCCCCAGCACGATCAACAGGGCCATACCGCCAACCCGGCGCTGCACGGTCGGTTCACGCAGGCTGAGCAGAAACACGAAGGGCATTGCGATCATCAGCCGCCAGTACCCTGCCGCGACCGGCCCCGTATCGGCAAGCCGGACCAGCCACGGCCCCAGTGCCAGCCCACAATTGGCAAGCAGCAGCGCCGCGACGTGCCGCGCCGTCCAGTCGTGACCGGGACGGTGCTGAGGCATGGGAGATGTATCGGTGGTGGCCATCGTCGCGCCCTAGCGGTGCACAGGCCCCGCCGTACATGGCAAAAATTGCATCCGTCCATGCACCTGCATAGGGAACAGGCGGCGCGCTCACGCTCTATTGCCTGCGGAGGGTTCTTCACGATGCTCGCAACGCTGCGCTCAAACTGGCTGTCGATCCGGGCAAGCTACTGGTTCTACCCCGCACTTTTCGCACTGGGCGGGCTGCTGCTGGCACTCGTCCTCGTCCACCTCGACCGCATTGGCGCGAGTCGCTGGCTCAGCGAGACGAACTGGATCATTCCGGCTCGCCCAGAGGGCGCCAACAACATCCTGACAGTCCTGTCCGGCTCGATGATCGGCGTCGCCTCCACCGTCTTCTCCATCACGATCGCGGCGGTCGCCTATGCCAGCGGCACCTACGGCCCGCGCCTGCTGACCAATTTCATGGAAGACAAGGGCAACCAGCTCAGCCTCGCCACGTTCATCGGCACGTTCGTCTATGCGATCACCGTGCTGCGCGCCGTGCGCTCGCAGGACGAGGCCGCCATCGGCGCAGTTCCTGCCGAAGCGATGTCGAGCGCCGGCTTCGTGCCGCAGCTCTCGCTTCTCGTCGCCTTTGCGCTGATGATCGTTGCCGTGGCGGTGCTTGTCTATTTCCTCCACCACATCCCTGCGAGCATCCGCATCAACACCGTGCTGCAGAACATCGGCGAGCGCCTTCTGCGCGAGATCGACGGGCGCTTTCAGGAAAGCGGCGACAAGGATCCGCCAGTGCGCCCCCTGCCCGCAGGCACCCCCGTTCCGGCAAGCGAAAGCGGCTATGTGCGCCTCATCGAGTTCACGACGCTGGTGGAACTGGCCCGTAAGCACGAGCTCCTGCTCGCCCTCAGGGTGCGGCCCGGGGACTTCGTCTATCCCGGCGTTCCGCTGGTGCTGGCGGGCGAGCGACGATTGCCCGATCACCTGGCCCACTCGGTGCGCGAGGCTTTCGCCATCGGCGGCTCGCGCACTTCGGAGCAGGACCTGGAGTTCTCGATAGACGAACTGGTGGAAATCGCCCTGCGGGCCCTTTCACCCGGCATCAACGATCCCTTCACCGCGATCACCGCGATTCACTGGCTCGGCGCGGCCACTGCCGAGATCGGACGACGGCGCCTCGACAAGGAGAAATGGAACGAGGGCGATCCGGATTGCCCGGTTTTCCCGCCGACGAACGACTTCGCGCACTTCCTCCAGCGCGGTTTCGTGGCCGCGCGCGGGGCGATTGCCAGCAATCGCCTGACCGCCCTCGTCGCGCTGGACGCCCTGGCAACCGCTGCGGGGCAGGTGCTGGGCAGTCACCGCCGCGGCCTGCTGGTCCGCGAGGCCGGCGCACTGGCCGACCTCGCCGCAACCATGCTTCCCGATCCGGACGTGGACGAGATCCGCCGCCGTCACGCGGCGATCATCGCCGGACTGGAAGGCCCCGTCTAGAGCGCTTCCCGATTTGATTGCATCAGATCGCGCGCTCTAGGTTTTTGATTTGTCGTATTTTCCGAGTCGTCAGGTGATTCCACCTGACTAGAAAATGCTCTAGGCGGCCTGCTCCTCATCGCGCGTCTTCCACAGGGACCAGACCACGCCGCCCGCGATCAGCGCCACGGTTACGCCAAGGCTGATGAGCGGCGGGAACTTGGCCCCGCCCATCAAAAAGTCGGACACGAAGATCTTGCCGCCGATGAACACCAGCACGGCCGCCAGCGCATATTGCAGGTAATGGAAGCGGTGCACCATCGCTGCCAGCGCGAAGTAGAGCGCGCGCAGGCCCAGAATCGCCATGATGTTCGAGGTGTAGACGATGAAGGTGTCGGTCGTGATCGAGAAGATCGCCGGCACCGAGTCCACCGCGAAGACGAGGTCGGCGAGGTTGATGACCACAAGGGCCAGGAACAGCGGCGTCGCCGCCCATGCCACCTTGCCTGCCGCATCGGGCACCTTCACGAAGAAGTGCTCCGCGTGATGCTCCTTGGTCACGCGCATGTGCGTGGAAATCCAGCGGATCACGCGGTTCTTGCCGATGTCCGGCTCATGCTCTCCGGTAAAGAGCATCTTCACGCCGGTGAACACCAGGAAGGCGGCGAAGATGTACATGACCCAGTAGGCCGAGGCGAGGATCGCCGCGCCGCCCGCGATCATCAGGCCGCGCAGGACGATGACCGCCAGGATGCCCCACAGGAGCGCACGGTACTGGTACTTGGGCGCGATCGAGAAGAAGCCGAAGACAAGTGAAATGACGAAGACGTTGTCGATCGAGAGCGCCTTCTCGATGAAGTAGCCGGTATAGTATTCCATGCCCGCGGTCGCCCCCTTCTGGAACCAGACCCAGGCACCGAAGACCATGGCGATCGCGATGTAGAAGACCGACAACTTGAGGGATTCGGCAATGCCCATTTCCCGGTCCTCCTTGTGCAGGAAGCCGAGATCGAAAGCGGTCAGCAGCAGGACGATGGCCACGAAGGCCAGCCAGAACCAGGCCGGAGTACCCAGCCAGCTTGCAAAAAGAAATTCCATGAAGATGCGCTTGTCCTAACGAGGAAAAGGTGCGCCGGCGCGTGAATGGGGGGCTACGCGCCGGCGCTGGGATTACAGGCTCAATTGCCCGGCAATGGGGGGCAAATGCCGGCTGAGCCTGTCCCTTATCCGCGTCTTCATTCTCTTGAGCAGCGCGATCTCGTGCGGATCGGCAAACCGCCGCCCTTGCGCCAGGCGCAGCAGGGCATCGAGGCGCTGTTGGCGCTCCAGCAGGCGGAAAATGCGTTCGGTCATGTCATATCCCTATCGAACAGGTTGTAGGTTCGATCGGATGAGCCAATGCCAGGTTCCTGAGAGCCGGACCGTAGGGAGAAACCTCAATCAGCGTTCCGGATCCTGCATCGGTTTTATCCGATGCGGTCCGACATCACGTGGCGCCTGCCCGGTGGAAACTTTTGCGTTCCACACAAGCTTGCGCCGCGCCAGAGGGGCCCGGCCCGCAGACCCCTTAATAAGACCGAATCGTTCAACTTTCAACATCAATCGGAGCAACCGGGGATAGCTGGCCAAGGATATGCTGTGCGGCCTGTCGGACCACTTCAGCTTCTCCGAGATTTGCGCGATCTTAACCGGCGGCGCCTAGCAAGTCGCCATGCGCATGATCGCCCGACTCGCCGCCGCGGCTTCCGCCCTTGCCGCCATGGGCCTGCCCGCCACCCCATCGGCGGGACAGACGGCACCTTATACCATTGCCGAAACCGGCCGCGGCTATGCCCGCCTGCAGGACGCAGTGGACGCCATCGGTAACGCCAAGGGCACCATCCTCTTCGCCTCCATGCGCTTTTCCGATTGCGCGGTGCAGACGCAGGGCGAAATCACCTACAGGGCGAAAGTGCCCGGCCAGTCCGTCCTCGAAGGCGTCGCCTGCGAAGACAAGGCCGCGCTCGTCCTGCGCGGGCGCAGCGCCACCGTCGAAGGCATGGTCTTCGCCAATATCAGGGTTGCGGACAAGAACGGCTCGGGCATCCGCCTCGAAGGCGGCAATCTCGCGGTCACGCAGTCGTGGTTCCGTGACAGCGAGCAAGGCCTGCTCACCAGCGACAATCCGCAGGGCACGATCGTCATCGACAAGTCCACCTTCACGCGTCTGGGCACGTGCGAGGGCGGCGGCGGATGCGCCCATTCGATCTACGTCGGCAACTACGGCGCGCTTATCGTCACCAGAAGTCGATTCGAAGCGGGAGCCGGTGGTCATTACGCCAAGAGCCGTGCCCAGCGCGTTGCGATCCTCGATTGCAGCTTCGACGATTCGCGCGGGCGCGGCACCAACTACATGATCGACCTGCCCGACGGCGCGACCGGCAAGATCGCCGACAACTGGTTCGTGCAGGGCCGCGACAAGGAAAACTATTCCGCCTTCGTCGCGGTTGCCGCCGAACACCGCAACCACAGTTCTGAAGGGCTGGAGATCGAGGGCAACAATGCCCGCTTCGCCCCGGGAATCGAGCGAGGCAGCGCCTTCGTGGCAGACTGGTCCGGAGACAACCTGCGGTTGAGCGGCAATGTCCTGGGGCCCGGCCTCAAGCGTTACGAGCGGCGCTGACCGACTTTCGTCGGGGTTGCCAGCGCGCCTCATGAGCCTTAGCCGATAGCCATGACATCGGGTTCGAGTCTCTTTCTGCGCATGCGCCTCTGGGCGGTGCTGCTGCTTGCCGCCATCGGCATGCAGGCGGCCGAACCCATTCGCGCGCCGCTGGAAAGGGTCCCCGGCTCGGCCTTCAGCGCTGCGACACTCGATGTCGCGCTGGTCACGACCCGCAAGTCCGAAGCAGCAGCGACACAGGAACTGCCGACAACGCCGGTCACACGCAGCGTGCCCGCCGAGGCAGCCATGCGCCCGCTGGCGATCGCCTCCGGTCCCCGCCTGCGCCTGCTTCCCGAGGCCCGCGGACCACCGCCGCGCCGGCATCCCGCCAGGCTTCCCGACCTGCGCGGACCGCCCACCGCCTGAACTCGCCCGCACCGGCGCCGGAATGGCGCCTGACGCCAACGATTTCAGGAATACTGTTCCATGTCATACGAAGACACCGGCGCGATCCGCGCCGACGAGCGCGCGCGCATCGTCAGCCTGCTGGCGCGCTATCCAGACCTGCCCGGTCCCGAGTTCGATGAACTCAGGACCTGGTTCGAGCGCGGGGCCACTCCGCTCGACCTCGGCCTGATCGCCGGCAACCCGGACGTAGCCGAGCAGTACAGAGCCTTTCGCGAATCCCAGATCGACCGCTTCACCCAGCGCGACATCTGGAAGGCCGGAGCCTTCGCGGCGGCAATCTTCGCCATCTTCGGCGGGATTTTCCTGCTGATGCCGCACTGATCCGGCAGGCCGGGACGCGGGGCTCCCCCCGAACCCCAACCCCGCGTCCCGGCCGACCTTCAAGTCATGTTAGAACACGAGTTCAGAGAATGTGACCGGTACGGTCGCGTTTGGTCTTGAGGTATCGTTCGTTGTGGGGATTGGGCGGAAGCTGGTGCGGTACGCGTTCGGCCACCGACACACCCACGGCCTCCAGCGCTTCGACCTTGGCCGGGTTGTTCGTCATCAGCCGGATTTCGTGGACGCCAAGCAGGTCGAGCATGCGCGCAGCGACCGGGAAGTCCCGTGCCTCTGTGGGCAAGCCGAGGCGATTGTTGGCATCGACGGTGTCGAAACCCTGGTCCTGCAGGCGATAGGCCCGCAGCTTGTTGATCAGGCCGATCCCGCGCCCTTCCTGGCGCATGTAGAGCAGCACGCCCCAGCCCCCGGCGCGCGCCTCGTCGGCCATGGCGCGAAGCGCGGCGTCCAGTTGCGGACCGCAATCGCACTTGAGGCTGCCGAGGATGTCACCGGTCAGGCACTCGGAATGCAGCCGCACGAGCGGGGCGCGGTTTCCGTCCTGTTCGCCGATCACCAGCGCGACATGCTCGCGCAAGTCGTCATAGGAGCGGAACGCCACGATCTCTGCATCCTCGCAGGCCGCAACAGGCAGATGTGCACGCGAAGCGACGGCGAGGCGCGCGGTGTCCTTCCACGCGTCGAGGTCGGCGGGCGAAACCTCCTGCACTTCACCGTCCATCGCCGGCGCCACGAGGAAAGCCGGTAGAATGCCGGCCAGACGCGCAAGCTCCATGGCCGTGCGCGCCACTTCCATGTCGTCGATGTGCTCGGCCGCGAAGGGCCCCTTCATGGGATGGACGAGGTCAAGCGCCGGGTCGGCAACGGCACGGGCCGTCTCGAGATCGAAGGGCTCTGCCGCGCGGATCAAGACCGGCGCCTCGGGTACGGCCGCCTCGCGCTGGTTCGCCAGCTTGAGCGTGACCGCCCTGGCCGCGGAGATCAGCATGCGCGGCGCGGCGACGCCGGGGCCGAAGCCCGTTTCGGCGGGCAGCAGCACTGCGCCGCCCGTCACGCGGATCGGCCAGCCATGGCGCAACGCATCGAGCGCCAGGGCAACGCGGCGCGGCCCGCTCGCCGGGGTCGGGGCGCTCGCCTCGCTCAGAGGTCGAACTCCGTGATCAGCGGCACGTGGTCGCTGGGCTGTTCCCACTTGCGCGTTTCCTCGACGAAACGATGCGCCGTGGCCTGCCCGGCCAGGTCCGGAGAGGCCCACATGTGGTCAAGACGGCGGCCCTGGTCCTTGTTGCGCCAGTAGCTGCGATAGGACCACCAGGAGTAATTGCGCTCCGGTGCAGGAATGAACTTGCGGCCCAGGTCGACCCAGCCGTGCGCATCCTGGAAGCGGCCAAGCGTCTCCACCTCGATCGGCGTGTGGCTGACGACCTTGAGCAGCGCCTTGTGATCATAGACATCGCATTCGAGCGGGGCGATGTTGAAGTCGCCCACGATCAGTGTCGGGCGGTCGATCTTGTCCGCCCACGCGGTCATGCGGGCAAGAAAGTCCAGCTTCTGGCCGAACTTGGGATTGACCTCGCGGTCAGCCACGTCACCGCCTGCCGGAATATAGACGTTCTCGAGGATCAGGCCCTTGCCCTGCCCCTGCAGTTCCACGCCGACGTGGCGGGCCTCGCCATTGTCCTGCCAGTCGTGGCGGCTGTACTCCTCGAACGGCACGCGGCTGACCGTGGCGACGCCGTGGTAGCCCTTCTGGCCGTGGATCGCGCGGTGCGTATAGCCCAGCCGCTCGAACATCTCGTGCGGGAAGAGGTGCTTGGCGACCTTGATCTCTTGCAGGCACAGGACGTCGGGCGTCTGTTCGGTCAGGAAGCGCTCGACCTGATCGATGCGAAGGCGGACTGAATTGATGTTCCAGGTGGCAATCTTGAGCATGTCAGGGGCTTTAGGTGCGCTCAGGGCGAATTGCCAGTGCCGCTTGCGATCCTCGCTGCAGTTCCAAAGGAAAACCCTCGACCCGGGGGCAGGGGGTCGAGGGTTCCATAAGCGTTCGTCACGCTAAGCCAGAAGCGCTCTTACGGAGGCGCGGGCAACAGGGGGGAAACCCGCCTCGAGCCGCTCTGACAAGATCAATTTAGGATCGATTGGCTTGCTGCCAAGTGAACAGAATTAAGGAAAGTGTCGCAGTTTGTCGCAGGCGCCACACAACCAGCGACGAACCGAGGTTTCCTATCGACGAGTGCGGCGACGCGGATCGTTCCAGCGGAAGTCGTTGTCCGTCACCGGCACCCCGTAGCGCTGGTTCTTGAGCTGGATGGTCGTGCGCTTGTTCTGCGAATCGAGCGCGACCCAGTAGGACAGTTCCAGACCGCCGGGGGCCGAGGCCTTGCGGGTGAAGATCAGGGTGATTACGCCATACTCGGGGTGCTTGCTGTCGCGCACCTCGACGCTGACCACATTGGGATTGCCGGTCGGCTTGACCGTGCCGAACTTCGCCACGTCGCGATTGGGATCGAGCAGCGCGCCTAGCGGGCTGTTGCTGATCGGCCAGCGCTGGACCTGGTTGACGTCATAGTCGATCATCGTGAGCGCCTTGCCGTCGCTCACGATCAGCATGTTGACGCTCTTCTCGTACTGGAAACGGATCCGGCCCGGACGCTTGAGCGTCAGGGTCCCGGTCACCGACTGGCCGGTGCGATCGGTCTGGACGAAATCCGCGCGCAGCGTCGAGATACCGCGCAAGGCCGCGACCGCCTCGTTCAATTGGGCGCTTTCGGCGTTCGTGGCGGCCAAGGCCGCTTCGCCGGGAACGAGGGCAGGAACGGCAAGCGCGGCCAAAGCGGCCGCGCCAACACAGGATCGAAAGGTCATTCGAATTCGTTTCATGGCTATGTCCCTAGGTCCACAGCCTTGAACCGACCGTGAACCTTACTTGATCTTGGCTTCCTTGAACTCGACGTGCTTGCGCGCGACGGGATCGTACTTGCGAAAGCTCATCTTCTCGGTCGTGTTCCGGGGATTCTTCTTGGTGACGTAGAAAAATCCGGTGTCGGCGGTGGAAACCAGCCGAATCTTGACAGTTGCGGGCTTCGCCATGGCGTTTTCCTGTAATCTCTTCGTTTCAGCCGCCCTGGCGGCCGGCATGTCCGTTGAAAACAATCGAGGACGGCCAGAAAGGACCGCCCCTCAAGGCTGCGGCCCATGCTTCAGCGTCGGCGCAAAGTCAAGCCGCCCGAGGCGTTTCACTCCTCCGGAAAGGGCCGGATCGGCTCAAGAACGTCGAATTTCTCTTTCAGCGGCTTGTGATCGAGCGGTTCCATCTCCAGCGGCGCCGGATCGACGCGGGTATCGGGAAGCCGATCGAGCAAGTCGCGAATCAGGGTGAGTCGCCCCCGGTGCTGGTCGTTGAAGTCTACCAGCGTCCAGGGCGCATGGCGCGTATGGGTCGCCTTGAGCATCTGCGCCCGGGCCTTCGTGTAGTCTTCGTACTTGAGCCGGGCCGCCAGATCGACGGGCGAGAGCTTCCAGCGCTTGAGCGGATCCTCGAGACGCTCGAACAGGCGTTCCTCCTGCCGCTCCTGGTCGCAGGTCAGCCAGTACTTGAACAGGAGGATGCCATCCTCGACCAACATCCTTTCGAAGACCGGGGCATCGCGCAGGAAGGCCTGCACCTGCGGCTCGGTCGCATAGCCCATGACTTTCTCGACCCCCGCGCGGTTGTACCAGCTGCGGTCGAACAGGACGATTTCGCCCCGGGCCGGCAGGTGCGGGACGTAACGCTGGAAGTACCACTGGCCCTGCTCACGCTCACTGGGCGCGGACAGGGCGATGACGTGAACCTGACGGGGATTGAGCTTGGCGGCGATGGCGTTGATCGCCCCGCCCTTCCCTGCCGTATCCCGGCCTTCGAACAGGACCAGGATGCGCGCGCCGGTGGCGGCGGCCCAGCGGGCCATGCCGACCAGTTCCTCTTCCATGGGCTCGAGCAGCTTGTCGTAGGCCTTGCGACCCAGCTTGTCCTTCTGCTTCTTGCCCATGTCAGATCATCCCCGTTCCAGCATGGCCTGCGACAATGCGGCCTATGTCAGCAGGTAGAGTGCCAGAGAACCGGCAGCGATGCGATACCACGCGAAAGGCGAGAAGCCCGAACGGCTGACGAAGGCCATGAACGCCTTGATCACCACCAGGGCGACGATGAAGGACACGACGAAGCCCACCGCGATCTCTCCCCAGCCGACAGGACCGGTGCCTGCCATGAGCTGCTCGCGCGCGCCCAGCAGTTCCAGCGTGGTTGCGCCCATCATCGTGGGCACCGCCAGGAAGAAGCTGAACTCGGCCGCGGTACGGCGCTCCACGCCCATCGCCAGCGCGCCCATGATCGTCGCGCCGGACCGGCTGACGCCGGGCACCATGGCCAGGCACTGGGCCAGCCCCACACCCACGCAGGTCTTCATCGAAAGCTCGGATACGCCGGTCAACGGCCCCTGCTTCGCGACTTTCTCGATGACGAGAATGGCGATACCGCCGACAATCAGCGCCCAGCCCACGATGCTGGGCTGACCGAGCAGACCTTCGATCCAGTCCTTGAGCAGCAGACCGAGAACGGCAGAGGGCAGGAAGGCCAGCAGCACGTTACGCACGAAGCGGATCGATACCGGCTCAAGCTTGAGCAGGCCCATGCCCACGGCCCAGAACGTACGCCAGAACTGCACGATCACGGCAAGGATTGCGCCCAGCTGGATGACGATGTTGAAGGTCGCCCATTGGGCGGCATCGTATCCGAACAGTTCGGTGGCGAGGATGAGATGGCCAGTCGACGAGACCGGCAGAAACTCGGTGAGTCCCTCGACGATGCCGAGAAGAATTGCAGTAAGGGTCAGGTCCATCGCGGCGCAACCAAGCCGCAGCGCCCCGGCAAGTCAAGGCGGCACGCGCTGCGATGCAAAATAGTCAGGCCGAAAAACGGGATGACCCGCTGATCCCCCATGCAAAAATGCCCGGGACAGGTCCTGCCCCGGGCATTGAAATCACCAGATCCGCACGCGCTGATCGGGCGGCAGATAGAGCTTGTCATCCGGCTTGACGTCGAAAGCCCTGTACCATTCGTCGAAATTGCGGACGATGCCGTTGATGCGGTAGTGCGGCGGCGAATGCGGGTCGGTCATCAGGTACTGACGCGCCTGCTCCTCGCGCACTTTCGAACGCCACACCTGCGCCCAGGCCATGAAGAAGCGCTGGTCGCCGGTATAGCCGTCGATTACCGGCGCTTCCTTGCCGTTCAGCGAGAGCTTGTAGGCACGGTAGGCGAGGCTGAGGCCGCCCAGGTCGCCGATGTTCTCGCCCATCGTCAGCTTGCCGTTCACGCAAGTCTTGCCCTCGTCGTAAGGGCAGAAGGCGTTGTACTGCGCCTCGAGCTTGTCCTGCAGCTTCTGGAAATTGGCCTTGTCCTTGGCCGTCCACCAGTCGCGCAGGTTGCCCGATCCGTCTGACTTGGCACCCTGGTCATCAAAGCCGTGGCCCATCTCGTGGCCGATCACGCCGCCGATCGCGCCGTAATTGACCGCAGGGTCGGCCGATAGGTTGAAGAATGGCGGCTGCAGGATCGCGGCCGGGAAGACGATCTCGTTGAAGGGCGGATTGTAGTAGGCGTTCACGGTCTCGGGCAGCATGAACCATTCTGCCCGGTCGACAGCCTTGCCGATGCGGTTCATGTCGAAGTCGTTCTGCCACTTGCCCGCGGCCATCATGTTGCCCAGCGGATCGTTCTGCGTGAAAGTCAGGCCCTCGTATTCCTTGAAGGTATCGGGCGCGCCGACCTTGGGCGTGAAAGCCTCCAGCTTGGCCTCGGCTTCCTTGCGGGTTGCCGGCCCCATCCACGAAAGGTCATGGAGGTTGAGCGCCATCGCCTTGCGCAGATTGGCGACGAGATCCTCCATCGCCGCCTTGTTCTCGGGCGGATAATATTTCCCGGCGTAGATCTTGCCGAGCAGTTCGCCAGCCATCCCCTCGACCGCGCTGATGCCGCGCTTCCAGCGGGGGCGCTGCTCGGGCTGACCGGTCAGGGTCTTGCCGTAGAAATTGAAAGTCGCATCGTCGATGTCGCTGGGCAGGACCGATGCGTGATCGCGCAGGAAATGCGCCGCCAGCCATGCCTGCCAGACCGCGACCGGCACTTCGTCGACCAGCTTGATCGCGGCCGGGAGCCCGCCGCCGAACAGGGTCTGGGCCTTCGCCGCATCGATCTTGGCGTCTTTCAGCTCCTCTGCCGTCGGCGGGATCTCGGCTGCGATGACGTAGCTCGCCTTGCCCGCGCCCACGGTATCGATGAAAGTGCGCACGAGGCCATCGGAACCGAAGGCCTCGAACTCACCCATCGACAGCTTGTTGTAGGTGAGATCGCGGTTGCGCGCAGCGGCGCGGTCCCAGTCGGCCTGGGCGATGCGCATTTCCAGCGACATCACCGCCTTGGCAGCCGAAGCCGGATCGGCATAGCCTGCCTTGCCAAGCACGAAAGCCAGGTAATCGAGATACTTGGCGCGGATTTCCTGCGAGCGCTCATCGTTCTTGAGGTAATAGTCGCGGTCCGGCAGGCCCAGCCCTGTGATCGCGGCCTGCAGGGCATAAACGTCGCTCTGCTTGGGGTCGGCATCGACATAGACGCCCAGCGGCGAAGCATATCCCGGCGAGGCGAAAAGCTTCATCAGGTCGGTCGGCGTCTTCGCAGCGAAAATCGCTTCGAGATAGGGACGCGCCGGCTTGAGCCCGGCTGCGTTGATCGCGGCGGTGTCCATGAAGGCCGAATAGGCGGCAGCAACCCGCGCGGCATCGCTGCCCGGCGCCGGCTTCGAAGCGATCAGGTCATCCATGATGCCGTGCAGGCGCTGGCTGGACAGTTCACGCAGTTCGTCGAACGAGCCCCAGCGGGTGCGGTCGGCCGGCAGTTCGGTCGTCTCGACCCATTTGCCATTGACGAAAGTGTCGAAGTCGTCGCCCGGCTTTACGTCCTTTTCCATCCATTGGGTCTGGACGCCGAAATCGCCCCAATCGGCTGCGGCCGGGTCAGAGGCGGCGACGGGATTGTCGGCAGCGCTGAGCGGGGCAGCGGAAAGACTGAATACGAAGGCTGAAATGGCGGCGCTCGACGCAAGCGCCCTGCCGAGAATTCGAGGCATGCCTGATCCTTTTCGGATGGTTCGACACGAGACTGAACGAGTCCGGATGACCCGCCGATGAAGCGCAACATAATTTCCTTGTTGCGCAATTCCAGTCTTTTACGCGTCCAGGGTCGAACGCTGGTCGGGACGCATGTCGAATTGTAGCGAGGCAAGCCGTGCGTAGAGCCCGCCTGCAGCCGAAAGCGTGTCGTGCGTGCCCTGCTCGACGATGCGGCCACCGTCCATGACGATGATCCGATCGGCTTGACGCACAGTGGCGAGGCGATGCGCGATCACTAGGGTCGTGCGGCTCTGCATCAGGCGGTCGAGCGCATCCTGCACCAACCGCTCGCTTTCGGCGTCGAGCGCGCTGGTCGCCTCGTCCAGCAGAAGGATCGGCGACTCGCGCAGGAGCGCGCGGGCAATCGCGATGCGCTGGCGCTGGCCACCGGACAGACGGGCGCCGTCTTCACCGAGGAAGGTATCGAGGCCCTGGGGAAGATCCTTGAGGAACTGCTCGGCATTGGCCGCGCGCGCTGCCTGCCAGATCGCCTCATCGTCAGCGGCCCAATTGCCGTAGCGCAAGTTGTCGCGTGCGCTGGCGGCGAAGAGCACGCCTTCCTGCGGCACGAGCGCAATGCGCTGGCGGATTTCGGCAGGATCGGCCGATGTCAGCTGTACGCCGTCGATCTTGATGGAGCCGCTCTGCGGATCGTAGAATCGCTCGGCCAGCTGGAACAGGGTCGACTTGCCCGCGCCCGAAGGCCCGACGATCGCCACGGTCTCACCGGGATCGACAGTCAGGCTGAAATCCTTCAGCGCGGCCTGCTCGGGCCGGGTGGGATAGCGGAACGTCACGCTCTCGAAGGCAAGTTTTCCGCGGGCCGGGCTGGGCATCGCCTGCGGCCGTGCCGGAGGCGAGATCGCCGGACGCTCACCCAGCAGTTCGGCCAGGCGGCTTGCCGCGCCCGCGCCGCGCACGAGGTCGCCATAGACTTCGGTCAGCGAACCGAAGGCGCCCGCGACAATGCCTGCGGTGACGACGAAAGCCGCGATCGTGCCGCCGGTGATCGTGCCTTCCGCAACGCCGACCGCGCCGCGCCACATGATGACCGTGATCGATCCGAAGATGAGGAACATGATGACCGCGGTCATGATCGCGCGGATGGTGATGCGCCGCTTGCCGGTTTCGAAAGTACGCTCGACCGCCTCGCCGAAGCGGCCCATCTCGCGGCCTTCCTGGTTGAATGCCTGGACCACGCGCAAGGCGCCGAAGACTTCCGAGGTCATCGCACCGATATCGGCCACACGGTCCTGGCTGGTGCGCGAGACCGCCCGCAACCGCCGTCCGAATGTCGCAATCGGCAGGATCACGAGTGGAATCGCGACGATCAGGCCGATAGTCAGCGTCGGCGCCAGAGCAAAAAGATAGGCCACGCCGCCGATTGCCATGATCGCGTTACGCAGGGCGACCGAAACGGTCGTACCGACAATCTGTTCGATGATCGCGGTGTCCGCGGTCATGCGCGAGGCGATCTCCTTCGGGCTGTTTTCCTCGAAGAAGCTGGGCGAAAGCGACAGCAGGTGGCGCTGGACACGCAGGCGGATGTCGGCGACGACACGCTCGCCCAGCCACGAAACGCTGTAGAAACGGATCGCCGTGGCGACTGCGAGCACCGCGACGATGCACAGCAGGGCGATGAACCACTTGCGGATCGCCGTCGGGTCCGCGCCCTCGGCGAAGCCCTGGTCGATAATCTGACGGAATCCGTACGGAATGGCGAGCGTGGAAGTCGCCGTGGTGATCAGCGCGCAACCGGCCACCACCATGCGCCCGGGATAGTGGAACAGCTCGCGCCAGACCATGCGCAGCGGACCCAGGCTCTTGCGACGCGGCGACTCTTCGCCTGTCGTCGAGGCTTCACTCTGCGGCGTTGGGGTCTGGCCCGGATTGGCGTCCATGCGCGGCCCCTTACCGCGTTGAGACGCTAAGGGAAAGGCCCGAGGTCGCAGCAAAGCCAAAGGTGACCACAAGCTGTTTCAATTGCTATGCAAAAGACCGAAATCGGAAATGCCGCATTGCACAAGGGTCAATTCATCCCCAGAATGAAGGGAATCGTCAGGACGGCTGCGTGCGGCGGCCAGGAGATGAATCTTGCTTTACAACATGTATGAATTGCAGCGCACCATGCTTGGTGGCGCAGCGGCATGGGCATCGGTCGGTGCCGAGATGCTAACCAACCCGAGCCTTCCCCTGGGCTATACCGGTCTCGGCCCGATCATGGCATCGGCGCTCGAAGTCTTCGCCCACGCGGCCTCTCCGCGCGGCAAGCCCGATTTCGACATCGAGACCGTGAAGGTCGGCGATGACGTCTACCCCGTCACAGAAGCGATCGTGCTCCATCGCCCGTTCGGCAACCTGCTGCGCTTCGATCACCCCGGCCTGCCCGAGAATGCTCCCAAGCTGCTGGTTGTCGCCCCCATGAGCGGGCACTACGCCACACTCCTGCGCGGCACCGTCGCGCGCATGCTGGAAACCTGCGAAGTCTACATCACCGACTGGGCCGACGCGAAGATGGTGCCGGCCTCTGCCGGTCGCTTCGACCTCGACGACTACATCGACTACCTCGTCGACTTCCTCCATCACATCGGCCCGGGCACACACATGCTGGCCGTGTGCCAGCCCTCGGTGCCTGCCTATGCCGCAGCCGCGATCATGGGTGCCAAGAAGGATCCCTGCCGCCCCGCGACGCTCACGATGATGGGCGGCCCGATCGACACCCGCGAAGCGCCCACCAGCGTGAACGACGTCGCGATGCAGCAGCCGCTCTCGTGGTTCGAGCACAACGTCATCGCCGATGTCCCGCTGACCTATCCGGGCAGCGGCCGCCGTGTCTATCCGGGTTTCCTGCAACTTACCGGCTTCATGGCGATGAACCTGGGCAGCCACATGATGAGCCACTACGGAATGTTCAAGCACCTCGTCGAAGGCGACGGGGAAAGCGCGGCTGCCACCAAGGCCTTCTACGACGAATATCGCTCGGTGTGCGACATGACCGCGGACTTCTACCTCCAGACGATCGAGCACGTGTTCCAGAACCATTCGTTGCCCAAGGGCGAATTCGTCCACCGCGGCGAGCGGATCGACCTGGGCGGGATCCGCGACACGGCGCTGCTCGCGGTCGAAGGCGAGAACGACGACATCTCGGGCATCGGCCAGACCAAAGCTGCCCTGCACCTTGCCACGCACCTGCCGGAAGAGCGCAAGAAGTACTATCTCGCCGAGGAAGTGGGCCACTACGGTATCTTCAACGGCAGCAAGTGGCGCAACCGCATCGCGCCGGTCTTGGAAGACTGGATCAAGCGGCACCAGAAGACCGCCCTCAAGGTGGTCGCCTGAGCCCACCTGCAGGCATCTTCGGCCAGTGAAGCGCAGCGCCGGCCCGCCTCGACCGCGGGTCGGGAAGCTGCGCTCCCGACTGGAACTCCCTGCAGGAAAGCGCTATATTGATCGCATGGTTTTGAAGCTCGGACGGCGAGAGGTTATCAAGGGTGCGATTGCGGCAGGCGCCGGAATTGTCTTGCCCGGACGCGCGCTCGCCGTCGACGCAGCGGCCTCCAGCCTGACGCCCTACGAACGCAAGATCATGGATGTCGCCTCCCGCCAGGCAGAGCGCGTCGGCAACAAGGTCTGGCGCACCGATCTGGTCGGGATCGCCGATTTCGCGCAGCCCTCGTGGAAGCCGCGCCTGCATTTCGCCAACATTGAGGCCGGAACCGTCCGCAGCTTCCTGCTCGCGCACGGCAAGGGCTCCGATCCGGAGCACAGCGGCTGGCTGCAGCGCTTTTCCAATACTCCCGGTTCCGAGGCGACCTCTCGCGGCGCCTTCCTCACCTGTGAATGGTACAAGGGCAAGTACGGCACATCGATCCGCCTCGTCGGGCTGGACGAGGACAACTCGATGGCGCTTCAGCGCGCCATCGTCATGCATCCGGCCTGGTACGTGGACCAGTCGATGATCGACAAGTGGGGCAAGCTGGGCCGCAGCGAAGGTTGCTTCGCGATGAGCAATTCGAACTTCAACGAAGCCCTCTGGCACCTTTCCGGCGGTCGCCTGCTCTACGCCGACCGCATCGGCGAAGACGAAGCCTGGGCGGCTTCCCCGCAATTTTCCGAGCCTGAAGGTTAATCCCTACAGCGCGGGGACCACTTGCCTTCCCGGCGCGCTTCCCGGCACCTGCATTGCATTACGCTTCGCGCGACCATACTTCCGCGTCTCAGACCGGAGCAGACCGCAGATATATGGACGGGCAAATCGACAACGCTGACTGGCCACTGTTCGGGTGGGTCGACGATGTGCGCCCCGCTCTGGCGCAAGCATCCGATGCCGGTCGGCCCGTCGTGCTGGCCACCCTGTACCGCGTCGAAGGCAGCGCCCCGCGTGGCCCGGGCGCACAGATGGTGTTCGATGGCTCTGCGGCAAGCGGCTATTTCTCCGGAGACTGCATCGAGGGCGACGTCGCCAGCCACGCAGCGCGCGTCCTGACCGACGGTGAACCGCGACACCTGCACTACGGCGCCGGCAGCCCGTGGATCGACATCCGCCTGCGCTGCGGCGGTGCATTGCATATCCTGCTCGAGCGCATCTCGCCAGACGACGAAGCCTTGCATGAACTGCTGCGCCACGCGGCCGAGCGCCGGTCCTGCCAGTGGCACAGCGACGGCTCCATGCGCCGCGTCTCGGCGCAGGACGGGGCGCTGCTGAGCCTGACCGACCAGCCATTCTCGCTTGCACGCCGCTACGATCCGCCCCGCCGGCTGATCGTCTCCGGGGGCGATCCCGGTGCGCTGGCGGCGGCGCGGCTCGGTGCTCTTGCCCAGTTCGAAACCTATCTCGTGCGACCGGACGGCCCATCCTCCCCGCCGCCGTTCCCGGTGGCCGGATACCTGCGGGAAGCGCCGATGCAGGCGCTCGAGAGCCTTGGTGTCGATCGCTGGACTGCCTATCTCGGAGCGACGCACGAAGATCACCACGACCTCGGCGGGTGCCTCGCGGCCCTGCGCGGTTCGGCAGGCTATGTCGGCATGGTCGGTGCAAAATCGCGCGCGGCCGGGCGCCTGGCCGCTCTCGAAGCTGCCGGTGCGACGCGACAGGAACTGGACGCGCTGCACTTCTCTCCGGGCATCACGGGTCTTGGCAAGTCGCCATGGGAAGTCGCCACCGGCATCATCGCCGAGATTATGCAGGCGCTCAATCCGGCGAAGGAACGCGCATGACCCGCGTCGCGCTGGTCCTCGCGGCCGGATCGGCGATGCGTTTCGGCAGCGACAAGCTCTCTGCTCCGTTCAATGGCGAGCCGCTCCTGTTCCATGCCATCCGTGCAGCGCGCGCGGCGCCGGTCAGCCGCGTCATCGTCGTCGCTCGTCGCGGCCTCGAAACCGGCACCTGGGAAGGTTCGCCGCCCGTCGAAATCGTGCGCATCGCCAGCACCTCCCTCTCGCAGTCCCTGCAGGCAGGCATCGCTGCCGCCGCCGAGGCCGATGGCGCCTTCGTCTTCCTTGGCGACATGCCGCGCATCCCGCACGAAATTGCCGAGCGTCTCGCCCACGCGATCGGCGACGGCTTTGCCGCCATGCCGCGCGAGGGCGGCCGCCCCGGCCATCCGGTACTGCTTTCCGCCCGCGCCTATCCGGCGATTGCCGGGCTCACGGGCGATCAGGGCGCAGGCAAGCTGCTGCGACAGCGCCCCGACGTTGTCTTCGTCGATTGCACGGACCCGGCGATTCACGCCGATGTCGACACTCCTGCAGACCTGGCGCAATTGAGGCGGACCGAACCGGGCTGAGGCCGCGTCAGGCCTGCCCGGTAGCGTTAGACAGCAGCGCGGGATCGATGCCCTCGGCCTGCCAGGTCGCGTTCCACCGCTCATCCACGGGCGTATCGAACAAGACTTCGGGATGCGGGTCGGCCGCATACCAGCCGTGGTGGCGCATTTCGCCTTCCAGTTGCCCGGCGCCCCACCCCGCATAGCCAAGCGCCATCAGCCAGCGGCTCGGCCCGCGTCCCTCGGCTATGGCGCGCAGCACTTCCATCGAGGCCGAGAGTGCACAGAGCGGCTGAACCGCAATCGTGTCTGATCCGCCCCAATCGGTGGAATGGAGCACGAAGCCCCGCCCCGGCTCGACCGGCCCGCCGTTACAGACCGCACGGTCGG
Source organism: Novosphingobium sp. PP1Y (assembly GCF_000253255.1). NCBI lineage: Bacteria > Pseudomonadati > Pseudomonadota > Alphaproteobacteria > Sphingomonadales > Sphingomonadaceae > Novosphingobium > Novosphingobium sp. PP1Y. The sequence continues at coordinate 960,843 of NC_015580.1, read as the reverse complement.
GCGCAGCGCCGGGATCGATGCCCAGCTCGTTCAGGACGTCATGGAAAGTCACGCCTTCGCGGACCTGACCGATGCCGATACCGAGCGCCCCGTTTTCGTCATGAACGCACATCACGTTGACCGAGCGCTCGAAACGGGGATCGAACATGCCCGGCATGGCCAGCAGAATGCGGCCGGAAAGATATTGTTCTTCAGTCACAAGGCAATTCTACGCCCTTGGGCAGGCCCGGCAAGCAGGATCGGCACCCAAAGGGTCGATCCGGCGCATCTGAAGATGATGATGAAGGGGCCTTGAAGCGCCGGCTCCCTCCCCCCGAAGGGAGCCGGCGCGCCCGTCTCGGAAATAAACCAAGCGGGTCACACCGGGGTAACTAACCGAAAGTTTCAGCGAGTTCCACTGTTCTCGTCAATAACTTGCAAGTATCTCGGTTATGGCTATCCAAGCGCGCATGGCACATAATCGAATTCGTTATCTTGCAAGCACTTCACTGGTCATCGCCGCCGCGATCATCTCCACGCTGCCGGCTCATGCCGCGGATTCCGGCGGCGGCCCGGACACACCCATCGTCGTGACCGGACGCGGGCTGGAGGAAAGCCCCGCGACGCCGGCCTACGACGTCGAGACCATCGCACGCGACCAGATCGTGACCAGTGCATCGGGCCGGATTGAGGACGTGCTTTCCTCCATCGCCGGGTTCCAGCAGTTCCGCCGGTCGGACAGCCGCTCGTCCAACCCTTCGGCACAAGGCGTGACCCTGCGCGCGCTCGGCGGCAATGCTTCCAGCCGCACGCTGGTCCTGCTCGACGGTGTACCGATTGCCAATCCCTTCTTCGGCTACATCCCCCTCAGCGCCCTCGCGCCCGACCGGCTCGCCTCGATCCGCGTGACCCGCGGCGGCGGCGCGGGCGCCTTCGGCACCGGCGCGGTATCGGGTACGATCGAACTGACCAGTGCCGGGCCGCGCGACATGGGGCCGCTGCAGGCTCTCGCCCTCGTCAACGACCGCGGAGAGACGCAGACTTCGGCAACGATCGCGCCCGATCTCGGAGCAGGCTTCCTCGTCGCCAGCGTCCAATGGGACCGCGGCCAGGGTTTCTGGACAACGCCCAGGTCGCAGCGCGTCGATGCTTCGGCACGGGCGGCCTATGACAGCTGGTCGGCCAGCCTGCGCGGCGTGGCTCCGCTCAACGACACCGTCGAGCTGCAGGCCTCGGCCATGGCCTATGACGACCAGCGCACCTTGCGCTTCAAGGGAGCGGATTCGACGTCGTCCGGCCAACAGGCTTCGCTGCGTCTGGTCGGCCGGGGCGATTGGCAGTTCGACATTCTGGGTTATGTCCAAGCGCAGGACTTTTCGAATGTCGTGATCAGCTCGACACGCTTCGTGAAGGCGCTGGATCAGGCCAAGACCCCGACGACGGCGGTCGGCGGCAAGTTCGAGCTTCGCCCCCCGGTCGGCGACGCGCATGTCCTGCGCATGGGCGCGGATGTCCGCCTGACTGAAGGGCGACTGCTGGAAATGCCCTACAGCACTTTCACCGGCGCGCGCACCGCGATCCGCCGGGCCGGCGGTGATCAGTCCGACGTCGGCTTCTACGTCGAGGACGACTGGACGCTCGGCAATCTCGTCCTGACTGCGGGCGGGCGCGCTGACCGCTGGACGATCCGCAATGGATTCTACCGCGAAATCACGCCCAGCGGCGCGGTCAACGAGGACACGGCCTTCGCCGACCGTTCAGGCTGGACCGGCAATGTGCGCGGCGGCTTCGTCTGGCACGCCAGCGAAGCCCTTGCCCTGCGCGCAGCCGCCTATACCGGCATGCGCCTGCCCACGTTGAACGAACTCTACCGCCCCTTCGTCGTCTTCCCGGTGGAGACGCAGGCCAATGCCGCGCTCAGGCCGGAAAAGCTGCGCGGTTACGAAGTGGGTGTCGACACCCGGCCGTTCGAGGCCCTGACCCTGTCGCTGACTGCGTTCGACAACAAGCTCAAGAACGCCATCGCCAATGTCACCATTTCCGATGACGGTAACCTGCGCCAGCGCCAGAACGTCGATGCAATCCGCGCGCGCGGGCTGGAGGGGACCGCAGCCCTCCACCTCGGGCAAGTGGAGTTCGACGGCTCGCTGAGCTGGACCGATTCCCAGGTCGAGGCAAGCGGCATCCAGGCCGACCTCGACGGCATGCGCCCCTCGCAGGTTCCCAAGCTTGCGGCGAGTGGCACCATCGCGTGGCTGCCCAAGCCGGGCTGGCGCATTGCGGCGACAGTGCGCCACGTCGGCCGCCAGTTCGAGGACGACCAGGAAACGCAGGCTCTGCCCGCGGCCACCACGCTCGATGCCTATGTGAAGGTTCCCGTCATGCCGCTCGTCTCGGTGGTGCTGCGGGGCGAGAATCTCACCGACGAGACCATCGTCACGCGCAATCAGTCCGGTTCCATCGACCTGGGCACGCCGCGCACCGTCTGGGCGGGGCTGCGCGTCGGTTTCCGCTAGGCTTTCACCAACGGCTTGCGACAGGCTCTGGCCCTTCGCGCCTCCAGCGCATAAGGAAGCCCGATGTCGCGCATGACCGTCAACGACCGGCCGGTCGAATTCGAGATGGATCCGCAGACGCCCCTGCTGTGGGCGCTGCGCGACGCTGCCAATCTTACCGGCACCAAGTACGGCTGCGGAGTCGGCGATTGCGGGGCCTGCACGGTGCTGGTCGACGGCTCGCCGCTGCGGTCTTGCCTCATCACCATTGCCGAGTGCGAAGGCCGCTTCGTCAAGACCATCGAAGGCCTTTCGGACGACCGTTCGCATCCGGTGCAACAGGCCCTCGTTGCCGAACAGGCGATCCAGTGCGGGTTCTGCACCCCGGGCATCGTCATCAACGCCGCCGCCCTGCTGGCGCGCAATCCCGATCCGGACGAAGCGGAAATCAAGCGGGCGATCTCCAACTTGTGCCGCTGCGGCGTCTATCCGCGGCTCGTGCGTGCGGTGCAGCGCGCCGGGCGGGTCATGCGCCGCGAAGAGACGATCAGCGCCGCGCCGGCACCGGGCATCACCGCCGAAGACGCTGCGCGGGCCGTTCCCGCGCTGGCGTCTGCAGCCGCTTCCGCGGACACCGGCACCGCCACCGACACACCCCAGAATTAATCAGGAGAAGGCCATGAAGGCGACCATCTGGCACAACCCCAAGTGCGGCACCTCGCGCAAGACCCTCGCCGTGCTCGAGGAAACCCCGGGCGTCGAAGTCGAGGTGATCGAATATCTCAAGAATCCGCCGAGCGCTGCCAAGCTGGCGCAACTGTACAAGGATGCCGGGATCACGCCGCAGGAAGGCCTGCGCATGCGCGGCACCGACGCCGCCGAACGCGGGCTGCCCGATGCCGATGCCAAGGCCGTGCTCGACGCCATGGCCGCCGAACCGATCCTGATCGAACGCCCCCTGGTGGAGACCGACAAGGGCGTCAGGCTGTGCCGTCCGCAAGACAAGGTCCACGAAATTCTCTGACCCTACAGGGTCGTTAACTTGCAAAGGTCAGTGGAATCTGCCACCGACTTTGCTGCACAAAAATGACGACAACAATGCGAGAGCTTCCGCCAGCATGACCAGCACAGAGCTTGCCCGTGAGGCACTGCCCCAGAAGTTGAAGCGGAAAATCAAGCGGTCCCTCGGACCATGGGGCGTCTTCATCGAAGGGTTCCTGCGCAATCCGGTGATGGTCGGCTCGATTGTCCCGTCGTCGCGATTCACCATCAACCGCATGCTCAAGCCGGTCGACTGGGCGAACTGCAAGCTCTTCGTCGAGTATGGCCCGGGCGTCGGCACCTTCTGCCAGCCGGTCCTCGATCGTCTGCCGCGCGACGGCATGCTGATCGTGATCGACACCAACCCGCTCTTCATCGAGTACTTGCGCAAGAACATCAGCGACAGCCGCTTCAAGGCCGTGCTGGGTTCGGCTGCGGACGTCGAGGAAATCGTCAAGGCGCACGGTTTCGAAAAGGCGGATTACGTATTGTCCGGCCTGCCCTTCTCAACCCTGCCCGACGGCGTCGGCCCCGCCATTGCCGCGGCGACGCACCGCGTGATCCGCAAGGGCGGCGCGTTCCTGGTGTACCAGTTCACGCCGCGTGCACGCGATTTCATGGCGCGCCACTTCAAGCGGATCGACAACGGCATGGAAGCGATAAACGTGCCGCCCTGCTTCCTCTACTGGGGCTGGAAGGACGAAGACGAGGGCTGAGGCCCTCGCGCGCTTCCCCGCTATTCATTCCACCAACCGGCATCGCCCTCTTTGCTGGGGCGATAAGCCCTGCGCCGTCACCGTCCGGTCACGGTCCGGCCTGCCACGGCCATGGCGAAGGGCTGCAGCGCCCGCTCAGATGAACGGCGCGCTATCCGCCTCAGGAGTGTTCCCGGCAAGCTGGCGATGGCTCGCAGCGATGATCGCCACGAGATAGAGCGCCATCAGCGCACTGAGGGCCGAACCGACCAGCGCCTCCACGATCATGGCAACATGATCGGACGCCAGCAGCGCCAGGGGAATGCCGATCAGGACATTGACCATGATCAGCAGGACGATGAACGCGACGATGAACAGGCCGTAGAAGGTCAGCAGGCGCGTGGTATTTCCAGCGGTCAGGTTCCAGGAGCGCGACAGCGCCGCAATCGGATTGGTGGCCTGCTCAACCGCGACGACAGCCGCCGTCAGCGAGAGCCGCACCGCCACGAAGACGGTGATCGCGGCCACGATGGCAACGCCCACGAACATTCCGGCCATTCCTGCAAGGGCGCCCAACAGGCCGATCACGGCCAATGCGACGAGTGCGAGGACGAAACCGCTGATCAGCTGCGCGAGCAAGTAGGGGACGACCCCGCGCAATCCGCCCTTTATCGCCTCTCCCACCGTGGGCCGCCTGCTCCCGTCGAGAAGCCGCAGCAGCGCCAATGTGCCGAGAGCCTGTATCAGCGCCATCGGAATCAGCATGGGCATGATCGAGCTGTAGTAAGCCGTGACCATCTGGACCATCTGCTGCTCACTCATCCCCGCAGCCGGTTCGGGCTGCGGAAAGAAGATCGCGAAGGCAAGCTGCGGCAACATGAAGAACACGCCGGCAAGCGCAAGGACGACCTCGCGATTGGCCGAAACCGCACCCGAGGCCTGCTTCCAGGCAAGATTGCTGTCGAAATTCATGTTCTACTCCGCATGCCGTCGCACAGGCGCCAGCCTAAAGGCACTTGATAACCGCAGGGAATGCCGCCACGCAACGCGGCATGACGATCCCAGACACGCTTCCCGGTGATATCGAACTGCGGGTGAGCCGCGAGCCGGTGCCCTATCGCGCCGCGCTGGAGGAAATGCAGGTACGCAATGCCGCTATCGCTGCGGGCGAGGCGCGCGAGCTGGTCTGGCTGCTGGAACATCCGCCGGTCTATACCGCAGGAACCAGCGCGGCCTCCGCCGAACTGCTCGACCCGCGCTTCGAGGTGGTCGAGGCCGGGCGCGGCGGGCGCTATACCTATCACGGCCCGGGCCAGCGGGTCGGCTATATCCTGCTCGACCTGAAGAAGCGCGCCCGCGACGCGCGCGGTTTCGTCCATGCCGTGGAAGGTTGGGTTATCGACACCCTGCGCGACTTCGGCATAGAGGGTTTCCGGAGCGAGGGCCGTATCGGGATCTGGACTCAGGACATCGACGGGCGCGAGGCGAAGATCGGCGCGATCGGCGTGCGCATCCGCAAATGGGTAACGATGCACGGATTTGCCGTGAACATCCGCCCCGACTTGTCGCATTTCACCGGCATCGTGCCTTGCGGTATCGAGGAATTCGGCATTACCAGCCTTGCGCGGCTTGGTCATGACGTCGATTTCGACACATGGGACAAGGCGCTGATCGCAAGGGCCGATTCCTTCCTTGCTGCGCTTGAACGTCCCTGCCCGCCCGCCGACGGCAAACCGGAGACCCATGAATGATGCACCGGCATTTGAAGTTCTGGACGGCCCTCTCGATCGCCGGCGCCGCAGTGTCGAGCCTGGGCGGCTGCAAGGACAATGCCCCTGCCCCGAAGGAGGCTGCGGGCGAAAAATTGCTGCCGCGCTCCGTGACCGACGACATGCTGCCTTACGACACGGTTCGCTCGCAGTCCCCGCTGGCCAATCCGGAAGCGGCGGCAAGCGGCGATACCGGGCCCAGACCGGCAAGTGCACAGGCCACGGACGCAGCCGAAGAGGCGCAGGCCGCCGCACAGGAAGCAACGGCCGCCGAAACGGCGCAGCCCGCTCCGCAGGCCGAATAAACCGGACTCAGCTAAGCCGGACGCAGCAGGGCCGAGAGGCGCTGCCCCTCGGCAGCATTATCACCTTCGCCGGCCGCATCGATTGCTTGCCGCGCCATGGCCAGGTGCGTGCGGTCGATCATCCGGCCCCGATGCGGCAGTGAAGCCTGATCCGGGTTTGCCGAAAAGAGGGCGAGGATCTCGCGGGCCTGTGCCAGTTCCTCCCCGTTCGGGGTGAATGCGGCATTGATCGTCGCCACCTGTCCCGGGTGGATCGCGAACATCCCGGCAAATCCATCGGCGCGCGCCTGCTGCGCAGCTCTTGCAAGCCCGTGATCGTCCTCGAAACGCTCGAAAGGCGCATCCACGGCGACGGTTCTGCTGGCATGCGCAGTGAGAAGCGTCTGCGCCCGCACCAGGCGCGCCGCATCGCTCCGCTCGCCTTCGACGCCGTGCAGGAGACTGCAACCCATGGCGACACCGAGGCCCGCGACGCTCCACGTCAGGCCGAACAGGCGCTGGTGCGGCGTATCGAGATATTGCGCCATGCCGAACAGGCCGCGCGGGCTGTCGCCGGCGACGGGCATGATCCGCACCGAGTTGGCGGCGATGCCGTTTGCCTGCTCCAGCTCGTAGATTTCGCTGGCAAGTTGGCGGACCGCTTCCGGGCCGGTCGCTCCGGGAAGGATGATGCCGTCCGGCGCGCCGGGCATGACCGCCAGAAGGTCGTCGCGCGATAACCCCGAATCGAGCGCGTTGATGCGCACCCAGCGTCCCATCTGCCGGTGTTCGAGCAGATTACGGCGGTGTACCGAGAGCCACTCGCACGCCATGGCGCGCGCCTCGCGCCTTGCCGCATCGGGCACGGTATCGGCAAGATCGACAACGACCACATCCGCCCCGGTGCCCATGGCAAGGCCCAGCCGTTTCTCGCTGCTGCCCGGGACGACCAGCCAGGACCTGTACTTCATCTTCAACGACCCGCCTTCCGCGATCGCGGCATGCCCCAGAGGCATGCCTCGCCGCACGAGGGTAGTCCGCCGCCCGTTAAGAAAATCTGGAAGCCGGCCCCGACGACCGGATCACAGCGCCTTTTCGTAGATCGCGTATTCCCGGTTCACCTTGCTGTCGATGGCATCGGCGATCGCGACCATCCCCTGGTTGTCTTCGAGGATCCAGCCGATCTCGCCTCGCTGCGAATCGAACATCTGGGTCGCGGAACGCCGGATGTACTCGATCATCATGAAAGCGAGCTGGCTGGCAAGGCGCGAGGACTGCAGCTTCTTGCGTACGCCCATCAGCGGCACGCGCATGTCGGCCGGCTTGGGCTTGCGCAGCCACAGGGCCAGCTTGAGCCAGCCGAGCAGCGACGGCTTGCCCTTCTTGCCGTTGATCCGCTTCTGCACCTGGTTGAGATCCGGCAGCGTCATCATGAAGGCCACCGGCTCGCCTTCGTACTCGGCAATGCGGATCAGGCTGGGATGGACCAGCGGCTTCAGCTTCTTGCCGGTATGGGCGATTTCCCGGTCGGTGAAGGGCACGAAGCCCCAGTTGTCCGACCACGCATCGTTGAGGATGTCGCAGATGATCGCGGCTTCTTCGTCGAAACGCTTGAGATCGACTTCGCGCACGCGGATCTTGGCGTTCTTTTCGCCCGAGGCGACGATGCGCTGGACCAGCGGCGGGAACTGCCTGGTCACGTCCAGATCGTAGGTGTAGAGCGTCTTCGCCAGCGCGTAGCCCGCGCCCTCGATCCACGGCTGATAAGCGGCATTGTGGTGCGCCATCATCACCATCGGCGGGTGATCGAAGCCGCGAACCTGCAGGCCGGGCTCTTCCCATACGGACAGGTTCATGGGCGCCAGCACGCGGGTCATGCCTTGCTGGCGCAGCCAGTTCTCGGCAGTTTCGATAAGGGCGCGGGCGACGTCCTCGTCCTCGGCCTCGATCGCGCCCCAGTTGCCCGTTCCCGGGCCCATGCCCTGCTCAAGCGGCAGGGTCAGCGCCAGTTCATCGATGTGCGCCGATATGCGCCCGACGATACGGCCCTCGCGCCGTGCCAGGAACAACTGGCAACGGGCATGGTCGAAGAAAGGATTCTTGCCGGGCGTGAACTTCTCGAGCTCTTCCATGCGCAGATTGGGCACCCAATTTTGATCTTGCGCATTGAGACGATAGGCAACGTCGACGAAGGCCTTGATCTCGGCCTTGCCGGAAACGGGTGTGATGACTAGTTGGGCGTTCGCCACGATCCTGCCTTTGTTGTGTGCGAGAAGGATTATCGATACGCGACCTGCGTGCGGTCCCGGCATATTGTCAAGTCGGGCATGGCGGGAGATCGCGGCAACCCCGGCTCGAATCACGGAAATTCCCGGAATCGACCCACAGGAATGCTTTTTGGATTGATTGCATGATTGCCCAGGACGTGATCGACGCCCCCGCTGCCGCCCCGGCGCAGCAACAGAGCGGGACTATCAAGAAGTCGGCGATTCCCGACGACAAGGAGATGCTGCGCGCGGCCGTAGAGCTGACCCGCGACATTTCCGCCGCGCTTCCGCGCATCTACTGGCCGGACATGCTGGCCTCGGCCGCGCTGGGCTACGCCGCGCTGGCGGGCGCCATCCTGATCGCCAATCCCTGGCTCGCAACGCTCAGCGGCATCCTCGCCGCTCTTGCGCTCTACCGCGCGCTGCTGTTCATCCATGAGCTGACCCATATCCACAAGGACGCCCTGCCCGGCTTCCGCTTCGGCTGGAATCTTCTCGTCGGCATTCCGCTGCTTACGCCTTCGCTGATGTATGAAGGCGTGCACACGCTGCACCATGCGCGCACGCGCTATGGGACGGTGGACGATCCGGAATACCTGCCGCTGGCCCTGATGAAGCCCTGGAGCCTGCCGGTCTTCGCCCTCACCGCGATGCTGCTGCCTTTCGCCCTGTTGCTGCGCTCGGCCGTGCTGGTGCCGCTCGGCGCGGTTATCCCGCCCCTGCGCCGCCTCGTCTGGGCACGCTTTTCGGCCTTGGCGATCAATCCCGAATTCCGCCGCCGGCCGCCCGAAGGCGATTTCAGGCGCATGGTCTTCTGGCAGGAGCTGGGCTGCTCGGCCTGGGCGATCGCCCTGCTCGCCAGCACGCTGGTGCTGGGCTGGCGCCCGCTGCTGATCGCTCTGTGCGTCGTATCGCTAACCGCCTTCCTCAACCAGGTCCGCACCCTCGTGGCGCACCTGTGGGAGAACGACGGCGATGCGATGACCGTGACCGCGCAGTATCTCGATTCGGTGAACGTGCCGCCGCCGGCAGTGCTGGCACCGCTCTGGGCCCCGGTGGGCCTGCGCTATCACGCCTTGCACCACCTGCTTCCCAGCATGCCCTATCACTCGCTGGGCGAAGCGCACCGCCGTCTGAGCAAACATCTGGGCCTCGATACGACCTACACCAAGGCGAGCTATCCCGGCCTGATGCCGCTGATGTCACGGCTCGTCGGCAGCACGATGCGGCCTCGGTAAGAACGGGAACGCCCCGCCCGGCAACCTCGAACAGGTTGCCGGAAGCGGCGCCTATTCCTCGGTCCGGATGAGGACGGTTTCGCCGATCAGCGCGAAGAGCAGGAACGGCGCCCATGCCGCGATCAGCGGCGGGTAGCCGCCGAAGTTGCCCATCGCGAGCGCGGCGTTGTCGAACACGAAGTAGGCAAAGCCCAGCGCCATGCCGATCACGGCGCGGATGAGAAGCTGGCCTGAACGGGCCAGGCCGAATGCCGCGACAGCGCCCAGCAAGGGCATCAGCGTTGAAGAGAACGGGCCGGAGATCTTGTGCCACCAGGCAGCCTCCAGCTCGCTCGTCCGGCGTCCGGCATCGCGCAGAGCCAGGATCGACGAAGCCAGCTCGACGATGTCCTGCGAATCCGCGTCCACCTTCGACATCGTGATTTTCTCAGGCGTGATGCCCGGTGCGACGGTGGCGGTGGCAAGCGTCGTCGTCTTCGTGCCGGCAACGTCGAAGCGCACCGGCTTGTCCAGCTTCCAGCCCGGATTGAGGTAGGCCGCATCCGGCGCGCGCAGCTGCTCGACGATCATGCCGTTGGCATCGCGCCGGTAAAACGTGACCCCGTGCAGGACCATGCCATTGCCGGTCCCCTCCAGCGACTGCGCCAGCAGGAGATCCCGCCCGTCGGCAAGGTACAGGTTGCTCTTTGCCCCGGCCTTCTTGGGGATCGGGCCATAATCCACGGCCTGCCAGGCATCGAGCGTGGCGCTGGCACGGGTTACGACGCGTTCGTTGAAGCCGAAGCTGAGCACCGATACGGCGAGCGCCGTCAGCATCAGCGGCGCCAAGATCTGGTGCGCGGACAGGCCCGCCGCCTTCATCGAGATGACTTCACTGTTCTGGTTCAGCGTCGCCAGGGTGATGATCGTCGCCAGCAGAACCGAATAAGGCAGGAACCGCGCGATCAGCTGGGGGATGCGCAAGCTTACGTAGTAGAACAGCTGCGCCTCGCCATTGCCCGAATAGGCCAGGATATCGCCGCTCTCACCGAGCAGGTCGAGCACCTGCAGCACCAGCACGAGCATGAGCAGCACCGCGACGATGCGGGTGATGAAGAGCCGCGCGAGGTAGAGCGTCAGCGAGCGCGAGGGAAAGAATTCAAGCTGCATGTCAGGACGGATCCGCTGAGGCCGGGAGGAGCGGGCCGCGACGCTTGCGGCGCAGCAGTGACTTCAGGCGCTTGCTGACGCTCTCGGCGCCTTTTTCGAGCCAGCCGATCGCCTGTCCGCCCGGTACATAGGCGACGCGGTAGTACATCAGGAGAATCAGCAACGCGAGCACCAGGAACGGCCCCCACAGGCCGATGATCGGATTGATCCGCCCAAGCGCGGCGACGTCCGCCGCGTACTGGTTCACCTTGTGATAGGCCACGACCATGACGATAGAGACGAACAGGCCGAGCGAAGAGCTCGATCGCTTGGGCGGGATTGCAAGCGCCACCGCGAGCAGCGGCAGCAGCAGCATCATGATCACTTCGACCAGACGGTAGTTGAAGTTCGCCTGGCTCGCTACGCGCTCCTGCCTGGGCCTCTCGTCGCTCCAGCCCAGCTTCATCAGTTCAGGCAGGAGATACTCGCGGTCCTCGCCGCCGCGTTTGCGGAACTTCTCGATCTGCGGCAGGTCGATCGGCAGGTCGTGGCGGGTGAAGCTGAGGACGCGCGGGCTGCTGCCCGGCATATCCTGGATGATCTGGCCCTGCTCGAGCCGCAGGATGACCGTGTCGGGCGCGCCCTGCAGCGCAAGGAACTGGCCCTCGCGCGCGGAGATCGAGAGCACCTGCCCCTTCTCGTTGGCGACGCGCGCGAAGATACCGATGAGACGGCGCCCATCGTCGCGGCTCTCATCGATGCGCAGCGCAATTCGGTCCTTGAGCGCGGTAAATTCGCCCACCTTGATCGAGGCGCCCAGTGCACCGGACTTCAGCTCGTAGTTGAGCTGCTCGTAATAATAGCGCGAGAGCGGCTGCAGGTAGCCCACGATGGCCAGGTTGAGGCCGGCCAGGACGATCGTGATCAGGTACGGCACGCGCAGGAGCCGCGTATAGCTCAGCCCCACGGCACGCATGACGTCGAGTTCGCTGGACGTGGCGAGCTTGCGAAAGGCGAGCAGGATGCCGAGCATCAGGCCCAGCGGTATCGCCAGGCTGGCATATTCCGGCAGCAGGTTGGCGAGCATCTTGAACACGACGCCCACGGGACCGCCCTGCGTTGCGACGAAGTCGAACAGGCGCAGCATCTTGTCGAGCACGAGCAAGGAAGCCGCCAGCAGGAAGATGCCGAGCATGGGCATCAGCACGAGGCGGAAGATGTAGCGATCGATGGCGCTGAAGAATTTCACGTGTTCGTCGTCACATTACCGTCCTTCCTCTGGCCCTTAACGGCTAGCCGCGGCGGGCGAAAGGCATTTGTCGGCCTAACCCCCGATAAGCTGGGCCTTTGACGGCGCAGTGCGACCCAATGGCAGCCTCCGCCTTCCCAAACGCAGGATCGCGCCCGACGCGGGACATCCTGCCTCGTGCCGCATGGACTATTGAACTTTCGGAAAGTGCAGGCGGTTCCCCGCCGATCGATCGGCGGGCAATCAGGCCTTTTCGAGGGTGCACTGCAGGGGATGCTGGTTCTGCCGGGCGAAATCCATCACCTGGTTCACCTTGGTCTCGGCGATCTCGTAAGGAAAGATGCCGCAGACGCCGACGCCCTTCTGATGCACGTGGAGCATGACGCGGGTCGCCTGCTCAAGATCCATCTGGAAAAATCGCTTGAGGACCATCACCACGAATTCCATCGGGGTATAGTCGTCATTGAGCATCAGCACCTTGAACTGGCTCGGCTTTTTGGGCTTTGCGCGGGTCTTGGTGGCGATGCCGACCTGCTCGTCGCCACCCGGGTTGCGGGTGGAATCATCATCGTCCCCACAGCGCATGGGCGAGGGACGGAAGAGATCTGAATCGGCTGGATCGGGATGCATGGCGGTTAGAATATCGTAACGGAGCACTGAACTACAAGATGCCCCGGCCAGATAGTACGATTTTCACGCTTGGCCGACCGGGTGCGCCATTGCCACCCGGTCGGCCATTATGCGTGCAATCCTTAGAGCGAGGTCTGGCGGACCTTCTCCATGGCCATGCTGACGCGGCCCGAGATCGGGGCCATCACGTCGCTCATGAGCTTGAGCATGGCTTCGCTGTTCTTCGAGCTGTAGGCGACAGCGCTGTCGAAGTTCTTGCGCATCATATCGCCCTGGATCTTGAAGAAGTCGGTCGGCGACTTGGCAGCGGCGAGTTCCTTGATGTCGCCCGACATGGTTTCGAAGGTCGAGCGACCTTCCGAAACGATCTCGGAGCCAAGGCCTTGCATGCCTTCGGCGAAGATCTTGCCGGATTCCATGACGGCTTCGACGTTGCCCTTGGTGAATTCGTTCACTTCACCCATCATGGTGGTGCTCTTTTCGAATGCGGCCTTGGCCTTGGCCTGGGCCTCGGTCATCGCCTGCTGAATTCCTGCGAAGTTAGCGCTCATGTCCATTGATTGTTCCTCGAGCATGAAGTTGGTGAAAAGTCCTGCGAATACGGGTGACTTGGCATCGACGGTCTTGGGCGCCGCCTTGGTTTGAGGTGCTGCGGGCTTGGCCGTAGCAGGCTTTACCTTTGCGACCTCCAGCGCCGGCTTGGCCGGAGCGGCCTTGACCGGAGCGACGGGTGCCGGCTTCGGCTTGGCAACCGCAGCTGGCTTCGACTTGGCGGCGGCAGCCTTGGGCTTCACCGCAGTCTTGGGTTTGACGGCCGCCTTGGGGGCAGTCTTCGCCTTGGGCGCGACCTTGGCCGTCGCGGCGTCGGACGTGTCAGGCGCCGCAGCTTTCGTTTCCACGACCGGAGCCGCTTCGGGCTTGGCTTCCGTGGCCGGAGTTTCTTCGGGCTTGGATGCTTCGGTCGGGGTCACTGCAAGCTCATCCTTTTTCGCTGCTGATTCCTCTGGAGCGGCTTTCGCCGCCGTCGCCTTGGCTAACGGCTTGACGGATTTCCCGGCCTTGACCGAAGGCTCGTCCGAAGCAGACGCTGCCGCCGCTTCGTAAGCCTTTTCGGCAAGCGCCTTACCCTTCTCGTCTTCGGTGCCGGCCATACGCTTCAATCCTGCTTTCCGCATTCTGCGGTCGGGCCAACTGCAGCCCGATTCGGTAGTCAGCGATTCGAGAGTTCTGTTTGTTGCGTTGCACAATACGATCTCGCACAAGCGAAGTCAATATCGAAATTGTGCGCTGCACAATAAATGCTGCAATGCAGCAATCGCGCCCGGACAAGGGATCCGGTGCGGGGCGGCAGTCCTCTCTCCAATGTCGCGCCGCAGCGCGCTGCCGATGCGACATTACCGAATTCGGCACCGCATGGGTATCCGCAATTTCCGAAGGGTTCGTGACAGTTGCGCGGAACTGCCGATTAAATTTCGGTAGCGCCGGTGATCATCGCATCACTACGCACAGGTGTTCACCGGCAACGTGCCCCCCCCAGGAAGCGCACAGCACCAGGCGGAAACGCACCCCGCCCGGCGCGCCCTGACAACGGCCCTATCAGCGCGTCATCACGTAGCGACCCGGCGCGTCCTCGATGACCTTGTCGCCGCGTCCGCCCGGGCGCCGCTTGCCGCGCGCGGAGACTTCTTCGTTGCCATGCGCACGAATCCACTCAATCCAGTGCGGCCACCAGCTACCCGGGTGCTCCTTGGCTCCGGCGACGAATTCCTCAAGCGTGTCGGGCGATCCGTCGTGTGTCCAGTACTGGTACTTGCCCGAGGACGGCGGATTGACCACGCCTGCGATATGCCCGGATCCTGCCAGCAGGAAGGTCTGCGGCCCGGAAAGGTAATGGGTAAACTTCCAGACGCTCGACGGCGGCGCGATGTGATCCTCGCGACCGGCCTGGACATAGGCCGGCGTGGAGATGCGATGCAGGTCGATCGGCACCCCGCAGGCGCTCAGCGAATCCGCCACGACAAGCCGGTTGTCGCGGTAGAGATCACGCAGGTAATCGCGATGCCAGCGCGCCGGCAGGTTGGTGACGTCGCCGTTCCAGTGCAGCAGGTCGAAGGCAGGATATTCCTCGCCCTTGAGGTAATTCTTCTCGACGTAGTTCCAGATCAGATCGTTGCCGCGAAGGATATTGAAGGTGGCCGCAAGATAGCGTCCGTCGACGTAGCCCTCCGGCGAAAGCTGGCCGATCGTCTCGATCTGCTGGTCGTCGACGAAGACCTTGAGGTCGCCTGCCCCTTCGAAATCGACCTGGGCGGTAAAGAAGGTCGCGCTGGCAACCTTGTCGGCCTCGCCCTTGCGCGCCAGCACGGCCAGCGTCGCCGCCAGGGTCGTCCCGGCAACGCAATAGCCGATGGTGTGGACGGCCGGCACCTTCAGCCTCTCGCGCACATGATCGATCGCGTCGATCTGGGCCCGGATGTAGTCGTCCCAGACGAGACCCGACATCGAGGCGTCGGCAGACTTCCAAGAGACCATGAACACGGTCAGCCCCTGCTCGACCGCCCAGCGCACGAAGCTCTTCTTCGCGTTGAGGTCGAGGATGTAGAAGCGGTTGATCCACGGCGGGAAGATCACCAGCGGCGTCGCCAGCACCTTGTCGGTGGTGGGCGTGTACTGGATGATCTGGAACAGGTCGGTCTCGTGAACGACCTTGCCCGGCGTCACCGCGATGTTCTCGCCCAGCTTGAACGCGGCCGGGTTGGTATGCGTCAGTTGGCCCTTGCGCAGGTCGTCGAGCATATGCTCGAACCCGCGGATCAGGCTCTCGCCGCCAGTCTCGTTGGCTTTGGCCAGCGCCACCGGGTTGGTAAGCGGAAAGTTCGCCGGGCTCAGTGCATCGACAATGGTCTTCGCCGCGAACATCAGCTGCGCCTTGCGGCCCGGCTCGATGTCCTCGATCGCCTCGGCGTGCTTCATCACTTGCGAGGACAACAGGAGGTAGAGCTGGTGCAGGACCGCGAAGACAGGCTTGCTGCGCCACTCCGGATCGGCGAAGCGCCGATCGCGAAGCGGCATATGGGGATCGCCCTTCGCTTCCTCGAATGCACGCGGTCCCATGCCGTATTGGCCGAGCACGGCCGTCAATACGGCGATGACCTCGTCCCACAAGCCCTGCTGCACTTCCGGGTTGGAGAGCGGCAGCTGGCGCATCACGGCCTCGAGAGTCGCGATCCACTTCACCGGGTCGGTATAATGCGATTTCTCACCCGACGCCTTGCTCAGCTGCTCGACCTGAAATTCGGTCCAGATCGACTGCAGGCGCGCTGCCACTTCCGCCCATTGGACGGCCTTTTCCGCGCCCTGGGAACTTTCTGCAGGCAACATCTGACCGAAGAGAGTCGCCATGCCCTTGGCCTGGCTGCGAAGCATATCCGAGAACACTTCCGTAGCATCAGTAGCCATGAATCACGAAACTCCCTTGGTTCGTGACCTAGTCTTAGTTGCACTGCACAAACTGTCGACCCCCCTTCTGGGCAAGATCCTTGCGCAATCCACGCGATCGGCATTTGCGCCGCGCGCGTAATCCCCTACAGGAAGCCACGCGGCAATCCCGCCGCCATCATGGATTTATCGAGGTCATGGAAGACGAGTTCTACCGCATCAAGCGCCTGCCGCCCTACGTCATCGCCGAAGTCAACGCGATGCGGCACGCAGCACGCCAGGCGGGACGGGACATCATCGACCTCGGCATGGGCAACCCCGACCTGCCGCCGCCGCAGCACGTAATCGACAAGCTGTGCGAAGTGGCGCAGAAGCCCGATGCCCACGGCTACTCCGCTTCTTCGGGCATTCCGGGCATACGCCGCGCCCAGGCGAACTACTATGGCCGCCGCTTCAACGTCGACCTCGATCCCGAGACCGAAGTGGTGATGACCATGGGCTCGAAGGAAGGCCTGGCCAGCCTCGCCACGGCGATCACCGCGCCGGGCGATGTCGTGCTCTCGCCCAATCCCAGCTACCCGATCCACACTTTCGGCTTCATCATCGCCGGGGCGACGATCCGCTCGGTGCCGACGACGCCGGACGAGCGCTACTGGCAGTCGCTGGAACGCGCGATGGCCTTCACCGTGCCGCGCCCGTCGATCCTGATCGTCAACTACCCGTCGAACCCCACGGCCGAAACCGTCGACCTCGCTTTCTACGAACGCCTCGTCGCCTGGGCCAAGGAGAACAAGGTCTGGATCCTGTCCGACCTTGCCTACTCAGAACTCTATTACGATGGACAGCCGACCCGTTCGATCCTCGAGGTTCCGGGCGCCAAGGACGTTGCCGTCGAGTTCACCTCGATGTCCAAGACCTTCTCCATGGCAGGCTGGCGCGTCGGCTTCGCCGTCGGCAACGCGAAGCT
The DNA here is from genome assembly GCF_000253255.1 of Novosphingobium sp. PP1Y. NCBI lineage: Bacteria > Pseudomonadati > Pseudomonadota > Alphaproteobacteria > Sphingomonadales > Sphingomonadaceae > Novosphingobium > Novosphingobium sp. PP1Y. The sequence goes on along the minus strand of NC_015580.1, from coordinate 943,663 downwards.
GATAGCCGCGCTCAAGCGCGTGAAGTCCTACCTCGACTACGGCGCCTTCACGCCGATCCAGGCTGCCGCCTGCGCAGCACTCAACGGCCCGCAGGACATCGTCGAGAAGAACCGCGAACTGTACCAGAAGCGCCGCGACGTCATGGTCGAGGCCTTCGGCCGCGCCGGGTGGGAAATCCCCAGCCCCAAGGCCTCGATGTTCGCATGGGCCCCCCTGCCTCCTGCCCTCAAGGAGATGGGCAGCCTCGAGTTCTCGAAGCAGCTTCTTACCGAAGCCGAAGTCGCGGTCGCGCCGGGCGTCGGATATGGCGAGGACGGCGAAGGTTTCGTGCGCATCGCCATGGTCGAGAACGAGCAACGGCTGCGCCAGGCCGCCCGCAACATCAAGCGCTTCCTGACCTCCAAGGGGGTCAACACACCAGGCACCTGAGGGCCTCAAACAGGCCGACATGGTATTTTCTCACATAAAAAACTGTGATTGATGTGACATTCCTGTAAGTTTTTATGTGTTGTTTTTGAATGCTCAAGTCCGACAATCTGCGTGCACGAGTTGAAGGCCTGCACGGAGATGGGGGAAATGATGGCCAGCCTGGACACCGCCAAGAATGCCGACCAGCGCAAGGGAGCCAAGCAGGGCTTCTGCTGGTTGGCCTCGGGCGACATACCCAAGGAACTGGATCTGCGGCGGTCCGGCTGGAAGCTCGTCGAGCGCGACCGGCCGAGCGAGGAATGCATCGGCATCTTTCATGCCGCCGGCCTCGACAACATGGGCTGGATGCACATCCTCGCCTCGTTCGGAGTGGAAATGCGGCGCCACGTCCTGGTAACGGGCGTGGAGCTTGCACACGAACGGGCCACGCTGCTGCAGATCGGGTTCGGCGACGTCGTTTCTTCGGATATCAGCCTCGAGGAACTGGATGCCCGGGCCAGCCGCGTCGCCGAGGCGCTGCAATGGCTGCCGCGGCATCGCAAGATCGGCTCCCTCTCGCTCGACCTGCTCGCGCGAGAGGCCTTCGGCGACGACAAACCGCTCAATCTCAACCCGCGTGAATTCGCCCTGCTATGGCGCCTCGCGGACTGTGTCGGCCAAACCGTCAGCAAGCAGTCGCTGATCCAGGACGTCTGGCGCATGGGCTTCGTGCCGGAGACCAACAGCATCGCCGTCCACATGTCCCGGCTGCGGCGCAAGCTTTCCTTCGTGGAGCTGTCGGGCATGATCGAGACAAGCTCGCCCGGCGGTTATCGCCTTACCCTGCCCGACGATCACGAAGAGAGTCGCGGCGCCCACTCGCAGTACGGCAAAGTGGCCCCGGCGGGCTCCGGACAGCCCCGCGCCTCCAAGCACTGACTAAAATGCGCGGCGCGCGTCATCCTAGGCCTTGCCCGCGATCGCGGAGAGGTCCGCCGGCGTGTTGATGTTCGGGATCGCGCCGTCGATCTTCGCCTTGCGCGCGCCGATCCTGTCGGCGAAGCGCAGCATCGAATGCTTCTCATCGCTGTGGAGCAGCGCTTCGATCGACTTCGTCGCCGAGGCCGGCCAGAGGCCGATCACCGGCTGATCGGCCAGACAGGCCGGTGCTGCGCCCAGAAGGTCGAGCAGGTTGTCGGGCAAGGACGCAACATCGACGCCGCAAGTCAGCACCGTTTCGTAGCCCTCGTCCCGCGCGTGATGCAGGGCCGCGGCGATGCCGCCCAAGGGGCCCATCCCGGGGCGCGGCCAGTCCGGCAGGGTCGGCGCAGGCGCCGTCTCGCGCCCGACCACGATCACGTGATCGCACAATCCTGCAAGCGCATCGACCGCCAGGGCAAGCAAGGTGTGCCCTTCCAACTCCGCCAGAGCCTTGTCACTGCCGAAACGACTGGATTGTCCACCTGCAAGAACGGCTCCAAGGATCATCAATGCGGCTCCACCTGCGGCCCCGCCAAGGCCGGCGCGGCAATTCGAGCCCAGCGTAGCGCAACGAAGCCCTTAGCCAAACGATAGTTTTCAACGGACGCGCGAATCGGATTGCGCCCGGCCCTGAGGGTTGCTAGGGGCGCACCTCCACAGGAACACCACCTTGGATGGCCCGATGGCGGAGTGGTGACGCAGCGGACTGCAAATCCGTATACGCCGGTTCGATTCCGGCTCGGGCCTCCAACCTTTTCATTTTTCTTCTTAATTTCAAATATTTGCGAAGAAAAATGTCTAACTTGATGTCTAACTCCCTCCAAGGTTAGACATTTTCCACGCCGATAGAGCCGATTTTGCGGCCTCTGCGAGCGCATCTTCCTTTTCTGTTTCAGGCAATTTTTCCCAGTCGGAGACTCGGGCGATAGCGGCTGCGGCAAGACGTCTCTGCTCAGCGCCACGGACATAGATTGCCACCTCTTCATCGCGGCTGTGACCTGATACCGACTTGAGGCCTTGCTGGCTCGTCTCAACGTCCGCCAAGCGCCGCATCATCGCCTTTCGCAGGCCGTGTGCAGTGCACTTATGCAATCCGGCCTCGTCGCATCGATCTCGAAACCAATTCCCAAATCCGGCATTGGTGAACGGGCGGCCCAGTTCGTTCAGAAGGAAACATTCCGCACCCTCCGGTAATGGAGGCATGGCGACAATTGCTTCGAGAAGCTGAGGTGCGACGGGTAAACCCAGGACCTTCCCCCCCTTGGATTGGCTGAGTTCAATACGCCCGGTCGCTACGTGCCTGGGACCAAGGTGGATTGCATCAATCCGACGCTGCCCAGTCCACAACATCAATTCCATCGCAAGCCGAGCGCGAGATCCCAGAGGATGGCATTCGCGATACTGGTCTATGTCGCTCTCAGTCCAACTGTAATAGCCTTTGGAACGTTCGCCCGGAGCGATCTTGATACGGTCGGCCAAAGCTGCGGGATTGCGATCTATCATCCGGGATTTGACGGCGAAATCGAACAGGCGGACCAATTCCTTTCGGAGCTTGCGAGCGGCCTCAACGCCGCCTTCGATTCGCGAGCCGACCTTCCGCCGTTCCATTTTGCGCTGCAAGATGGCCTCAACATGTTCAAATTCCAGATCCGCAACAGTGCGATGCCCATGCACCTTTCTGAATTTCTCTAGGATGCCGCGAATTTTTCGCTGGGTCATTTCAGTCGGACCTAGCCGTGACGGCAAAGAGCAATATCGTGCCACGAGGTCATCAATAGTCCCCGGAGCGCTGCGCTTGACCTTCACTGGTGCGGCAACTTCCCGACCATCCAGGCATGCCCGATATTCCTGACGGAACGCCTCGGTTCCCAGCTCGGATTTGAAATAGTGGCTTTCGAATCCGGTGCGCCGAAAGCGCAAACGCTCCTTGCCGTGGCGGTCGATAAACGCCGTTACGTATTTGGGCAAAAATCGGCGTCTCATCGCAATAGATCGTCCCAGCTTGTAGCGCGACAAACTGGATGAGGATTGCGCGTCAATCAGGATGAGAATGTGATTGTCGCGGCGCGTCGATCAGTGCCTGTTTTGATTGTCGCTGGCAAGGTCGTCGTTCTCATCCTGATTGTCGCGGATGGTCTCGAGGACCTTTGGCGTGGTGTAGGCGGCGGGGCGCCCGGCACCGGTGCGCCTGGCCTGTGCGGTGCGCCGCCGGTAACTTTCGACGTTCATCTCGAAGATGGTGGCATGGTGCACGAGCCTGTCCACGGCGGCGAGCGTCATCGCGGGATCGGGGAAGACCCTGTTCCATTCGCCGAAGGGCTGGTTGGCGGTGATCAGCAACGACCGTCGCTCGTAGCGTGCGCTGATCAGCTCGAAGAGCACCGACGTCTCGGCCTGATCGCGCGAGACGTAGGCGAAGTCGTCGAGAATGAGCAGGTGGTATTTGTCGAGCCTGGCCATGGCGGATTCAAGTGCGAGTTCGCGCCGCGCGACCTGCAGGCGTTGCACGAGGTCGGAAGTTCGGGTGAACAGAACCCTCCAGCCCCGTTCCACCAGTGCGAGGCCGATTGCCGCGGCAAGATGGGTTTTGCCGCCGCCGGGCGGACCGAACAGGATGAGGTTGGCGCCTTGCTCGAGCCAGCCATCGCCGGCGCACAGGGCCATGACCTGAGCCTTGGAGATCATCGGCACGGCATCGAAGGCGAAGCAGTCCAGGGTCTTGCCCGCGGGCAGATGGGCCTCTGCCAGATGACGCTCGATCCGGCGGCGATCTCGTTCGGCGAGTTCGTGTTCGGCGAGCGCGGCGAGGAACCTGCTGGCCGGCCACCCTTCCTTGTCCGCCTGGGCGGCAAAGTCCCCCCAGATGTGCTTGATGGTGGGCAGGCGCAGCTCGTTGAGCATGAGGCTGAGGCGCTGTGCATCGATCATGGGAGCTGCGTTCATGCGGCTTCTCCCTGTTCGATCAGTCCGTCGTAGATCGAGAGCGGCACCAGTTGGACCACGACTTCGGGCAGATCGGCAGGGTCCGGACTAAACCGGGCCCGCAAGGTTGTCAGGCACGGTGTTCGGCGCGCGGTCAGATCCTCGGTCAGGAGCGCGGCGAGCTCGGCCTCGCAGGCGCGTTCGTGGGCCATGGCCAGAAGTGCGACGGTAGTGCGGCATGCCTCCCGCTCGCCTTGAACTTCCAGCAAGTGGTCGAACATCAGGCGATAGGCATCTCGCGGGAACAGGCTGTCGCGATAGACCAGGCCCAGCAGCGCCATGGGTTTGCGGCGCAGGGAATGGATCACGTGGCGGTAATCGACGACGTGGCCGTGCTTCCCGTTCATGCCCGCGCGGCCGCGCGGCAGGGTCATGAGCCTCGTGCCGCCGATGAAGACGTCGAGGCGGTCATCATACAGGCGGACCCGCAAACGGTGCCCGATCAGGCGGGATGGGACCGTGTAGAACACCTTGCGCAGCGTGAAGCCGCCCGAGGACGTGACCGTCACGAGGATCTCCTCGTAGTCGGTGGTGCGCACGTCCGGCAGCGGCTGCAGGAACTTGCGTTCGGCATCGATCCCGGGGCCGTGCCGCCGGTTGCGCGCATTTACGACCTCGTCGATGAAGCGGCGATAGTCGGCAAGGTCGGCGAAGTCGCCGCTACCGCGCAGCAGCAGCGCATCCTTCACGGCAGCCTTGATATGGCCATGGGCACTCTCGATCGCGCCGTTCTCATGGGCAATGCCCCGGTTGTTCCTCGTGGGCTCCATTCCATAATGGGCACAGAGCGCGTCATAGCGCCTGGTCAGGTCGATCTTGGCATCGGCGTCCAGATTGCGGAAGGCGGCTGACAGGCTATCGGTGCGATGAAGCTTCGGCGCACCGCCTGCGGACCAGAGCGCGTTCTGCAGCCCTTCGGCCAAGGCAACGAAACTCTCGCCGCCCAGGATGACGTGTCCGTGCTCGAAGCCGCCGCAAGGCAGCCGGAAGTGATAGAGCAGGTGGTCCAGCGGCTGTCCGGCGATCGAAACTGCCAGATCGTCCATGCACGTAAAATCGGACAGGCCGAGCCGCCCCGCCTCGTGCACTTGCCGGAAAATGACTTCGCGATCTTGCCCGTTCATGGCGCGCCAGTCGCGAATGCGCCGCTCCAGGGTTCGCCGGGAGCCGAACACGGTCTCGGGATATCGGCGCCGCAGTTCCTCGAAGATCGCTATGGGCCGAAGGCCGGGAGCAGCCTCCAGCATCGGCACCACCACTTCATCGAAGATACCGGCAAGGGGATCGGGCCGGCGCCGGCTGCGCGGTGTTTGCCGCTGTGATGGCAACCGGGCGTCCTGCAAAACCCGATAGCCCGTCGCCGGGCTGAACCCGGCCTTCGCCGCCGCCAGAGCGACGGGGTTATTACGTCTGTTGGTCATGAAAAGTCTCACCTGATGATCGTTGATGTGTCGGCCGGCCACACGCCAGGTCCTCCTCCCCGGAAAACCCGATGCATAGCGGCCACCACGACCATCACAGGCACCCCGCAAAGAGCGCCTCCGGTGTGTCGGGACCGGCTACGGGCTACGCCCTCCGCCGATCCCGACACACCGGATTCTCATCTTGATTGTCGCGCTTTCTCACCCTGATCGTCGCGCGACATCCCAGCTGCTCTCACGCCGAGGCATCGCCGTTCCGGAGGCCGTAACTGCATGGAGAACGATACGCCCGTTGGGATCAATTTCGATCCGGCCGACGTGCATGCCAGCGGCCTCGACCGCCTTGATGGCGCGAGTAAGGTCTGACTGTTTGAAACGGGATGGCTGCGTCATCGCCGAACCAGTCTCAGTTCCGCGATTGGCACTTTCCGTCCGCTCAGACCTCTGAGACTCCCTCCCCTTCCTCCCTCGTCCTTTTGCACGACATAGAACCAAGTGCTTTGCGTGAGGTTGATGTGCGACAAGCGGAAGCGTCCGGCAAAACGCGCCCGGCATTTCGCCAATGTCGCGCCTACCAAGCGGGCCAATGCCGACAAACTTAATGTTACGACTGCTCGTTTAAAGGGAAATGGATCGGCTTGTACCGGAGCGATCCCTACACTTCGCAGCGCGTAGCAGCACGGCCAACGATCACGTCTGCGGCTGCACAGGCCAGAAATCTCTAGAGAATGGATGACATCCAAGTTGCGGGTTCCTCACGGATTGCCCGACACGGTGTCATGAAGCACCCTAATGCTATACGAATTACGATAGCGATGGAATGAGGAATGAGTATTCTCTACCATTTTGGATGGCTTCGATCCAAACTTTGAGGACAAAGGGCAATTATGGAGAATGCGAATTTAACGATTCCCCTTTAGTCTCTTTTTCCGCCTCGTAGCCGCAGTATTTTGCCCACGCCTCCATCAGCTTTCTACGCTTATTGAAGAGATCGCCTCGCCGGTAGGCAGCCTCGGCTTTGCCTGGAATTGTATGGGCAAGAGCCATCTCGCACACTTCACTCGGAAAATTGGTTGTCTCCGATGCCCAGTCTCGAAACGTGGAGCGAAATCCGTGCACAGTCTCTACGATGTTCATCCGGCGCAATAGCATCGGCATCGCCATAATGCTGAGCGGAACGCCTTTGCTGTTGCGCTCAAAGATCAAACCGGTCCGAAACTTTGGGGGTGTCGCCTTCAAGATAGCAATTGCCGGCTCGGTCAGAGGTACCCGATGCTCGCGCTCAGCCTTCATCCGATCAGCTGGAATAATCCAGATACGTTGGCGAAGATCAATCTCTTCCCAATCCGCATTGAGAACCTCTCCAGTGCGCGCGGCGGTGAGAATCAGGAATTCAAGTGCCCGCGCAGCAACAGCGGGACGGTTCCTGAGCGCCCGGATGAACCGCTTGATGCGGTTGAAGGGCAGCGCTGCATGATGGCTCTGCGAGGACTTGCGCCTACGCGGGAGGAGTTGGTCAAGGTGACCACGCCATCGCGCAGGGTTCTCACCTTCCCGAAGTCCGTTTGCTTTGGCAGCATCCAACACATTCTCGATTCGACCGCGAAGCCGATCGGCAGTCTCGGGAACCCGGCTCCAATGTGGTCGCAGCACTTGTAGGACATCATCAGTTTCAATCTCATGCAACAACAGTGGGCGGATCGGTGCGGCATAGACTGTCAGCGTCATCTTCCACTGAGCGATGTGCTTCGCGTTTTTCCACGATGGCGACATAGTCTCGACAAAGCTGTCCGCGTACTCGCCGAAAGTGACGGATCGGTTTGCCTTAGCTCGTTCAACCTTAGGATTTTTGCCTTCGCTAAGCATGGCGCGATACTCTGCTGCCTTCTCCCGAGCCTTGGCCAAGGAGAGGGACCGGGCACTGCCGAGGCCAAGCTCTTTCTTGGCACCGCGCCAGGTGTATCGGAACAGCCAGCGACGGCGAGTGGCGTCGACAAACAGGAACAGGCCGCCACCGTCCGCGTAGCGGCCTGGTTCTTTGATACCGGCAACGCGAGTGGCGGTGAGGCGGTTAAGGGCATGACTGGTCACGATCTCGAACTCCTGTTCAAGACCCCTTCCCGCCATGGGTCAAAGGTTGCTGTGGTATGTCGGCCCCGGATCGGGACCCTCTTTGGGACCCTCTTTTGCGGCGCGCTCAAAGGATCCGGCGCAAGATTACCTGAGACGCCGAAATCTCGCAACCAACAGATTTTAAATGATTTTATGGACGTCTTGAGACGTTGTGAGCCTGCTTGAAAAAGCGTGGCTGGCGGAGCGGGAGGGATTCGAACCCTCGATACGGGGTTACCGTATACACACTTTCCAGGCGTGCGCCTTCGACCACTCGGCCACCGCTCCGCATCGCTGGTGAGCGGGCGCCCTAGCGTGGGATCGCGGGTTTCGCAAGACATCTGGTGATGGCATGAGACACTTCATGTGCAAATACTTGCTGGCCGGCATCGCGGCCCTCGTCCTGCCCGCTTCCGCATTCGGCCAAGATGCCGAAGTTCCGGCCACGCCCAATGGGATCGTCGATGCGGCGCCCGCCGCGGAGTGGCTTCCGATCGAGCAGCGCGATCTGCTGGTAATGGACCTTGCGCCCGGCCCGTCAGGCAAGGTCCGGCGGGTCGTGATCCAGCTCATTGCGGCGCCTTACGTGCAAGGATGGGTGAGCAATATCCGGACGCTTGCGGCGCGGCACTGGTACGACGGCCTCGCCATCGTCCGCACCCAGGACAACTACGTCGTGCAATGGGGCGATCCCGATGGGGAGGACCCGAAGAAGGCAAAGCCCTTGCCCGAGGGGCTGCGAATCATGACCGAGGACGACTATGTAGTGCCAGCTGCCGGCATGGACATCGGCGCCAGCACGAAGCTGCTCCGCGATGCCTATGCCAGCCTGGCCGGCTTCGATCATGGTTGGCCGGTCGCGACCGACGGCAAGAGCGTGTGGCCGGTGCATTGCTATGGCTCGGTCGGCGTCGGGCGCGGCCTTTCGCCCGATACCGGCACCGGCGGCGAGCTCTACGCCGTCATCGGACAGGCCCCGCGCCAGCTCGACCGCAACATCGCCGTCGTCGGCCGGGTGATCGAGGGGATGGAGAACCTTTCCGCCCTGCCCCGCGGCACCGGGCCCATCGGCTTTTATGCCACGCCGCAGGAGCGCACGCCCATCGTCTCCTTGCGCACCGGCGAATCGCTTACCGACCTGCCGCGCTACGAATATCTTTCCACTTCCAGCGCCAGCTTTGCCGCCTATCTCGACAAACGCGCCAATCGCAGCGACGCCTTCTACATCCACCCGGCCGGCGGCGTGGACGTCTGCAACGTGCCCGTCCCCGTAAGACGCGCAGCACAATGAAGGAACGAAGCGTCAACCCGATCGTCGAAACCCTGACCCATACCGGGCCGCTCTGGCGCTGGACCGGCGCATCGGGTAGCGGCACCTGGCACTTCCTGACAATCGACGGCGAGGCCGGCGAAGCGCTTTCCGGCACTGCCGTCATGCGCAAGCTGGAAGGGACGGCGCGCGGGTTCGGCTCCCTCAAGGTCAAGGCCCGGATCGGCGCAAGCGCGTTTGCGACCTCGGTCTTTCCATCCAGAAGCGACAACGGCTGGCTGCTGCCGATCAAGGCCGCCGTGCGCAAGGCAGAGGGCCTTGCCGAAGGTGACTGGGTCGAAGTGGTACTGGAGTTCTAGGCGCAGGACCGCATCTTTGGCGGCGCTCTAGATGCGCTCTGCTTCGGCGACCGCCTGACTGGCGCGCAATGTACCCAAGATGCGGGTCAGGTGCGCAAGGTCGGCCACTTCCAGATCGACCTCGTAAGTGCCGAAAGGCTCATCGCGATGGATCACCTGGATATTGACGACGTTGGCGCGGTTGGTGGCGAAGGTCTGGGTCACATCGGCCAGCGTGCCCGGCCGGTTGTACAGCACGAGCCGCAGGCGGCCGACAGCGCCGGTGGTTCGCGATCCCCACGAGAGGTCGAGCCAGTCCGCATCGACGCCGTTGGCGAGCGTGAGGCAATCGATGGTGTGGACTTCGACCTTGTGGTCGGGACGGCGCAGGCCGACGATGCGGTCCCCGGGAACCGGGTGACAGCAGTCGGCCAGTTCGAAGCCCATGCCCGGCGTCAGGCCCTTGATCGAGATGGAGACCTCGCTGCGGGTCCAATCCGGATCGTCGGGCAGTTCGGCAGTGCTGCCGGGCACGAGCGCTTCCATGACCTCGCGGTCGGACAGGCGCGCCGAGCCGATCGCGAACATCAGGTCTTCCTCGTCGCGCAGCTCCAGCCGCCGCACGGCCGCCTCGATGGCCTTCTTGCCGATGCGCGTAGGTAGTTGCCCGGCAATCGCATCGAACAGCTTGGAGCCGATCGTGGCGATTTCCTGGTGTTCCTTTGCACGCACCGCACGGCGAATCGCGGCCCGGGCCTTGCCGGTGACGACGAAGCCCAGCCAGGACAGCTGCGGTTCGGACGAGGTGCTCTTGATCACTTCGACAACATCGCCATTGGCCAGCTGCGTGCGCAGCGGCACATGGCGGCCGTTGATCTTGGCGCCGACCGCGGCATTGCCGAGATCGGTATGGACGGCATAGGCGAAGTCGACCGCGGTCGATCCCTTGGGCAGCTGGTGCAGTCGTCCCTTGGGGGTAAAGGCGAAGATGCGGTCCTGATAGATCGCCAGCTTGGTATGCTCGAGCAGTTCCTCGGCATCGTGGCTGGCATCGACGATTTCGATCAGGTCGCGCAGCCAGCCGACCTGCCCGTCCGGCCGCGTGCCGCCCTGCTTGTAGGCCCAGTGCGCGGCCAGGCCGAACTCGTTGAGGCGGTGCATCTCGCGGGTGCGGATCTGCACTTCCATGCGCATCGAGTTTTCATAGATCAGCGCGGTGTGCAGCGACTGGTAGCCGTTCGACTTGGGCGTCGAGATGTAGTCCTTGAAGCGACCCGGGATCATCTGCCAGTGCTGATGCAGCACGCCGAGCGCGCGGTAGCAGTCGTCCGGCGTCTCGGTCAGGACGCGGAAGGCCATGATGTCGGTGATCTGCTCGAAGGTGACGTGACGCTCGGCCATCTTGCGCCAGATCGAGTAGGGATGCTTTTCGCGGCCGGTTACTTCGACCTGGATGTCCGCTTCGGCAAGCGCCTGCTTGATGGCCAGGGCGATGGCGTCGACCTGCCCGCCTTCCTGGCTGCGGATCTGCGCGAGGCGTCCGGTGATCGTGGCATAGCCTTCGGGCTCGAGCTGCTCGAAGGCCAGCAGCTGCATCTCGCGCATGTACTCGTACATGCCCACGCGCTCGGCGAGCGGGGCATAGATGTCCATCGTCTCGCGGGCGATGCGCTTGCGCTTGTCCGGGTTCTTGATGAAGTGGAGCGTGCGCATGTTGTGCAGCCGATCGGCCAGCTTGACGAGCAGGACGCGCAAGTCCTCGCTCATCGCCAGCAGGAACTTGCGCAGGTTCTCGGCCGCGCGCTCGTTCTCGGTCATCACCTCGATCTTGGAGAGCTTGGTGACGCCATCGACCAGTCGGGCGATGTCCGCTCCGAACAGCTTCTCGATCTCTTCGATCGTGGCCAGCGTGTCCTCTACCGTGTCGTGCAGGAGCGCGGTGATGATTGCCTGCTGGTCGAGCTTGAGCTCGGTCATCAGGCCCGCGACTTCGACCGGGTGGCTGAAATAGGGATCGCCGCTCGCGCGCTTCTGCGTGCCGTGCTTCTGCACGGTATAGACATAGGCGCGGTTGAGCAGGGCCTCGTCGGCCTCCGGTGCGTATTCCTTTACGCGTTCAACGAGTTCATACTGACGCAACATGCTGGGAGATCCTTGTCAGGATTTTGTGTGCTGCGGCAAGAGCCTCGTTAAATTCATGCAATCTTTGCAAGTGATAACCGCGCGTAAACCATGGCAGACCCGCCGCTCCGTCATGCCGCGCACGGCGATTGCCCGGCCATCGCCTGCAGATGCCAGGCGCCGTGGCCTGATGTAGCGGTCATTAATTCAAATAAACGTTCATAACCAGAGGATTAGAGTATGCCCTGTGCGCATTGGGGAAGGGCCCCGCGCGCACGATCCAGCCAATAATCCACGCCCGATGCAGGCCCGATGCAAGGAGTGGAATTCAATCGATTGGATGTGGCTACCCACGGGCCGCACGTTAAGATCTCGGAAACTTCGCCACCGCACAATCCCTGATACCGTACCTCGGCCTACCGGGAGGCGACTTTCGATGAGCATGCATACCCCCCTGCACGGCGCGGAATTTGCGCCTCGCTCGCAAACAGAACGCGAACCGCGCCTGCGCACACTGATAGGTGCCAGCATGGACTGCGCCGGCCTGCCCGATCAGGATGTCTTCGTGCGCAATGTCTCCGAACATGGCATGGGCCTCATATCCCACGCGATGACCCCCCGCTGCGGCGAAGTGGTGCACCTCAGGCTGCGCGGCAGTCATGTCTTGCGCGCGCAAGTGCGCTGGGCCCGGGGCGACGACTTCGGCGTCCTTCTGGCCGATCCGCTCGACATGGCCACGCTGGGGCTGTCCGGAGAACCTCAGTAGGCCGCCGCGCAGAGGCTCTCTAGCCCTGCAGCCTGCGGTCGATGGGGCCCACGTCCAGCAAGGGCGCGGCGTCGATGTCCGCTGCGTCCAGCAGAAGGCAGAGCCGCTCAAGTCCTGCGAGGATCATCGCCTGTTCCCAGGTCGGCAACTGCGAGTAGCGGTCGCGGAAGCGTTCCTGCAGCATATCGGGCGCACGCGACAGGACGAGGCGCCCATCATCGGTGATCCGCAGGAGCACCTGACGCTTGTCGCGATCGCTGCGCTGGCGCGTCACGAGACCCAGCACGACAAGGCGGTCGACCAGCGTCGTGATCGTCGCCTGGCTGAATTGCAGGGCGCTGGCAACGGCACTGGGGATCGCTTCGCCGCGCCGCTCGATCTCCTGGAGGACGAGCAACTGCGACGTCGTCAGGCCGGTCGCGGCGGCAAGCTGCCTGCCGCCCTGTTCGGTAGCGCGTTGAAGGCGCCGCAGCGCACGCAGGGTTGGATGCAAGAAATCGGTGTCCACGGCCATTTCCTACTTTTTGATGACGGCCGCGACAATGGATTTTCGCTTCGCATATCGAAGTATATCACCGACCGCGTCTGACGGGCTGCGCTGCCGAATAGTGCCCTTCGGGTTGATAAACCGGCGATAATGCGCAAGTACCCTGCGCTCAAACTCTGGCGCGCCCGCAAGTCCGGCGGAAACTTTCCTTTGGGAGGCGAATTATTTCCAATCAGGCGACCGAAGCGATCTTCCGGGCGCAACCGCAAACCCCGGCAGTCTGCCCGCAGCGCTGCGCGGCAGCCTGACGACAAGGCTGGAGAAGCGTCATGCTAACCGCGATCCTTCCGGTCCGCAGCCTGTTGGCCGCCATCTTCGTCCTGATGGCCGGAAGCGGGTTCCTGTCCACCCTAATCAGCATCCGGCTGGAACGCGCCGGGGAAAGCACATTGCTGATCGGCCTCGTCGCCACCGCCTATTTCGCGGGGCTGGCGATCGGTGCGCTGCGTGCGGGTCCGCTGGTGCGCCGCGTTGGCCACATCCGCGCCTTCGCAGCCTTCGTGTCGGTCTTTTCCGCCAGCACGCTGGCCTATGCCTTCTGGCAACAACCGCTGTTCTGGGCCTTCCTGCGCCTTGCCGACGGCTTCTGCGTCGCGGGCGTCTATGTCTGCATCGAAAGCTGGCTCAACGAACGGGCCGAACCGCAGACGCGCGGCAGCGTCCTGGCCGGGTACATGATCTGCCTCTACCTCGGGCAGGCCGCCGGGCAGTACCTGCTCAACCTCGACGATACCCGCCCCTCGATCCCGTTCCTGGCATCCTCGGTGCTGGTCTCGCTGGCCTCGATACCGGTCCTGCTGACCCATATCTCCGCACCCGAATCAGGCGATGCCCCGCCCTTCTCGCTTCGCCGCCTCTACGACACGTCGCCGCTGGGCGTGATCGGCTCGATCCTGACCGGCATGATGCTGGGCGCGTTCTACGGCCTTGCCGCGGTGAGCGTGCGGCGCATCGGGCTCGACATGGGCGCAACCGCGATGTTCATGTCCGCCGTCATCCTGGGCGGCGTGGCGCTGCAATGGCCGCTTGGCCAGCTATCCGACCGTTATGACCGGCGCCGCGTGATCGTCCTGACGTTTGCCGGGGCAACGCTGGTCTGTGCCGGACTGACCGTCACCCAGCACAACGGCATCCAGCTCCTCGGCCTGGGCGCCCTGTTCGGCGGCTTGACCTTCGCGCTCTATCCGCTGTGCGTGGCCCATACCAACGACCGCCTGGAAGCCGACGAGCGCGTCGGCGCGACCGGCGGACTGGTGCTGCTCTATTCGGCAGGCGCCGCGCTCGGCCCGATCCTCGGCTCGGCGGCCATGACCCTGCCCTTCGAAAGCGGCCTCTTTGCCTACATCACGCTTTGCGCCGCCAGTGCGCTCGCCTTCGGCCTGTGGCGCCAGACCGCGACCCCGCCCGTTCCTTCAGATACGCAGCACGCCTACCAGATCCTGCCACGCACCACGCCTGTGGCCGCGATGCTCGATCCGCTTGGCCCCGATGACATTCCAGCCACGGAAGATTCCTGATGCAGACAGATCCCGCCACCCTGCGCCGGGCGATTGCCGCCTCGGCGATCGGCAATGCCACCGAATGGTTCGACTACGGAATCTATTCCTACGGCGTCACTTATATCTCCGCCGCCCTGTTCCCCGGCAACACCGAGGAAGCCGTGCTCTTCGCGCTGGCGACTTTCGCCATCTCGTTCCTCGTGCGTCCCTTGGGCGGCATCTTCTGGGGGCCGCTGGGAGACCGGCTGGGCCGCAAGTCGGTGCTGGCGATCACCATCGTCGTCATGTCGGGGGCGACCTTCTGCGTCGGCCTGCTGCCATCCTATGCCAGCGTCGGCTTCTGGGCGCCGCTGCTGCTGATCGTGCTGCGCATGATCCAGGGCTTCTCGACCGGCGGCGAATATGGCGGCGCGGCGACTTTCATGGCCGAGTACGCGCCGGACGAGAAGCGCGGCTTTTGCGGCAGCTTTCTCGAATTCGGCACGCTGGCCGGCTTTTCGCTGGGCGCGCTGCTGATGCTGGGCTTCTCGCTGCTGCTGGGAGAGGCGGCGATGCACGACTGGGGCTGGCGCATTCCCTTCCTCGTCGCCGGGCCGCTCGGCGCCGTGGGCGTCTATCTGCGCTCCCACATGGAGGACACCCCGGTCTTTCGCGAAGAACACGAAAAGGCCGAGCGCGTCTCGCACGGCCTGCCCTATCTCATGGCCAATTACTGGCGCCCGATGCTGGTGATGGGCGGCATGGTGATCGCGCTCAACGTCGTGAACTACACGCTGCTCAGCTACATGCCCACTTACCTGCAGCGCCGCCTCGGCCTGACTGCGGACGAGGCGCTGGTCGTGCCGATCCTGGGCATGCTGTTCATGATGCTGCTGCTGCCGATGACCGGCGCGCTGTCCGACCGGATCGGCCGCAAGCCGCTCTGGTGGTTTTCGCTGATCGGGCTCTTCATCGGCGTGGTGCCGCTCTACATGCTGATGGGCATGGGCCTTTCGGGAGCCGTCATCGGCTTCATGGTCCTCGGCCTGCTCTACGTCCCCCAGCTGGCGACGATTTCCGCCACCTTCCCGGCCCTGTTCCCGACCCCGGTGCGCTTCGCCGGCTTCGCGATCTCCTACAACGTGGCGACCTCGATCTTCGGCGGCACGGCTCCTGCCATCGGCAGCGGACTGATCTCGGCCACCGGCGATCCGCTGATGCCCGCCTACTACATGATGGCCGCCTGCGCAGTGGGCGCAGTGGCGCTGCACTTCATGAAGGAAACCGCCGGCAAACCCCTGTCCGACGCCCCGCCGATCAAGGGCGCAAAGCCGATAGAGGAAGACTACGTCATCTGACGCACCGGAAAGCCCGGCCGCACGGCGGCCGACCTGACTGCCCACCACTTCGCCATTCCCGCGCAAGCGGGAATGGACAAGCGAAGGCAAGGCAGCCTTTCAGGTTTTTAATCTGAAAGCTGACTTTACGGACGCGCCAACATTGCAGACGTCGAACGGTTGTACAAGAACGGCATGAGGAGAAAGCCATGCCGAAAGTTGAAGTTTACGAGAAGGACGAGATGAAGCCCTTTTTTGAAGGAGAGTTCACGTTCTTACCGCGCGTCGGCGAGACCGTTTCCAAGGAAATGGGAGGATATTTCAACTACTACAGCGTAGTCGAGATTTGGCATCGCGAGGAAGGCGACACGGGCATCTTTCAAGCCTGCATGCGTCTAGAAATTGACGACTAGCAATGTCCATTTGCCCCAACTTTGCCGCCATCCAGCCAAGCTGGGCCGTCGCCAGGAGTGGTCGGTCGTTCACTCAAACGGCAGCATTTCAACATTTTAACCTGAAACCGGTCTAACCGGACCCGTCGACTTTGCGGACATTGCTGACATTGACTGGTGAGAGGCGACTGGGCAACCTTATCGAATGAAGGTACCTCCGTCAGCGCGGGTAATCACTTTGCTCTTGTTAGGCGCAGTTGGTGGCTGGCAAGCTCACAATCTTTGGGCAACTGACCGTTGCTTGGACGCCGGTGGTGCTTGGAACGATGCTCTCGGCGTCTGCAATTTGCGAAACGCTTCCAACACGCAAGTGCTTGCGAAAATTCCCTTTGTTCATGACGCAATGAGGCGTTGGGCAGCCAAAAGCGACACCTCAGTTGAAAAAGCGATGACCGGCCGGACCATCAAGCTTTCTATGTTCCCCGAGAAAGAATGCGTGAAGTTCGTGGTAGATACACCCGGCTTGGGAGAGGCCCCGACATACTGTTATCAGCATCGTTCCGTTGAGCTTGTCGAGGAACATAGCAACATGGAATGATGACCGCTTCCCCCAACTTTCCAGTCACTGCCCCCGCCCGAGCACTGCCTCGATAGCAGTCGATCTTGCAGGCGGGGATCAGCTCCAGGTCGCCTCGGGCGGCAGGCTCATCAGGATCGCGTCGATGTTGCCGCCGGTCTTGAGGCCGAACAGCGTGCCGCGGTCATAGACGAGGTTGAATTCGGCATAGCGGCCGCGCCATTCGAGTTGCTGCGCCTTGTCGGCGGGCGTGAATTCCATGCCCATGCGACGGCGCACGAGGCGCGGAAACACGGCCAGGAACGCCTCGCCCACGGCCATGGTGTAGGCGAAGTTCGCTTCCCACGCAGCCTCGTCCGCGCACTCCAGGTGGTCGTAGAAGATCCCGCCGACACCGCGGTGGACATTGCGGTGGGGGATGAAGAAGTACTCGTCCGCCCAGGCCTTGTAGCGCTCGTAATAGTCAGCGCCGTGGGCATCGCAGGCGGCCTTGAGTTCCGCATGGAATTCCGCGGTATCCTCGTCGTAGGGCAGCGGGGGATTGAGGTCCGCGCCGCCGCCGAACCATGCCTTGGTCGTCGTGAGGAAGCGGGTGTTCATGTGCACGGCCGGCACGTGCGGGTTGGCCATGTGCGCGACGAGGCTGATGCCGGTCGCGGAAAAGGCGTTCTGTTCGGCCGAGGCTCCGTTGATGGTGGCCGCGAAATCCCTGGACAGCGAACCGACCACGGTCGAGACGTTCACGCCGACCTTCTCGAAGACCTTGCCTTTCATCAGGCCGCGCGTGCCGCCGCCCGTCTCGCCCTCGGCCCCGCCTTCGACTGCCGAGCGTTTCCACGGGGTATAGTCGAAGGCAGCCGCTGAACCGGCCTCTCGCTCGATCGCCTCGAATTCGGCGCAGATCCTGTCGCGCAGCGTCTCGAACCAGGTGCGGGCGCGCAGGGTGTAAGGGGTCCAGTCGGTCATGCCTAATCCTTGTTTGCCCGCCGCTTGCCAAATCGGGCCGCCTGCGGCAAGGAAAAGCCATGGTTCCCTTTTCGTTCCAGTCAGAGGAAATGCACCTTGTCGGCGCTGCCGGATCGCGGGGCTGCGCGATCTACTGGCCGCGCGAACAGGCCCTGCTGGTGGCCGACCTCCACCTCGAGAAAGCCAGCTACTACGCGAAGGGCGGGCAGATGCTCCCGCCCTACGACAGCCGCGAGACGCTGGAACGGCTGGCGCATGCGGTGCGGCAGACAGGGGCGCGGCGCGTCTTCGCGCTGGGCGACAATTTCCACGACAGCGAGGGCACCGGACGGCTCGATCCCCATGCCCGCGGCATGCTCGATGCGCTGACTCGCGCGCTGGACTGGGTGTGGATCATCGGGAATCACGATCCGGACCTTGGCGCAGAGGCCGGGGGCACGCGGGTTGCGCAAATCGTAGTGGCAGGCCTCGTCCTGCGTCACAAGGCGGAGAAAGCGACCGGACTTCCCGAGCTTTCCGGGCACTATCATCCCCGCCTGATCGTTTCCGCCCGGGGCCGCAGGATCGCCCGCCCTTGCGCGGTGCGCAGCGACAACCGCTTGATTCTGCCTGCTTTCGGTGCGCTGACCGGCGGCATGGACGCGGCCGATCCGGCGATACTTTCGGCAATGCAACCGGCCTGCGCGATCGACGCGCTGGTACCGGCAACGGGACGCCTGATTGCCTATCCCCTCTGGCGCGCGGACGCCTGAAGGCCCATATAGACGTGCATAAGCCGTGCATTCGGCTGGGGCTCTATGGTAATCTTGCGAATTCCCGCTTTGCTTGGCGGATGAAATCGCACTATTGAGCGCCCATTCGCACGTAAATCGAAGACGACTCAGGAGAACGCTTATAGCACCCCCACCCCGGCGCATGATGACGCCACCGGTCAAGAGCGGACCGCGCTACAACAATTTCATCCAAGCCGACAAGGTCCGCGTGATCGACGAGAACGGCGAGAACATTGGCGTCATGTACACCCGTGAGGCTATCGAACAGGCGGCCGACGTCGGCCTGGACCTGGTAGAAGTCTCGCCCAACGCAGACCCGCCGGTGTGCAAGTTCCTCGACGTCGGCAAGTATCGCTACGAGGCCCAGAAGAAGGCCAACGCAGCGCGCAAGACGCAGAAGACGCAGGAGATCAAGGAGATCAAGATGCGTCCGAACATCGACGATCACGACTACGACGTGAAGATGCGCAACGTTCAGCGCTTCATCGGCGATGGCGACAAGGTGAAGGTCACCCTGCGTTTCCGCGGGCGCGAGCTTTCGCACCAGCAGCTGGGCATGGACCTGCTGCGCCGCGTGCAGGCCGACGTGGAAGAGATCGCGAAGATCGAGGCCTATCCGCGCATGGAAGGCCGCCAGATGCTGATGGTGCTGGCGCCCAAATAAGCGCCGCCCGGCATTGCCGAAGAAAAAGGGCGTACCCGCCGGGTGCGCCCTTTTTCTATGGCGGGAGAGCCGAAGAGGACCTGCGGCAACGATCCAAGGGAAATGCGCCAGCATCTCGGCCAGCTAGTGGGCGCCCTGCTTCTCCCCCCTCGCATCATCCTGAGATTTGTGGCTTAAGTCCCTCAAAGGGAAATGGGGGATGACATCGGCATGAATGCCAAGCGGATCGGATTCATCGCGGGTCTTGTGCTGTTCGGGGCGACGCTGGTCCTGCCCGAACCGGCGGGCATGCCGCCGCAGGCATGGACCGTCGCGGGGCTGGTCGCCCTGATGGCCTGCTGGTGGATGACCGAGGCCCTGCCGCTGACCGCGACCGCGCTGGCCCCTTTCCTCGTCCTGCCCTTCGCCGGCGTGATGACGGCGGGCGAGACGGCTTCCAGCTATTATTCCCCCACCCTGTTCCTGATCCTGGGCGGCGCCTTCATTGCCCTGGCCATCGAGCGCACCGGGCTGCACCGGCGACTGGCGCTCGCCCTGCTCGACGGGCTCGGCTCCAGGGGCGGCGCAGGGCGGTTGCTGTTCGCCTTCATGATGGCTGCCGCGATCCTGTCGATGGCGATTTCCAATACCTCGACATCGCTGATCATGATGCCCATGGCCCTTGCCGTGATCGAGGCAGGCGGCATCGCCGACGATGAACGCCAGGGGCTTGCCGGCGCCCTGCCCATGGGCATTGCCTTCGCTGCCTCGATCGGCGGCCTGGGCACGATCGTCGGATCGCCGACCAATGCGATCGCCGTTGCCCTGCTCGATTCGATGATCGGCCTGCACATCAGTTTCGCGCACTGGAGCCTGATCGGCATTCCCGTGGTGCTGGTAGGCATCCCGCTCGCCGCCTTCATCATCGCACGCATGCAGGCGGTCGCGACTCACCCCTTCGACGTTGGCGGGGCGCGGCGGGCCATCGCCGTGCATCACACCTGGACCGAGCCGGAACGCCGCCTCGTGCCGCTGGTCGCGGTGGCTTTCGCGCTATGGATGCTGACACCGCTGATCGCCCCGGTCCTGCCCAAGGGATCGCTGACCGACGGGACGATCGCGGTTGGCGTGGGCCTGCTGCTTTTCGTGGTGCCGGACGGAACCGGGCGCCCCCTGCTCAACTGGGACGAGGCCAATCGCGCGCCCTGGGGCGTCATCATGATGTTCGGCGGCGGCCTCGCGCTGGCAGAGGGCATGGGCGCCTCGGGGCTCGCCGACTGGCTGGGCCGTTCGCTGCTGCCGCTCTCCGCGGTTCCCCTGCCCCTCGTCGCCCTTGCCATCACCGCCATGGTCATCGTCATCACCGAATTTGCCAGCAACGTGGCAACGGCCAGCGGCATCATGCCGGTCGTTGCGAGCCTGGCGGTCGCGCTGGGGGCAGATCCGATCCTGCTGGCGATGCCTGCCGCACTTGCCGCAAGCTGGGGCTTCATGCTCCCGGCCGGAACCGGACCCAACGCCATCGCCTGGGCAACCGGGCGCATCGAACTGCCGCGAATGATCAAGTCGGGCCTGCTGCTCGACCTTGCCGGCGCGCCGCTGATCGTCGGCATGGTCTGGCTGGTTTCGCTGCTGATCGGGACGTAATTCACCGCAGGAGGGCATTCGCCCTGCGGCAGTTCCACTACGTCGTCATCCCCGCGCAGGCGGGGATCCCGCTCTCTATCCGCAATTCCGCACGGAAATGCTCAGCCGTGCCATTCGCGCCGTTCTTCGGCCGCGCGCAGGACTTCATAGGCGAGCTGGTAAGTCTGGAAGGCCTTGGCCGCTTCGGCATCGCCGGGCCGGACGTCCGGGTGGACTTCCTTGGCTTTCGTGCGCCATGCCTTGCGCACCGCGTCGAAGTCCGCATCGGGTTCGAGGCCCAATGCTTCGAGCGCGCGCAGTTCATCGCCGCTGCGGCTGCCGTCACCCGAACCGGCCCAGCCATAGTGAGAGGATTCCTGGTAGCCCTCGTGGGTCTGGCGTTCCTTCTTTTCGCGCGCTGCGGCCTCTTCCTTGGTGAGACCGGCGAAATAGTCCCAGCCGGCATTGTACTCGGCCGCGTGCTTCTGACAGAAGTACCAGCGATCCGGGCTGCTGGGGCTCTTCGGCGCGGGGCAATCGCCCGGCTCCGAGCAGCCGTGGCGATCGCACAGGCGGATCTGCGCGGCCTCGCGCGCGGACTCGTAGCCGCGCCAGCGCGGGAATCCCCAGTCCATGGATCTGCGTGCGCGGCTCATCCCCTGAGCGATACGCTGCGACTCGATGGCGATGCAAGTCTTGTAAATCGCAGGAAACCGCCTACTGCTCCCGCCCTTGCTGCATTGCAGACGTCGCTCGGAATAAGTATACTAACCTGGCTTAGTATTATGAGGCACCCATGAGCAAACGGCTGGCCATATCCGCATTCTTTTCCATCCTGATGATGGCGATCTATGTGCTGTTCGGCGAAAATGTCGCGCGTGAGCCCTTGGGCCCGGTCCAGTTCATGACCGGTCAAAAGATCGGTGCCAGCGTGAAAACGCCCGAGCTGCTGGACAGCCCGGGCGATCTACTCAATCTTGGAAAGTAAGCCGATCAGTCGATCGTGACAGTGACCGCGCGGCGGTTCTGCGCCCACGCCTGCTCGTTCGAACCGAGCGCGACCGGGCGTTCCTTGCCATAGCTGATGGTCGAAAGACGCGCGGCATCCACGCCCAGGCTGACGAGGTAGTTCATCGCGGCATTGGCGCGGCGTTCGCCCAGGGCCAGGTTGTACTCGCGCGTGCCGCGCTCGTCACAGTGCCCTTCGATGGTCGCACGCTTGTTGGGATACTGCAGCAGCCACTGCGCCTGCCTGGCGAGCGCTTCCTGGTCCATCGCG
Organism: Novosphingobium sp. PP1Y; assembly: GCF_000253255.1. Lineage (NCBI taxonomy): Bacteria > Pseudomonadati > Pseudomonadota > Alphaproteobacteria > Sphingomonadales > Sphingomonadaceae > Novosphingobium > Novosphingobium sp. PP1Y. Next base: position 921,645 of record NC_015580.1, on the reverse strand, counting down.
TCGATGTCGTACTTGTCGGTGTCGAAGTAGATCGTGTCCGAACCGCTCATCTTGGCGAGGAAGTCGGCCTGGCTGCCCGGAGTCGGGCCGAGATCGGCGGGCGGAGCCTGCGTCGTGGTGGCCGGGCCGGGCTCGGGCGGAAGTTCCTTGGGCGCCTTGGAAGCGCAAGCCGAAATGGCCAATGCCCCGGCAAAGAGAAGCATCGTCGAAGCGGGCTTCGAGAAGCGAGACGTCTGTTGGGTAGAAGACATGGGGCAATCTCCTGTGCTGCACAGCCAAATGAAATGGCTGGCATCGGCTAAAGTTCCGTTCACTATTTAACAAAGGTTTCCTGAATGCGCACCCGTATAAGTACAGAGCGCGCTCAGGGACGAACCGGACCCCATGCGGGGTCCGACGCGCCCACCGGAGTGGGCAGCTTACGTTCGTTCCGGCCGGTCAGGTCGACTTGCCAGATCGAGGTAATTCCGGAGTTCTTCTCGGTACGGAAGAACTGGACGATGCGCCCGTTGGGAGACCAGGTCGGCGCCTCGTCCTGCCACGAATTGGTCAGGTAGCGCATCCCCCGCCCGTCCGGACTCATCACGGCTATACGCAGGTTGCCGGCAATGTGGGTGAAGGCGATCTGGTCGCCGCGCGGGCTCCATTCCGGCGTTGCCGCACGGCCGCCGAAGAAGCTGATGCGGTGCTGGTTGGAACCGTCGGCATTCATCACGTAGATCTGCTGGCTGCCCGAACGGTCGCTTTCGAACACGATCCGGCTGCCGTCGGGCGAGTAGCTGCCACCGATGTTGATGCCGGGGCCATTGGTCAGGCGCTGCGGCGTGCCGCCCCCTGCCGAGGAAATGCGGTAGATGTCGGTGCGGCCACCCATCGACATCGAATAGAGCACCCACTTGCCGTCGGGCGACCAGCGCGGCGCCATCGTGGGATTGCCGGTGCGCACGATCAGCTTCTGGCTGTTGGACGCCAGGTCGTAGGAATAGATGCTCGGCTGTCCGTTGAGGTAGGACAGATAGAGGATCCTGGAATAGTCGGGCGAATAGCGCGGGGTCAGCGCCGTTGCCTGCCCGCTGGTCAGGTAGCGGTGGTTGGCGCCGTCCGAATCCATCACCGCCAGCCGCTTGATGCGGTGGTCCTTGGGGCCGGTCTCGGCGATGTAGGCGATCTTCGAGTCGAAGAACGGGCTTTCGCCGGAAAGGCGCGAATAGACCATGTCGGCGCACTTGTGCGCAGCGCGGCGCCAGTCGGCCGGGCCGACCTGCCAGCCGCCCTTGGCCAGTTGCTGCTTGAGCGCGACGTCGTAGAGATAGCAGCCCACGGTAAGTTGCCCGTTCGCGGCGGCGCGGACATAGCCCTGCACCAGCATGTCGGTGCTACGGACCGACCAGATCGGGAAGTTGGGCGTCTGGACTTCCGAGAAGGCCGGCTGCGGCAGGCCGGCCGGGCCCGAGGGCTTGAACAAGCCGTTGTTCTTGAGGTCGGCGGCAACTACCTGCGACAGGGCACGGCCAAGCGCCGATGTAGAGCCCGCGTTGGTCTGCGTGGGCACGTCAGCGTCAGTCGCGAACGTGGTGATCGCAATGCCCAGGTCCTGCCAGTCGCTTTCGTCGGAGACCGAACCGGTCAGGCCGCCATCGTCCGAGACGAGCCCACCCCCCGCATCCGGGGCAGGCGCGGTGTCCTGCGCGGCGAGAGGGGCTGCCGCGCAAAGCGCAAGAACCGAGACGAGCGAAAGTATCCGGGGGGTCATTGCGATAGCCTCTTGTCGAACTTGAACGACGATACGCGTTTCCACGCATCGTAGTATTCCGCGGGAAGATTGAAAGGCGCAGCAAGCTGGACCGCCCTGATCGCCTGTTCGGCGTGGCGCGGAGCCTGGTTGCGGTTGACGTCGGTAATGCCGGTCTGGCGCACCACACTGGGCCGTCCGTCGAGCGTGCCGTCCTTGTTGAGGTTGAAGGCGAGATAAGTCACGAGATCCTCGGCCTCCGGTCCCTGCGGCGCCTGCCAGTGGGGCTTGAGCTGGCGTGTGATCGCTGCGGACAGCGCGGAACGCACCGCCGGACCGATCTCGGCCGCTGGCGCGCCCTTGCCCTGCGTCGCTTGCGCGCCGCTCACGCCTTCGAGGAAGTCCGAACCGACGCGGCTGCCGCCGGTCTTCTTCGTCGTGGTCGCGCTGGACTTCGACGAGGAACTGCTCGGACTGGAAACGATCTTGTCGATCGCGCTGCTCTTGCGGCTGGGCGGGGACTTGGTTTCGGTTTTCTTCTTTTCCGGTGCCTTCTTGGTCTCGACCGGCTTGGCCTTGGGTTCAGGCGGCAGCGGCGATGGCGAAGGCTTTATGTCCGGAACCGGCGCAGGAGCTGGCGCGGGAGCCGCCTCGCCGATGGTCGGCGCGACGTCGGCGCCAGCCTCGCTGTTGGGATCGGGCGAGGTCGAAGTCAGGCCATAATCGTCGCTGATGTTGACTTCGATCCGCTCGGGCGGATGGACGACCCGGTCGGTGTGCGGGTCGAGAAACATCGCGCCCAGAACCGCGGCATGAAGCGCGATTGCCAGTGCAAGTCCGTATTTCTCATCCCTGCGCAGCCCGAGGATTGCCATGATGCGAACCCTAGCTCAGCCGCCTGAACGGCTGCTGACGCCGGTCACCAGCGAGATCGAGGTGAAACCGGCATGGTTGAGTTCGCCCATCACGCCCATGACGGTGCCGTAATCCAGTGCCTTGTCGGCCCGCAGCGTCACGAGCGGCTTCTTGCCGTCGGGCCCCGGCGTCACGGCGGCAAGCCGTTCGGCCAGCTCTCCGGCAGCGAGCGCCTCTTCCTCGAAGTAGATCACGCCGTCACGCTTGATGCTCAGCGTGATCTGCGCGGCTTCCTCCGACATCGCCTTGGCCCGGCTGTCGGGCAGCTCGATCGGTACGGCGGCCTTGAGCAAGGGCGCCGTCACCATGAAGATGATAAGCAGGACGAGCATGACGTCGACCAGCGGGGTGACGTTGATCTCCGCCATCGGCGCGCGGGTCCCACGTCCCCGGCGCCGTCCGCGTCCTGCACCTCCTGACAGTCCCATTGCCATGGCCGGGCTCCGTCAGCGCTGTTCGAGCTGGCGCGTGAGCGCCGCGTGGAGCTGGTCGGCAAAGCGCTGCATGCGCGCTTCGAACGAGTTCACCCGGTGCGAGAAGCGATTGTAGGCGATAACTGCCGGGATCGCCGCGAACAGGCCGATGGCGGTGGCGAACAGCGCTTCGGAAATGCCGGGCGCGACGACCGCCAGCGAGGAGTTCTGCTGCTGGCCGATCTGGAAGAAGCTGTTCATGATGCCCCAGACGGTGCCGAACAAACCGACGAAGGGTGCGACCGAACCCACGGTGGCAAGGAAGTTGAGGCGGTCCGACAGCGCATCCGCTTCTTCACCCAGCGACGAGGTCATGGCCAGGGCGATGCGCTGGCGTGCGCCTTCGTGATCGACGGTGCGGGACTGGGCGTTGCGGCGCCATTCGGCCAGTCCGGCCCCGGCCACCTTGCCGAGCGGCACGTTGCGGCGCGCGCGCTCCTTCTGGAACGATTCGAAGTTCTCGGCCTCCCAGAAGCCGTCCTCGTACTCGTCGCAGCGGCGCTGGACCCCGCCCATGCGCATCGTGAAGGTGATGATGATCATCCAGACCCAGATGCTCGCCAGCAGCAGGCCGAACATGATGGCCTGAACGACGATGTCCGCGTCAAGGAACAGCTTGATCGGGTTCAGCCGATCGGTTTCGCCGCTGATCGCTACGGCAGAAGCAAGCAGGTCGAGAGTCATTCTAGTCCTTCCGGGCCGGATTCAAGGCCAGAAACAGGGCCTGTGGCGGGAGATTGAGAGAGCATGCGTCCGTCGACGAGCGAATCGAATGCATGTTGCCAAGCGGCAGGTTGTTTGCGCGGTCGTCCATCAGGACCGATGAACCCGACCTTGACGACGGCTTCGCACAGCCGCGTTTCGCCGCGCCAGGCCACCTGCCTCAGCGTGCAGGCGACGCGGCCGACCGTCTCGGGAAAGGTCTCGATGACGACGGTATCGCCAAGGCGCGCCGGGGCGCGGTAGCGCAGCGTGGCCTCGGCAACGGTATAGAGCCCCTCGCCCGCTTCCAGCGCAGCACGCTGGTCGATGCCGAGCAAGTCGAGCAGGTCGGAACGGGCGCGCTCGAACCAGCGCAGGTAATTGGCATGATAGACGACCCCGCCCGCGTCGGTGTCTTCATAGTACACGCGCAGGGCATAGCGATGGACACCGAGGTCGATCGTGCCGCAACTGGGTTCTGGAATGGCCATCATGCAGCGCGGATGTGTAGCGGGGCCTTCCCTCACTGCAAAGGGACAGGCGGCAGCTTACCGCCTGTCAGCAACGCCACATCGGCCCTATGGGTGTGGATATCTCTCCGACCGGCGCCGGTTTACTCGCAGATCATCTGAAAGAACTGCCGGCCGCCGAAAATGTGGACATGCAGGTGCGGCACTTCCTGGTGGCCGTTGGTGCCCATGTTGACCATCAGGCGATACCCCGGCCCGTCCAGCTCGAGCTGGCGCGTGACATTGCCGACCGCACGCATGAAGGCGGCGATCTCGGCGTCGTCGGCCTTGGCGGTGAAGTCGTCCCAGGAGACGTAGGCGCCCTTGGGGATCACCAGAACATGGACCGGCGCCTGCGGACGGATGTCGTTGAAGGCGAGCGCGTGGTCATCCTCGTAGACTTTCGTGCAGGGCAGCTCGCCGCGCAGGATCTTCGCGAAGATGTTGTTCTCGTCGTAGGGCTGCTTGGGGTCGATGGGCATTCTCAGGGCTCCCGCGTAAGGCGTTGATCGTCTTGAGGGAAAATTCAGTCCTTGGGGCGCGATGCCTTTTCGGCAATGCCCGAGACGCCTTCGCGGCGGTCAAGCTCTGCCAGGACATCGGCAAGGGGCACGCCCCTGGCGCCGAGCAGGACCATGAGGTGGAACAGCAGGTCCGCGGCTTCGCCGATCAGTTCCCTGGGGCCCTGCGCCAGCGCGGCGATGATCGTTTCGGTCGCCTCTTCGCCCAGCTTCTGGGACATCTTGCCCAGGCCACTGGCGTTGAGCTTGGCGACATAGCTGGTTTCGGGATCGGCCGCGCGGCGCGCCGCGATCGTGGCTTCGAGGCGGGACAGGGTGTCCCCGCTCTGGGATTGCGGACTCATCATGATGCGCCAAGCCATGCGGCGAGGCGCCTTCGCGGTCAAGCCGCTGCGAAAGTCCCGGGCGAATTCAGTCCTTGGACCGGCGCGACGACAGCCGCCGCCCCAGGGCCAGACCGGCCAGGCCGATGCCCAGCAGGGCAAGTCCGCTCGGCTCGGGCAACGGCACGCTGGCCGCGGCGAAGGCGGGGACCGGCAGGGCGATCAATGTGGCAAGCGAAATGCAGTGACCGGTGTAACGCACGGGGGGAAGAGCCTCACGGAGTCGAAGTGTCCTGCGCCCATCCGATCATCCGGAGGGGGCAGCAAGCACCTATCGGCGCCTGTCCCGATGTGGATCACTGCCGGCGCGAAAGCTCAACGCGCGAAGGCCGGTGTCAGGCCCGTGCCGGAAGTCCCGCAGAGCGCAGGGCAGCGTGCGCCTCGGCGATCGAATGCTTGCCGAAGTGGAAGATCGAGGCGGCCAGGACCGCGCTTGCATGACCGCGCGTCACGCCCTGAACAAGGTGATCGAGCGTGCCCACGCCGCCGCTGGCAATGACCGGGACCGAAACCGAATCGGCAATCGTGCGCGTCAGTTCGAGGTCATAGCCGCTCTGGGTTCCGTCCCCGTCCATCGAGGTGACCAGCAGTTCGCCCGAACCCAGCTCGGCCAGCTTCAGGGCGTGCTCCAGCGCATCGATGCCGGTCGGACGGCGGCCGCCATGGGTGAAGATCTCCCAGCGCCCCTCGCCCACCTTGCGCGCATCGACAGAGGCGACGATGCATTGCGAGCCGAACTTGTGGGCGATGTCGGCGACCACCTCGGGGCGCGAAACGGCGGCGGAGTTGACCGCGACCTTGTCAGCCCCCGCCAGCAACAGCGCCCGCGCGTCCTCGGCAGTGCGTACGCCGCCGCCCACGGTCAGCGGCATGAAGCAGACTTCCGCGGTGCGCTGGACGATGTCGAGCAGCGTTCCGCGCCCTTCGTGGCTGGCCGAAATGTCGAGGAAACACAGCTCGTCCGCACCGGCCGCGTCATAGGCGCGCGCCTGCTCGACCGGATCGCCCGCGTCCTTCAGGTCGACGAAGTTGACGCCCTTGACCACGCGGCCGTCGGCAACGTCGAGGCAGGGAATGACACGGACGCGGACAGTCATGGCTTCAGCCCCTCTGCGCCATCTGGATGGCGGTCGCGAGGTCGAGGCGGCCGTCGTAAAGCGCGCGTCCGGTAATGACGCCCTCGATGCCGTCGTTCTCGTGCAGGGTCAGCATGCGGATGTCGTCGAGGCCTTTCACGCCGCCCGAAGCGATTACCGGCAGGTCGGTCTGGCGGGCCAGATCGACGGTCGCCTGCACATTGCAGCCCTTGAGCAGGCCGTCGCGGCCAATGTCGGTGAACAGCAGCGAGGCGACGCCCGCATCCTCGAAGCGGCGGGCCATGTCGACGATCGAAACGTCGGACACTTCGGCCCAGCCCTCGGTCGCGACCATGCCGTCGCGCGCGTCGACGGCGACGACGATGCCGCCCGGGTATTCCTGCGCCATGTCCTTGACGAACTGCGGGTCCTTGAGCGCGGCCGTGCCCATGACGACGCGGCTGACGCCCAGCTCGAACCAGCCCGCGACCGCCTCAGGCGTGCGGATGCCGCCGCCGAGCTGCACATGGCCGGGGAACACCTCGAGGATCGCCTCGACCGCTTCGCGGTTCTCGGCCTTGCCCGCAAAGGACCCGTCGAGATCGACGACATGAAGGAACTGCGAGCCTGCATCGGCAAAGAGCATCGCCTGCGCGGCCGGGTTGTCGCCGTAAACGGTGGCGCGCGCCATGTCGCCTTCGGCGAGGCGGACGACCTGACCCTGCTTGAGGTCGATGGCGGGAAATACGATCATTTCAAGGCTTCCAATCGAGGAAACGGGAAAGCAGCGCGAGGCCGAAGGCCTGGCTCTTTTCGGGGTGGAACTGCACGCCAACGACATTGTCGCGGGCCACGGCAGCGACAAGTCCGCCGCCATGGTCGGTCATCGCCGCAATGTCATGCCCCTCTTCGGGCACGAAATGATAGGAGTGCAGGAAATAGGCCTCGCCCGCCTCGACCAGCCCGTGCGCCGGGTCCTTGCGGCCGAGCGAAACGTCGTTCCAGCCCATGTGCGGGATCTTGATCGCCGGATCGGTACGCTCGATCAGGCGCACTTCACCCGGAATCCAGCCAAGGCCCATGGTGGAGCCATGTTCCAGGCCCCGGGTGGCAAGAAGCTGCATGCCCACGCAGATGCCCAGAAACGGCGCACCGCCCACGTGGACCCGCTCGGTCATTGCATCGACCATGCCGGGGATCGCCCAGAGCCCCTTGGCGCAGGCCTTGAACGAGCCGACGCCGGGCAGAACGATACGGTCCGCCGCGCGAACGACGGCGGGATCGGCGGTAACCTTGACGTCCTGCGCCCCCGCCGCGCGCAGGGCATTGGCTACAGAGTGGAGATTGCCCGCACCGTAATCGATCAGGGCCAGCGTCATTCGGCGAGCCCTTCGATCCCGGTCGACAGGAACGTGGGCGCCCATTCGATCACGTCGACTTCGGCGACCCCGCCCTTGACGAACGGATCGTTCCCGGCGAGCGCGGCGACGGCTTCGCGGCTCTCGCCCCTGGCAAAGACGATGCCGCCCTCGCGCGGGACCTTGCGGCCCCAGCCGATGAGGTGGCCGGCTTCATGCCCCGCCTTGAGCCAGTCGACATGCTCGGCCAGCAGCGCATCCACGGCTTCGATTGGGGCGATGTAGCGCAGCGAGAGAATGAAGCTCGCCATCACAGCGTGTCCTGTCCGAGGATCCCCTTGGTCGACGGAATCGCCCCGCCCTTGCGCGGGTCGAGTTCCACCGCCGTGCGCATGGCCCGGGCGAAGCCCTTGAACAGCCCCTCGCAGATGTGGTGGTTGTTGGTGCCGTAGAGCAGTTCCATGTGCAGGGTGATGCCCACCGCCTGGGAGATCGAGTGGAACCAGTGTTCGACCAGCTCGGTATCGAACTCACCCAGCTTTTCCTGCGTGAAGGCGGCCTTCCACACGAAATAGGGCCGCCCGGATATGTCGAGCGAAACGCGGCACAGTGCCTCGTCCATCGGCGAGTGAACGTCGCCGTAGCGGCCGATCCCGGCCTTGTCGCCCATCGCCTTGGCGATCGCCTGGCCGATCGCGATGGCGCTGTCCTCGGTGGTGTGGTGCTGATCGACGTGCAGATCGCCTGCGATCCTGCAGGTAATATCGATCAGCGAATGGCGCGAGAACTGCTCGATCATGTGATCGAGAAAGCCAATCCCGGTCGAAACGTCATAGGAGCCCGTACCGTCGAGGTTCACTTCGACGGCGATGTCGGTCTCGTGGGTCTTGCGATTGATCGAAGCTGTGCGCATGCCGTGCGCCTATAGACCTGTATCTGCGGGAATCAATCACGCGCGAACGCTCAGGGGCGAGTACGCGGCATTTCCCTGTATCACGGACGGTTTACCTTGGAATAAGTGCGCGGAACAGTTAAAAAGGCGTGTCAACAAGCTTGACCGCAACATGAACGATGCGCACGTAGGGCGCGATGAACGATACGCCACCAGACAGCATGATCCCATACGACGAGATCGTACAGGAAGCCCTGCGCGCCGTAGTCGGACGCGTTCTTGGCCAAGTGGAAGCCGCCAACGGCATCCTGCCGGGCAGCCATCATTTCTACATCACGTTCAAGACGACGGCCCCCGGCGTCAGCATTCCCGACGATCTGCGTGCCCGTTTCCCCGACGAGATGACGATCGTCCTCCAGAACAAGTTCTGGGACCTTGGCGTGCGCGAAGACGGTTTCACGGTGAGCCTGAGCTTCAACCAGCTTCCCGCGAAACTGGACATCCCCTTCTCGGCGATCACCGCCTTCGTCGACCCGGCGGTCGATTTCGGCCTGCAGTTCCAGGCCATGGCCGAGGACGATGAAGAGGACATGCCCGGCATGGCCGGGAACGACGGTTCGGAACGCGATGTCGCCTCGCGCATTACTCCCAGCGAGGATGGATCGAACGTCGTTTCGGTCGATTTCGGCAAGAAGAAGTAGGCGGGGCCAGCGGCCCCGGGAAGGCAGTCTCGATGGCCACGATGACAGGGCAGGACGAAAGCGACGCGGCTGTTGAAGCCGCGACCGCTGCCGAAACCCCGGCAATGGTTCAGACCGACTCTACCTCCGAAACCGTGGCACCGGGCAAATCCAGCAGGAAGAGCAAGCGCAAGCCGCGGCCCTCCCCGCGCGAACTCGTCGGCCCCAGCCCCAACGACCACACCAACCTGGCGATTGCCGACATCGCCCTTCGCGGCGGCTCCTTCCTTGCGCGCCGCGCGGTGGAAAAGGCCCTGCTCGGCAAGAAGTTCACCCCCAGCAAGGCCAGTGCGATCCTCAAGGGCCGCACGATGGGCGAGACGATGCTTCACCGCACCCTCGCAAGGGTTGCCATGACCTCGATCCCCGGCGCCATCGTCGTGGGCGGCGGGCTGATCGCCAAGACGCTTTACGACCGCAGCAAGGCGCGCACTGCGCAGGCCGCAGGCGAAGAAAAGCTCGCCGACATGGCCGAGGACGGCGAAGAGTCCTGACAGCGCCTAAGTCGCTACCGGCGTGAGCAACCGCACCGCGATTGCGCAGCCCTCTTGATTTGCAGCGTCCCGCCCGCCATCGGGGGGCATGGACAGCGCATCCCACCCCATCCAAGACGCAGCCGCCGGCGGCTCGCTGGCCCGGCGCGGCCTCATGTTCATCATGTCCTCGCCCTCGGGCGCCGGCAAGACGACGATTTCGCGCATGCTGCTCGAACGTGACGAGCACATCTGCATGTCGGTTTCGTGCACCACCCGCCCGCCGCGCCCGGGCGAAGTCGATGGCAAGGACTACCATTTCGTCAGTCAGGCAGAGTTCGACCGCATGGTCGCCGACGAGGAATTCCTCGAATGGGCCACGGTGTTCGGCAACAGCTACGGCACCCCCAAGGCACAAGTGAAGGCGGGGCTGAAGGAAGGACAGGACTACCTGTTCGACATCGACTGGCAAGGCACGCAGCAGCTTTACCAGAAGCTGGAGCGCGACGTCGTGCGCGTATTCCTGCTGCCGCCCAGCATCGACGAACTGCGCCGTCGACTGACCGGGCGCGGCACCGACAGCGAGGACGTGATCGCCGCGCGCATGGAACGCGCCCGTTCCGAGATCAGCCACTGGGACGGCTACGACTACGTCGTCGTCAACGACGATATCGACGCCTGCTTCGACAAGGTGCGCGAGATCCTGGCCGCCGAACGGATGCGCCGCGCCCGCCAGACCGGCCTGATCGGCTTCGTTCGCGAACTGATGACGCCCTGAGCGTTCGGGCCGGAACCCTCAATCGACTTGTCCTGCGCGCGCCCACGCTCTAGGCGCGCCACGAACGTACCCTTGCCGGAGAATACCAAGATGTCCGAACTCGAAACCGCGATCGAAGCCGCCTGGGAAGCGCGCGACACCGTCACCCCCAAGAGCGACGACGTTCGCAAGATCGTCGACGAAGCGCTCGGCCTTATCGAATCGGGCGCCGCGCGCGTGGCCGAACCCGACGGCCAGGGTGGCTGGAAGGTAAACCAGTGGCTGAAGAAGGCCGTTCTCCTGAGCTTCCGCCTCAATGACAATGCCCCGGTCCCCGGCGCCGCGGGCGGCTCGCCCGCGTTCGACAAGGTACCGGTGAAGTTCGACGGCTGGGATGAGGCGAAGTTCCGCGAAGCCGGCTTCCGCGTCGTACCCGGCGCCGTCGCCCGCCGCGGCACCTTCATCTCGAAGAACGTCGTGCTCATGCCCAGCTTCGTCAACATCGGCGCCTACGTCGGTGAAGGCACGATGGTCGACACCTGGGCGACCGTCGGCTCGTGCGCCCAGATCGGCAAGAACGTCCACATCTCGGGCGGCGTCGGCATCGGCGGCGTGCTCGAACCGCTGCAGGCCGGCCCGGTCATCATCGAGGACAATGCCTTCATCGGCGCGCGTTCGGAAGTGGCCGAAGGCGTCATCGTCGGCGAAGGCGCGGTGATCTCGATGGGCGTGTTCCTGGGCGCATCGACCAAGATCATCGACCGTGCGACCGGCGAAGTTCACATCGGCAAGGTTCCGCCCTACGCGGTTGTCGTCCCCGGCTCGCTGCCCGGCAAGCCGCTGCCCGACGGCACCCCCGGACCGTCGCTTTACTGCGCCGTGATCGTCAAGACGGTCGATGCCCAGACCCGCTCGAAGACCGGAATCAACGAGTTGCTGCGCGACTGATCCACTTTCCCGGCGCGGGCAATCGCGCCGGAACGGTGTTCGCCATGGTGCGTTGCCTAGGGAAAGGGCCACGAGAAAGGTCCCGACCCGATAAAGGAGACGCACCATGGAAACCCGTGGCGAAGAAATACATATCGACAAGGACGAAGCCCGCGCCGGCAACACGCCGAATATCGTGCGCTACGTCCTTGTCATCAGCCTGGCGCTGGCGATCGTCGCACTCTCGGCGATCTGGATCACCGGCGCGCTGACCGACGACAATCCCGAAGGCAGCAACAGCGCGACTGCAGCAGCTTCCGTGCAGGGCGACAGCATGAGCTGACATCGCCCGCGACAGCTCGGCTGCGAATCACTATCATCCTTCCCGGCTCCCGCACCCTTTGCAAGAGGCGGGGCCATGATGGGGAGGTTCGCGTGGCCGATCTTGAACGCTTCGTCGATGCTCAGCGGGCGTTTTATGCCCAGGCGCTCAGCGAACTGCAGGACGGCGCCAAGATGAGCCACTGGATGTGGTTCATCTTTCCCCAGATCGACGGCCTTGGCACCAGCCAGACCGCCCGCCTTTACGCCATATCCGGCCTTACCGAAGCCCGGGAATATCTGGCGCACGAGGTACTCGCCCCGCGGCTCACCGCCTGCACCGAAGCGATGCTGATCTGGGCCGGGAAACGCAGTGCGACTTCAATTCTCGGCGAAGTCGACGCGATGAAATTCTGCAGTTGCATGACCCTGTTCGAAGCGGCCGGCGGCGGCGAATGCTTCGCCCATGCTCTCGACGCCTTCTGCCAAGGGCGCCGCGACGAACGCACGCTGGAACTGCTCAACCTGCGCTAGGCGCCCCGCCTCTGAGGCCACCCGATTCGCGCCTTGCGGGAACCGGTCAGCGGGCTTACATTCCAAGGGTAGGCCCGATTTTCAAAAGCGGCGCCAGACAGTCGCCGGGCCTGCGGGAGAGAGCGACTATGCAACGCATTGGCGAAGAAGTTCATCTGGACACCGAGGAAGCGCGGGGCGGTTCCACGCCCCATATCGTGCGCTACATCCTGATCGGCAGTCTGGCCCTGGCGATCCTGGCCATGTCGGCGATCTGGATCACCCGCGCCGTATCCGAACGCCCCGCACAGGGCTGGCCGGTCACGGCAGAACAGCACGCGCTGGGCGGATAAGACCCGGCTCGTGTCCGGCGGACGAGACTTCGGCCGCCGGATTGCAGGCGCAGTCAGAACGTCGTCGGCGATTCGATGGCCGGATCACCGCGGTGGGCTGACGCGTAGGCTTCGGCCGCTTTCATTACCCGCATCATGTTGCCGCTGGCAATTTTCTCCAGATCCGCTTTCACCATGCCCCGGCGCGCCAGTTCGGTGAACAGCGCGGGATAAGTCGACACGTCTTCCATCCCCGCAACCGTGACATCGACGCCGTCGAAATCGCCGCCCAGCCCGACATGGTCGATCCCGGCGACCCTGACGACATGTTCGATGTGGTCGGCGACGTCGCTTATCGAGCCGCGCGGCATCGGGTTGGCCTTTTCCCAGGCCTTCAGGGCCGCCTCCGCGCCCTCGGGATCGCCCGGATGCAGGGATGCCTGCCGCGCCTTTTCCCCGGCCTGCGCCGCCAGCCACTGGCGGGTCGGCTCGACCACGTAAGTCGGGAAAACATTGACCATGACGATCCCTCCGTTCTTCGCCAGCAGTTCAAGAACGTCGTCGGGGACATTGCGCGTATGGCCGTTGATCGCCCGCGCGTTGGAATGGCTGAACATCACCGGCGCGCGCGCGACCTCCAACGCATCGCGCATGGTCGCCGCGCTTACATGGCTGAGATCCACGAGCATTCCCATGCGCTGCATCTCGCGCACAACATCGCGGCCGAACTCGGTGAGCCCGTCATGCTCGGGCGTGTCGGTGGCGCTGTCGGCCCAGGCAGTGTTCCTGAAATGCGTGAGCGTCATGTAGCGCGCGCCGAGCGCATACATCTGCCGCAGTACGCCCAGCGATCCGCCGATCGAATGGCCGCCCTCCATCCCCAGCAGCGGAGCCACCTTGCCCGCCTTCATGGCCCGCGCCACATCGGCGCTGCTTGTCGCGAACATCAGGTCCTTGGGATAGGCGGCGATCAGGCGCTTTGCGACGTCGATCTGCTCCAGCGTCGCCTGCACGGCATGCTGGTCGTCCAGCTTGGCCGAAACATAGACCGACCAGAACTGTGCGCCCACATGCCCCTTGCGCAGGCGCGCAATGTCCGTCTGCATCGCCTGCAGATCGTGCCCCGGATCGGCGGTTCCGCTCGTGTCGGTAAAGTCGAAGCCTGCAAGGATGTCCTTGCGCCTTTCGCGCAGCTGCTCGGGCACATCGTTGTGTCCGTCCCACACGGGGGCTTCGCGCAGGGCCGACAAGGCGACCTGCTGCGGATCGGGCGCGGCGATGGCAACAGCGGGGGACGCGGCCAGGGCAAGGAGCAGGCTTGTGCGCAAGGCTTTGTATCGCATGGCTTCCCTCATTCGACCGAAGAATGCCGCGAACAGACGCGATCGCGCCGCAAAGCACAAGCCCCGGCAAATATTGGAGTCTGTTCGATTGAAGCCTACAGGGGAAGAAGCCGCCGGCGGAGGCGGATGCCGAACGCGATCTCAGCGATCGCGATCCCCCCGGACCGAAGCTTTACCCCCCGACAAAGCTTCGTCCCCGAGCGCCAGCGGCTTCTGTCAAAAATGGCGACATGGCCGCCATCCCCCTGCACGCCGAAGGATTAGGTACAATCCCTTGCAGAAGTGTTAACAGGAACGGAAGCAGCTGGAATACGCAAGGTTTGCGCTTAACATCACCTGCATACTGTTAGCTTTCCGTCACCGTAAAGAAATCCGACAATACCGGAACGGCCAAGATCGCCCGGATCGCAGCCAGCTACACACTTTGCCGGTAGATCGCAGCGGTCGAACAGCTTAACTGCGAGGCCATGGGAGAGTTCGACTACATCATCGTCGGTGGCGGCAGCGCCGGTTGCGTGCTTGCCAATCGCCTGAGTACGGACCCGGGAAACCGCGTCCTCCTGCTCGAAGCAGGCGGCAAGGACGACTACATCTGGATCCGCGTCCCGGTGGGCTACCTCTATTGCATCGGCAACCCGCGAACCGACTGGTGCATGTCGACGCAAGCCGAGGCGGGCCTCAACGGACGCATGCTGAAGTATCCGCGCGGGCGCGTCCTAGGCGGCTGCTCCTCGATCAATGGCATGATCTACATGCGCGGACAGGCAGCCGACTATGACGGTTGGCGGCAGGCCGGCAACTCCGGCTGGGGGTGGGACGAGGTACTGCCCTACTTCAAGCAGGCCGAGGACCACTTCGAAGGGCCCAGCGCATACCACGGCAGCGGCGGGGAACTCCGCGTGGAGAAGCAACGCCTGCGCTGGAAGATCCTCGAGGCGTTCCAACAGGCGTGCAGCGAATACGGGATCGCCGCCGTGGACGACTTCAATCGCGGCGACAATGAAGGCGCGGGCTTCTTCCAGGTTACCCAGCGCAAGGGCTGGCGCTGGAGCGCTGCCGACGCCTTCCTGCGTCCGGTACGCTCACGCGCGAACCTCAAGATCGAGACCGGTGCCCTCGTCGACAAGGTGATCGTCGAGGACGGACGCGCGGTCGGTATCGCCTATTGCGTCGGCGGCGAGCAGCGCACGGCCAGGGCGCGCGGCGAAGTCGTGCTGGCGGCAGGCGCAATCGGCTCACCCGCGATACTCGAGCGCAGCGGCATCGGCGATGCAGCCCACCTGTCTGCGCTGGGCATCGCCCCGCTCGTCGACCGCCCGGAAGTCGGCGGCAACCTGCAGGACCACCTGCAACTGCGCTGCGCCTGGAAAGTCTCGGGCGTGGCCACGCTCAACCAGCGCGCCGCCAATCTGTTCGGCAAGGCGCTGATCGGGCTGGAATATGTCCTGCGCCGCACCGGCCCCATGGCGATGGCTCCCAGCCAGTTGGGCGCCTTCGCGAAAAGCGACGCGCGCTACGCCACGGCCAACCTGGAATATCACGTCCAGCCGCTCAGCCTCGAAGCCTTCGGCGGCGCGCTGGACCCCTTCCCCGCCTTCACCGCCAGCGTATGCAACCTGCGCCCCGAGAGCCGCGGAACAACCCGGATCGCCAGCGCCGATCCGGCCGAGGCGCCGGGTATCCGCCCCAACTACCTGTCAACCGAGGAAGACCGCCGCGTCGCAGCCCAGGCCATCCGCGTGACCCGCGGCATCGTCGCGCAGCCCGCCCTTGCCCGCTACAACCCCGAGGAAGTGCGCCCCGGCGCCGCCTACCAGAGCGAGGAAGACCTGCAGCGCGCGGCAGGCGACATCGGCACGACCATCTTCCACCCGGTCGGTACCGCGGCGATGGGCTCGGTCGTCGATGCCGAGCTGCGCGTTATCGGACTTGATCGCCTGCGGGTCATCGATGCATCGGTCATGCCCACGATCACGTCTGGCAACACCAATGCGCCCACGATGATGATCGCCGAAAAGGGCGCCGCGATGATCCTCGCCGCCGCGCGGGCCTGAAGAAGGGGAAGCACGACAGATGAGCGACGCCGATACGACCGCTGGGCAGATCGTCGCGCGCCTCGGCCTTGAACCGCACCCGGAGGGCGGCTGGTACCGCGAGACCTGGCGCGCCGACGCCCCGCCTGGAACGCGCGCTGGTGCCACGGCCATCCATTTCCTGCTCGAGGCAGGCCAGCGCTCCCACTGGCACCGCGTCGATGCCGCCGAACTGTGGCTGTGGCATGCCGGACATCCGCTCACGCTGGAGATGGCGCCCGATGAAGCCGGCCCTGTCAGCCGGACCGTGCTGGGCGGCAATGTCCTGTCGGGCGAGGCGCCTCAGGTCCTCGTGCCGCCGGGCCTCTGGCAGGCGGCGGCGCCGATCGGCGGCTGGACGCTGGCAAGCTGCGTGGTCGCGCCCGGATTCGAGTTCTCGGGCTTCGAACTGGCCCCGCCCGACTGGTCGCCACGCAGCTGACGGACGCTGGACAAGTCCGGCCCGCTCGCGCAGTCTCCTTGTCGGGGAATTTCGGGGGTCCGGCCGCATGGCAGGCGAGTATGACAGCATAGACGTGGCCGCCCGCCGCGTACTCGGTTCGCCGCTGCAGAACCTCGTGCGCGCGGCGATCTTCGTCCTCGCCGTCTTCGTGCTCGCCACCGCAGGCTTCGTCGCATCCGGCTGGAGTTTCGGCGACGCCGCCTACATGGTCATCCTCACGATCTTCTCGGTGGGTTACGGCGAAGTCCACCCGATCGACACCGCCTGGCTGCGCACGCTCGACATCGCGACGATCGTGCTGGGCTGCACCGGCATGATCGTGCTGACCGGTGCCCTCGTCCAGGTCTTCGCGCATTACCAGATACGCAACATTCTCGGGATCGACCGCATGCAAAGCCAGATCGACCGCCTCACCAACCACGCCATCGTCTGCGGCTACGGCCGCATCGGCAAGCAGCTTGCCATAGAGCTGCAACGCGCACGAACCCCGTTCATCATCGTCGACCGCAACCCGGCCAAGATAGCCGAGGCCGAAGCGGCAGGACACCTGACGCTCAAGGCCGATGCCACCGATGAAGCCTCGCTCAAGTCAGCGGGGATCGAACGCGCCCGGGTCCTGGCGACAGTCTTGCCCGACGATGCGCTCAATGTTTTCATCACTCTCTCGGCCCGCAACCTCAATCCGCGGATGGAAATCATCGCCCGCGGCGAATATCCCACGACCGAAGGCAAGCTGATCCACGCCGGGGCCGACAAGGTGGTGCTGCCCACCCATATCGGGGCCGAACGGATCGCCGAGATGATCGTCTATCCCACGACGTCGCGATTCCTGGGCGAAGCCCCGCAAGTGCGCGATCTCAAGCGCGGCCTGCACGAATTCGGGCTGGAGATCGAGGCGGTGACGGTTCCGGAAAAGTCGGCGCTGGCAGGGGCAACGGTCGGGGAAGCCGAGCGCCGGGCCTGCGGCGCGTTCTTCCTCGTCCAGATCGACCGGCCCAATGGCCAGAGCTACGTCCACCCTGCCGAGGATACGCGCATCGAGGCGGGCGATACGGTCGTGCTCGTCCTGCGCGGCACGCGGATGACGGCGGGCTCGATCTTCACCGAACCACGCCAGCCTTTCAAGATGGGGCGCGGTTACGTCTGACCGGAAGCCGCGCGGCTAGGCGTGGTGCAATTCGCAGGTGAGCGTGCCGCGTTCCAACCTGCCGCGACAGACCCCGAAGCCAAGATGCGGACATTTGCGCTGCGCGTCGAAGCGACTGCCCCGCGACTTCGCCACGGCCAGGCCAAGGCCCTGCACTCCCATGGCTGCAACAACCGGGCGGCCCTGCCGAGTCGCATTTTCCAACATCGTCACGAATGCCATTGCCATCCCCTGATGGGCTACCGACCGATGCGTCCGGCCCGGCCCGATGAAAGCAACATAAAGGCATCGGCGCAGGAAAACTTTGCGCCAGCGCAACAAGGCGCGGCAGTTTCCTGCCACGCCTTGCGCTTCTCCCCGTTCCCTCGGCCTACGGCGCGACCCGAATGGCTCTGCGGGTTTTCGATCGAACCAGCGTTACCTGCTTGTATCCGACCTATGCATCTGGACTCACGGTATTCCGACGCCATGCACGCGCCGGAACTTCCCGATAGACGATCTGCCCTGCACCCGGCACAAGCGCCAACCGCTGCCCGCCGGTCTGCAATCCGGCCGGTGCGCACAGTGGCAATGCCGAGAGCAGGACCAGATCGTCTGCTCGGGGAACCGATATGTCGCTGGTAGAAATGGTGCCTGTCATCGCTGCAGGCTCACGGGCCCGGTGATCCAGCCGGACACGATAGCCCGAGCGCCAACACCAGGAGCGAAGCCTTGTCTTTGGTCTGCCATGAATTGCTTCAAGACGACATCCTCTTCCCTGGCAATTCCGTCTTAGCAGACTGCCTTATTGGTAAAGGTGAACATAACATTGCCATAAGCAATGCAAAAGTCCCCAATGGGATTATCGCCGATCCGATCCCTTTTTGCATCGCAAAAACAACGGGACAGAACTCTTGCGCACGTTTTCGCGCGAGGCGCAGGGCCTTTCGGTCGCAGTTGTAGCGAGGTCCCGCACATGCGATTCCCGGATATGCGGGGCTTGCGGCAACGGCCATACTTGCACTCGCTCACTGGGCCCGCTCCGCTGCCGCTGAGGATCGAAACCGCCACCGTCTTGCGGATGCTGCATTGCGCAATGGATTGCAGCGCCCCATTTTGCGGTTTTACACGGGAACATCCACAGGTTTGTCTACGTTACGTGCCCGTACTGTCCACTCGGCAAGAAAGGCCCGGCCATGACCACCAATTCCGCTTCCGCGCGCTACGAAGGCTTCGGCAAGAACGGCAAGGGCGCGATCAGCACCCGCTCCGGCGTCCTGAGCGACCAGCCTTACGGTTTCGGAACGCGATTCGAAGGCCAGCCGGGGACAAATCCCGAGGAACTCATCGCCGCAGCCCATGCCGCCTGCTTCACAATGGCAACCAGCTTTGCGCTCGCATCGGCGGGCCACGATGGCGGCACACTTGAGACGAATTGCGTGGTGACGCTCGACAAGGACGGTGCGGGCTTCAAGGTGACAAAGTCCGAACTCTCGCTAAGCGCCACGATCCCCGGCATCAGCCAGGAGGACTTCGCGAGCATCGCCGACGATGCCAAGGCCAACTGCCCGATCTCCAAGCTGCTCAATTGCGAAGTCACGCTGGAGAAGTCGCTGGCCGGCTGAGCCCGCAGGCCAGTGGCCGGAACGCTCCGGCCACTGGCGCGTTACCGATTTTCGAGGGGGGCAACCGGAGACGGCGAGTTGCCTGGTACGACACAGATCCTTGGCGCCCTGCTCGGCGCCGTCACCTTGGGAACGCTGGCAGGCGCGACGATCCCCACGGCGATGAAGCCGGCCTTCGGGCCCGACTGGCGCGATCGCTACGGCGTGCGCTTCAATCCTTCCGCAGCGACGTACTACGTCGAGGCTGGACCCGAGGACCTCAGCCCCCCGTCCGACACGACGCCGCGCTGGGCCGTTTCCTATTACCCGCCAATCCGCCAGTCGATGGATGAAGATCGCGACTGGCTGGAAGGCGCCAGCGCCGATGCCATGCAATATACCGCATACACCCGCGATCCGGACGCAGATTACCGCGATGCCGTGTCGTACGATGACAAAGCGACGACGCAGGGCGAGCCGGCCCTGACTGGCATCGCCGGGCACCGCGTCATCGAGCCGGTGCGCGCCGCCATGCGCGAAGTCAAGGTGGACACCAGGGCTGAAGCCGCCGTCGCTGCTGCCGCGCGTACCGCAAGCGCCGCGGCAATCTCGATACCGCGCCTGAGCGAGGGGCTCTAACCCCGCTCCCCACCCGTCCTGGGATTGTTCCTGGTCCATGCGCAACCCTGACGGACCTCATCGCCAATGCGCAAGGTTACGCCAAAAGGATAGTCTGCGCTGGACATACCGTCGCTGCATTCGCCCGGCGTGATTGCCAGCGTCATTTCGCCGCCCGAGAGGCTACCGCTGAGAGAGAGCCCCCCGCGACCGGCAAAGCGTGCAACGGCGATCGTTTCACCTTCCGGATTTTCCGGTGTCGTATAGGTCAGGCTCGTTCCTTCGGCCTTCCCGCCCCAGAACGGTTCCGTACCGATGAAGTGGACGACCTCATCCTTGGCTATTCCATTCCATGGCCGGTGATCGTTGCTGTCACCCGGAACGTCGGATGCGCCCGGCTGGCAAGCGGCGAGCGTCAGCGATGCGGCAAGCAGGCCCCGGCGGGCAACGAACAGGGCTCGTGATCCGATCATGACCGGGGCCTACGCTGCCGCACGCGGTCTAGCAAGCATCTGCAGCACGAGGGATTCGCAACGGGCATCTCGCCCATGCAGCATATCCTTGTTCACCTGCCGAACATCGAATTCCGCCGCAGAGAGGCAAAAATCGGCGAAGATCTGCGAAAAATCACGTTTATCAGGTCATTGTGCAGATAGTTGCAAATACTGCAACAATGGCTGCAGCAATCGAATTTGCCAATCGCTGCTCAGCTCGACATGCTGCAATGCAACAAGACACAAGGGTGCCCGAGGCAAACTCCTGCACTCCGACGAAAGGACTTTGCCATGTTCAAGACCGTTCTCACCGCCGCTGCCGTCCTCGTTGCCGTTCCGGCTGCCGCTCAGGCCGAAGATGCCCGCAACTTCTCGCACGAAGGCGTCGACTACGCCTACACCACCGAGCAGAAGGGCGACGTTACCGTGATCAAGGGAACCGCTTCGGGCGGCGTGCCGTTCCGCCTCTATGTTTCGGGCGAACGCGTGACCGGCACCTACAACTACCGCACCGTGAACTTCAAGGTCACCGATGCCGACCAGGCTCTCGCCAAGCTCAAGTAAGCCTTCACGGCTGGCCGCAAGGCCCGCACGGCAAGCATGAAAAGGGCGCCATCCCCCGGGATTGGCGCCCTTTCTATTGGTATATGCACATGCGCGTCGCGGTATCGGGCCCCGCGGGGTCAGTGCAGCCGGCGCGTACCGCCCTGCCCTTGCACCAGGCGCACTTCGATCGCGCCCGCAGCGTCCTCGACCCCATGCTTCTCGCAGATGTTTGCCAAGAGCTCCGCGACATCCTCGTCGCTGGCCTCGCGGTCGATGGGATAACGGGCAATTACCATGTCATCGATCACGTCCACGACGCTGAAGTGCCGGTTGCGGCCGGCCTCGGCGAGGGCATCGAGGTCGAAACCCTCGGCAAGATCCCAGATCTTACCCCCGCGCGACTTGATCGGGCGCTGGCAATAGCGGCAGGTGCAGTGCAGCACCCCGTCGTCCTCGCGGTGCCTGCGGCCCGCCGGCACATGTTTGCGCAAGTACCAGCACTGGGCGAGTGGGACCGAAGCGTTCATCTTGCTGAGCATTGCCGTACCTGTTTTCGCGATCTTCAACCTGACGGCCCGGCCCTGCAGAGCCGCCGTCCTGAAGATGAAAACGGTCGTTAGCTGTCGAAGTTAAGCGACTGCGCCCGCCGATTCACGCGAGGGTGACGTAGATCTCCGCCACGATGACCCACTCGCCCAGCACTTCGCGCCATTTCGCGGTGTAGTTACCGCTGCCCAGCGACTTGCCCGAACGGTCCTCCAGGCCTTGCCAGCGCCCATACTCCAGCGCGATCGGCTCGACTGCGGAAACGACCACCCGGTCCGGCGTGCGCGTGTAGATCGCCCGGGCCGGGCTCGCGAACTCGCGCTTCCAGACCTTGAGCTGGGCGTTGCGGCCCGAAATCACGGCACTGTCCGATCCAGTCACCATCACGCAGTCGCGCCCGAGGATGGGCGCAATGGCAGCCAGGTCGCCATTTTCGATCGCATGATTGAAGGCAGCACGTCGTGTGCGCACGGCAAGTTCGGCGGCGGAATTGGCAAACTGGTTCATGACATCCCTTTGCGGCCCGCTGCGATGCATAACGCTTTACGCGCCGCGCGCAATTTGCCGGGCGCTGCCTATCCGCGCCTTTTTGCGAAGGGATTGCGGGTAGCTCCAGGCTTTCACCGGCCTGCGGCCGGGTCCGCCGACAGCCCTAGTCTTCGCGCTCGAGCAGATCGTCGGTGACCTCCATCAGCAACAGCGGCTCCTCCGCCCAATCACCGATGGCATCGACGAACGCGGCGCGGGTATCCGGCTCGTCATAGACCATCCGCGCATCGAAGGCCCGCTGCCAGGTCTCGCGGTCGGGCCACTCGGCAACGCCGATAAAGCGGCCCGTTTCGGCTTCGTAGTGGAGGCGCGAACCGAGCGAGCCGTACTTTTCGCGGATGAGCGCCGTTCCGCGGCGCCAGGCTGCCCGGAACTGCTCTTCCTTGCCGGGATGGACTTTCCACCAGTAGGCGGCGACGAACATGGCGGGCTCCTCTCTTCCTGCTGCCGCGCGGCACATTCATCAAGGCAACGCAGGCAGGCCCGCATGGGTTGCCAGCCCTACATGAACTGCGAAAGGTTGAGTTCCTCGGAGGGGCCGAACCAGACGACGTGGCTGGTATGGTCGATCAGGTCGTTGCCGGTTTCTGCGTGGCCGAAAATCGTCAACGCCCCGCGGTTTACGGCGGCCCAGGTGGTGAAGTCGCCAAAGACCTCACCCGGAACGGTCAACTGGCAGCTGCCGCGAGGATGCGGCCCGACCGGACGCTGGTGGAAGCGGCCGACTTTCACGCCGAAGCGCACACGGACCCGCTCGGCAAGCGCCTGGGCCTGCTCCAGTTCGGCAGGGTCGAAATAAATATGGGCGTGAAAGACATCGGGCCGGTTCATCGCGCGTAGCTGGGCACTGTCCGTCCGCCGGTCAAGAGCCATGGGCGGGACTTTCCCGCCCATGGCTCCTGGTCATCATGCAATCCCGGCCCCTTCGTCACGCCCAGAATAGACGCTGGAAACCGGCGACGGTTACTCGGCCTCGTCAGCGGGCAGGTACAGTTCGTTGCCCTTTTCCTTGTAGACCTTGGACATCTCTTCCATGCCCTTTTCCGCTTCGTCAGCGGCAAGGAACCCGGTGCTCGGCTGGTTCTGCTTGGCGGCGAAGTCGCGCACTTCCTGGCTGATCTTCATCGAGCAGAACTTGGGCCCGCACATCGAGCAGAAGTGCGCGGTCTTGGCGCCTTCGGCCGGAAGCGTCTGGTCGTGGTATTGCTCTGCCGTGTCCGGATCGAGGCTGAGGTTGAACTGGTCGCGCCAGCGGAACTCGAAACGGGCCTTCGACAGGGCATCGTCGCGCACCTGCGCAGCAGGGTGGCCCTTGGCAAGGTCCGCCGCGTGGGCCGCCAGCTTGTAGGTGACCACGCCGACCTTCACGTCGTCGCGGTCGGGCAGGCCGAGGTGCTCCTTGGGCGTGACGTAGCAGAGCATCGCCGTGCCGTACCAACCGATCTGGGCCGCGCCGATGCCGCTGGTGATGTGGTCGTAGCCCGGCGCGATGTCGGTCGTGAGCGGCCCAAGCGTGTAGAACGGGGCTTCGCCGCAGCCTTCCAGCTGCTTTTCCATGTTCTCCTTGATCTTGTGCATCGGCACGTGGCCGGGGCCTTCGATCATGACCTGGACGTCCTGCTCCCAGGCCTTCTTGGTCAGTTCACCCAGCGTATAGAGCTCGGCGAACTGCGCCTCGTCGTTGGCGTCGTAGATCGAGCCGGGACGCAGGCCATCACCGAGCGAGTAGGCGATGTCGTAGGCCTTCATGATCTCGGTGATCTCGTCGAAGTTCTCGTAGAGGAACGACTCCTTGTGGTGGGCAAGGCACCACTTGGCCATGATCGAACCGCCACGGCTGACGATGCCGGTCATGCGCTTGGCTGCCAGCGGGATGTAGGGCAGGCGCACGCCGGCGTGGATCGTGAAGTAGTCGACGCCCTGCTCTGCCTGTTCGATCAGGGTGTCGCGGAAGATCTCCCAGGTCAGTTCCTCGGCAATGCCCCCGACCTTTTCCAGCGCCTGGTAGATCGGCACGGTGCCGATCGGAACCGGGCTGTTGCGGATAATCCATTCGCGCGTGTCGTGGATGTTGCGCCCGGTCGAAAGGTCCATGACGGTATCCGCGCCCCAGCGGATCGACCAGACCATCTTGTCGACTTCGCTGGCAACGTCCGAGGCGACCGCCGAATTGCCGATGTTGGCGTTGATCTTGACCAAGAAGTTGCGACCGATGGCCATCGGCTCGCTTTCCGGGTGATTGACGTTCGAAGGGATGATCGCACGGCCGCGCGCCACTTCGTCCCGCACGAACTCGGGCGTCACATAGTCGGGGATCGAGGCGCCGAAGCTCTCGCCCGAGCGGTTGTACTCGGCAAGGCGCGCCCGGCCCAGATTCTCGCGCTCGGCGACATATTCCATCTCGGGCGTGATGATGCCCTGGCGGGCGTAATGCATCTGCGAGAGGTTCTTGCCGGCCTTGGCGCGCAGGGGCTTGCGCAGCGCGGTCGGGAACGGGGGCACGCCGCCCGAACGATCCGGACCGAGCTGGCCGTTGTCTTCCGGCTTCACTTCGCGCGGCGCGTATTCCTCCACGTCGCCGCGGGCGAGCTGCCACTCGCGGCGCAGCGCAGGCAGGCCGGCGGCAATGTCGATTGCCGCGTCGGGATCGGTGTAGGGGCCCGAGGTATCATAGACGCGCACCGGCGGCTCGCCGCTCGAGGGTTCGAAATAAATCTCGCGCATGGCGACCTTGACCGAGGGGTTCGACTGGGCCGGGACGTAGATCTTCTTCGAGCCGCGGATGGGCCCGGTGGTTACGCCGATTTCCAGCTTGGAATTGATGTCGGCCATAAGCGCTTCTCTCCAGTGAGCGGATAGGGCGCGGATGTGCCGATGCGGCTGTCCACTCCCTCCGCCCGTGCTAACGGGTTCAGGTTCAACGGGTCTTGTGGAGCATACCCACAACTCTCAGCCTTGCTGGCTCCCCGGGGGTGGGCGGACAATAGACGGGTGCGGTGCGTCCGTCTAGGGACCCTGCAAGACATGCCCATGCTTTATCGCCTCGACGCGCCTGCACAGGCGGTTGCACGCCAGTTCGGCGCCCGCGCGAACGACGACCCCTGGGCCGGTGGCCATGTCGCGCCGGGCCAGTTTGCACCGGTCATCACCGCCGGGCGGGAAATGATCGCGGGGCCGCGCCCTTCAGGCAGGCAGCCGCGCCGCATGGTGCCGCGCCTGTGGGGCGTGCCGCCGCCGCCCTCGGTCCACGACGCCCCGCGCCACGGCATCCTCTCGGTGCGCAATCTCGAAAGCCCGTTCTGGATCGGCAATCTCAGGAACAGCGAGTTTCGTTGCGTGGTACCCTGCACTGCCTTCATGGAATGGGGCGCCACCCGCGACCGGGAAGGCAAGCGTCGCCAGTGCTGGTTCGCACTGGAAGATCAGCCGATCTTCGCAATGGCCGCGGTTTGGAAGGACAGCGAAATCCCGGGCTTCGCGCTGCTGACATGCGAGCCCAACGCCGCCCTGCGCTTCGCCGGACGCGATTCGATGCCGGTAATCCTGCCACCGGGCCCGGAAGCCCTCGACCTGTGGCTCAACGGCGGATGGGACCGGGCGAAGGCGCTGGTCGCCCCCTATTCGTCATCGCTCATGCGTGAGCGCGGCTAGCCGCGCTCAGAAGTGCGGAATGGCAACCGCGATCCCTGTTATGCCGATCAGGATCGAAAGCCAGGCCCAGAGTTTCGACATGGGCCCGAACCGGCGCAGCCAGAAGGCCATGTAGACGTCCGAGAAGGCCAGCACGACCAGCGCCTCGATGATCATCAGCCCGCCCAGCACGCTCATCGCACCCGACAGCCAGTCAGTCGAAGCCCAGGGATTGACGATGTAGATGGCCGCGCCAAGGAACAGCTCCAGCACCGCCGCGATCAGCTGGAGTGCGGGCGAAGCGCCGATTTCCTCCAGCATTTTCTGCCAGTGGCCGGCCTGCCGCAGCTCACCGATCCCAGCGAAGAGCGCAAACAGGCCCAGGAACAGCGCGGTCCAGGCCGGCGCAAGCGATAGATCGGGCATTCAAATCCTCCATCCCAAAAGCCGATCCCGCCAGTACGATGGACCTCGACCGGAGCACAGTAAAGGCATCAATGACTTGGCATGATCCGAAGGCCCTTGAGCCGGGTGTCCGCTGGGCCGCAACGGAAGCCGGACAGGAGGGCGTTACAGCCCCTTGCGGCCGAAACCGCCGGGCACCCGGCGCGGCGCGGCGAAGCCGATCGGTGGCTGGCGGCTGTGCAGGATCGTGGCGGGCCATGTGCCGGGCACCGGGTCGGGATGAGGCACGCTCGAACCCGGCGGGCCTGCCAGTTCCATCAGCAGCACCGGCACCGGATTCTGGCGCGAAGGCTCCGCCCTTTCATCGTGCCAGATCCGCACCGACAGGTCGCCCGCATCGTCGCCGAAGGTATCGCCGTGGCGGATCACCGGCCCCTCGGTCAGCAGGTAGCGCATGACGTCATTCAGCTTTTCGGCGACGAAATCGAGAGTTCCCGGCGCGTTCCAGGCCTCCACCTCGCGGCCGACGAAAGGCAGCATTCCCGCGGTGGACAGGGATACCGCGTCCGCCTCGGTCGAATGGAACGCTGTCCAGAGGAACAGGCGCATCGGCACTTCGTCATTGGCAAGGGGACTGACAAGGGCAGGCAGGTCCCCGGCAGTGTAGGCGCACGAATGGGCCGGGAGATAGACACCGCAAAAGGCCTCCTGCGCCAATGCCCCTTGCGCCACCACGGCCAGCACCATCGCCATGACCTTGGCGCTTTGCCGGATGTCCACGAACTCGCCGACCTCGGTGTCGAGGTCGCAGGCGATGACGGCATGTCCGGCATGACGGCGCAGGTTCCGCAGTCCCTCGCCCGGTTCGCACCAGAAGCTGCGATAGAGCGCGCGCTCCACCATCCACGCGGGCAGAGGCGCGGGCGAATGCGATATCGAAATCGCGCAGCCGCGGCCGGTGATCCGGCCACGGTCGGGTCCTTGGGCAGCAACCTGCCACTCGCCTTCGTCATCGATCGAGGCGAGGCTCTCGGCCAGCATATCCCAGTCTATGTCGAGACCATGCGTCGCGAAGAGCGGGACGATCGTCGGCAGGCGATCGCGCCGAGGCAGTTCTCGGAAGAAGGGAGGAGGCAGCGACTGGTCCAGCAGGCGCGCGAGGTGCTCGGACGGGTCATCTGACATGGCCTCGGCAATTCCGGCCTCGATCTCGGCCAGCCCGACGATGTCGAAGCCCAGTCGCTCCGAGCGCTGGTGGGGCAGAAGGTCATCGTATGGCAATTCGGCCAGATCGACGCTCCCGGCTGCGGCGTGCGCATCGCCCGGGCAAGCCGGCTGACACGGCATGGCCGGTGCACCCAGCGCCGCGGCGATGGTTTGCCCGTCATGCACCTTCTGGTCGAGCCAGGCGATTTCTTCGGCGTCGAGCCAGGGCATGCCCTCGCCAAAGCGGGCGACGGCGGTCTCGGGCTCGGTCTCTGCAAGGGCCAGGGCCACCGCACAGGCGATTTGATCGCACAGCGCCTGATCCTCGCTCGTCGGTGTCCCGATCACGATGGCGCAACCCTGTCGCGGGGCGCCGGGAATCGACTCGTCGTTCAGCTGGCGCAGCGGCACGATCACGACTTCACCGGCGCTGCGGCCGATCAGCAGGACCTCGCGCCCAAATGACGTGGAGCAGTGGGCGCTGCCATCGTCATGATCGCCGCAGGTCCAGCCGAACCTGGGCGCGGCCCGCATGAGCTGCGTGCGCAACTCGCCCGCGGGAAGGCTGGGCCGGGCGCTGAGGATGACCGTGACCATCATGCCTCTCCCTTTCTTCCTGAGCTGTCCAGACGGCGAGTCCTACGCCGCATTGGTTAAGACCGGGTACCGCAAATTGACGGGGAAAAATATTGCGCAGCTGCAGTGCGAACCCCATCCATGCAGGGAATGTCGCAAGCGCTCGAAGATCTCCTGTCCGAAATCGCGGCCTGCCGCGTCTGTGAAAAGGCGCTGGGCCACGAGCCGCGTCCTGTCGTGCAGGCCGGGGAAAGTGCGCGCATCGTGGTGATCGGGCAGGCACCGGGCAGCAAGGTCCACGCCAGCGGCCGCCCCTGGGACGACGAGAGCGGCGATCGCCTGCGCGACTGGACGGGGATGACGCGCGATGTCTTCTACGATCCCGCACGGGTCGCGCACATGCCTTCGGGGTTCTGCTATCCGGGCAAGGCCAGCGGCGGCGACAAGCCCCCGCGCCCGGAATGCGCGCCTCTCTGGCATGACCGCCTGCTTGCCCGATTGCCGCAGGTTCGCCTCATGCTCTTGGTGGGACAATATGCCCAGAAGCTTTATCTGCCGCGCGGCTTCGCGCCCAACCTGACCGAGGCGGTGCGGCGCTGGCAGGATGCGCCCCAAGGCCGGTTTCCCCTCCCCCACCCGGCCTGGCGCAGCAGGCTGTGGATGGCGAAGAACCCCTGGTTCGAGGAGGTGGTCCTGCCGGACCTGCGCCGCCGGGTCAACGATGCCCTGGCCGATTGATCGTCAGAACCCGATTGATCGTCAGAAGCTGTAGGCGACACCCAGCCCGGCCAGCCACTGATCGGCATCGCCGCGCAGCGAGGTGTAGGGCGTATCCTTGGAATCGCCCAGCATGCGCGAGTAGCTGGCGATCGAGAACAGCGCGAAGCCGCCATCGCGCAAGTCGCCGGACAGATCGTAGCCGACGAGCATCGTCGCGCTCACGCTTTCCCAGCCGCCCTTCGCCTGGAACTGCGGCAGGCCGCTCGCATTGGACTGGGCCGGGCTGACCGAATAGTAGTAATCGGCATAGTCGTCGTCGATGTGCTTGGCGCTGAGCGCCAGGGTCACCAGCGCCGCCTTGCTCACCGGCGTTATATAAGTGATCGATGGCGCCCAGGTCATGCCGCCATAGGCTCCGGCCACGTCCCACTTCACATCGGCACCCAAGGTGAGCGAATCGTAAGGGTTGAGCAGGCGATAGGCGGAAACGCCCCCGCTGGCCCCAAGTTCGACCGCAGTATCGAGCTTTCCGGCGGCGCGCACGACCGGGTCCTTGATCTGGTTGGCGCGATTGCGCGAGATCGTCGCCACCGGGCCGAGCGCGAAGCCGATCTTGGCATCGGGCGCATCGGGAATGACGTCGAGGGCAAGACCGGCCGGGCGCGGCGAGATGGTGATGCCCTTCACCCGCCCCTGCACGATCGGGATCGGCGAGATGACATAATCGTCCGAACCGTCGTAGCTCGGCCCATATATGGCGCCGACGCCGACCGTGATGCGATCCCGCATCATGGCTTCCCGGTCCTGCGCCTCGTCGGCAAGAGCAGGCGTCGCAGGAATAACGGCGGCCGTAACCAGAAGCGCGAGGCTTCGCGAAATATTCATGGGTTTCCCTCCAATTTCGCTTTCGCAACGCATAGTTACGCCCGATGTTTCATGGGGGCGTCAATATTACATCCGAAACCGATGCTACTCTGGCGGGACCTCACCGGGGAGGCTGTCCGCCCCCTCGCCAAGCTGTCGCTGCATCACGAAGACATCGAGCCACTGCCCATGCTTCCAGCCGGCGCCCGCCAGTGTTCCCACCGGCCGATAGCCTGCCCGGGCATGAAGGACAACCGAAGCCGGCTCGCTGGCGGCGATAACCGCGAACGCCTGCCGGAACCCGCGTCTTTCGCATTCCTCGACAAGCGCGGTCAGCATCCGCCCGCCGATGCCGCGGCCCAGACTGTCAGGGCGCACGAAGATGGTGGTCTCCACGCTGTAGCGATAACCCACGCGCGGCCCGTAGCGATGGGCATAGCCGACACCCAGCACCCGCCCGCCCGCATCGCGGGTGACCAGAACGGGATAGCCGGCATCGACGATGTCGGAGAGACGACGCGCGATCTCGGCCTCATCGGGAGGCTCGGTTTCGAAGGTCGCGGTGCTTTCCAGCACATAATGCGCATAGATCTCTGCTATGCCCCCGGCATCGGCCGGCGTCGCTTCGCAGACGTTCAGTTCATCGTCCATCATCCTGAACATGCCGCAAAGCAGCAATCATGCCAAGTTGCGGTAAAGTCACGCTGTCCCTAAACGTGACATCGATGAAGCAGACTTCCAGCCCACCGAACGACTGCGATCTGGCAATTCTGGGCGGTGGCCTCGCCGGGAGCCTGATCGCCATGGCCATGGCCGCAAGGCGCCCGGACTTGCGCGTGACTTTGGTCGAGCAAGGTGAAAGGCTGGGAGGCGATCACGTCTGGTCGTTCTTTTCCAGTGATATAGCCGCCGAACACGGCTTCCTCGTTGAACCTCTGATCGCTGCGGCCTGGCAAGGCTACGCGGTCCATTTTCCGAACCGGTCGCGCGATCTGGGCACGCCGTACAACAGCATCACCAGCGAGAAGCTCGATGCCGCGGTCCGCGCAAGACTTCCCGCCGGGGCCATCGTCACCGGCGCACGCGTGCGCACGGCGGCGCCCGAATCGGTCGAACTGGAAGATGGCCGCACCATCGCCGCAGGCGCCGTCATCGACGCACGCGGCGCCTCGGGCATGGCGCACCTGGCCGGCGGCTGGCAGAAATTCATGGGCCGTCGCCTGCGCCTCCGCCGTCCGCACGGACTGCACCGACCGATCGTGATGGACGCGCGGGTAGAGCAGCTCGACGGCTATCGCTTCGTCTACTGCCTGCCCTTTTCCGATACCGAGGTCTTCATCGAGGACACATATTATTCGGACAGCCCGGACCTCGACCTGCCCTTGCTCCGCACGCGCATTGCCGACTATGCGGCT
Organism: Novosphingobium sp. PP1Y; assembly: GCF_000253255.1. NCBI lineage: Bacteria > Pseudomonadati > Pseudomonadota > Alphaproteobacteria > Sphingomonadales > Sphingomonadaceae > Novosphingobium > Novosphingobium sp. PP1Y. The sequence continues at coordinate 890,844 of NC_015580.1, read as the reverse complement.
GCCAATGACTGGGATACGGCTAACGTCATCTACGAGGAAACCGGCGTCCTGCCGGTCATCGCAAAGGGAAGTTTCGAGGCGTTCTGGCGCGAAAACGAGCGCGGAACGGCTCCCGGCCTGGCCCGTGCCGGCGCCCGCGCCGCCCTTGTCCACCCGCTCACTTCGTATTCCATTCCCCATGCTGTAGACTTCGCCATGTATCTTACGACACTCGACAATCTCTCCGGCCAGCGCCTAGGAAGGGTCAGTCATGCATGGGCAGCACAGCACTGGCGCAAAGGACGCTTTTACCGGATGTTGACACGCATGCTTTTCGGCGCGGCCCGGCCGCATGAGCGCTGGCGAATGCTGGAACGCTTCTACGGCCTGCCCGAAAGCCTGATCGAGCGATTCTATGCCGGGCGCTCGACGCCCGCCGACATGGTCCGCGTGCTGGCCGGCAAGCCGCCGGTGCCCATCGGCGCCGCGATCGCCAGCCTTGCCGGCGCCGGTCGCGAACTGGCCGACCTTTCCCCTCGCATCGGAGCGCAAGCATGAAGAAGGCCTGCGTCATCGGCGCCGGGTTCGGCGGCCTTGCCCTTGCCGTCCGCCTCCAGAGCGCGGGGATCGAGACGACGCTGGTCGAAGGCCGCGACAAGGTAGGCGGGCGCGCCTACGTCTGGGAACGCGAAGGCTTCACCTTCGATGCCGGCCCCACGGTCGTGACCGATCCCGACTGCCTGCGCGAACTGTGGGCCCTTTCGGGCAGCGACATGGCCGACGACGTCGAATTGATGCCGGTCATGCCGTTCTACCGGCTCAACTGGACCGACGGGACGGTATTCGACTACTCGAACGACGAAGTGGCCCTGCGCCGCGAGATCGCGCGTATATCGCCCCATGACCTGAGCGGCTACGAGGAATTCCTGCGCTACGCCGCGGGCGTCTATCAGGAAGGCTACGTCAGGCTCGGCCACGAGGCGTTCCTCGACTTTTCCAGCATGATCAAGGCCGCCCCGGCGCTGGCCCGCTACCAGGCATGGCGCTCGGTCTATTCGATGGTTTCGGCCTATGTGAAAGACGAACGCCTGCGTCAGGCGCTTTCGTTCCACACGCTGCTCGTCGGCGGCAACCCGATGACCACTTCGGCCATCTATGCCCTGATCCACAAGCTGGAGAAGGACGGCGGCGTGTGGTGGACGCGGGGCGGCACCAACAAGCTGGCACAGGGCATGACCCGGCTGTTCGAACGGCTGGGCGGCAAGGTGCGGCTGGGCGACAAGGTCGTGCAGGTCCTTACCGTGGGCGACCAGGCGACCGAAGTCGTCACCGAAAGCGGCTGGAAGGAGCACTTCGATGCGGTCGCCTCAAATGGCGACATCATGCACACCTACCGCGAGCTCCTTTCCGATTCGCCGCGCGGCACGGCCATGGCCAAGAAGCTGGCCACCAAGCGCTACTCGCCCAGCCTGTTCGTCGTCCACTTCGGGCTCGAGGGAACGTGGCCGGGCATTCCGCACCACACCATCCTGTTCGGGCCGCGTTACCGCGAACTCCTCTCCGACATCTACGAACACGGCGTGCTGCCTCGGGATTTCTCGATCTACCTGCACCACCCGACCGTGACCGACCCGTCGATGGCTCCGGCGGGCAAGAGCACGTTCTACGCGCTGGTCCCGGTCGCCCACATGGGCAAGCTGCCGATCGACTGGGACGAAGTGGGCCCGATCCTGGAGCGCCGCATCCTCGACGAGGTCGGCCGCCGCCTGATCCCGGACATCGACGACCGCATCGTGACCAAATTCCATTATGCGCCCAAGAACTTCGAGACCGACCTGTCCGCCTTCCACGGCAGCGCCTTCAGCCTCGAGCCGATCCTGACCCAGAGCGCGTGGTTCCGCGGCCACAACCGCGACGACCAGCTCAAGAACTTCTACCTCGTCGGCGCCGGCACCCATCCCGGCGCGGGCATTCCCGGCGTCGTCGGGTCTGCCAAGGCAACGGCAAAACTGATGATCGAGGACCTGCGATGAACCGCGTCATGAATGCCCTGCGCGGAGACTGGGGATGGACCGGCGTCGACTTCGCCGAGATCATCGCGGTCAGTCGCATGGGTCACCTGCTGCTTTCGGACACCGCGGGCACGATCCACTACCTCGACCCGGAAACCCGCGAGCTGATCTGCCTGGGCGGCGAGGAACAGGCGCGCCAGTACCTGGCCGACCCCGAAGTCTCGCTGGTCTGGCAGGCCGAAAAGCTGGTGCAGGCCGCGCAGGAACGCCTGGGCCCGCCGGAAGCCGAGGAAGTCTATACCCTCACGCCCGATGCGCTGCTCGCCGGAGACTACGGCGTCGAGAACCTGACGGTGATGCCGCTCGCCGAGCTGATCTCGTTCGCCGGACAGGTGGCGTGGCAGACCCGCAACATGGCGGACAACACCCCGATCAAGCTGAAGAGCAACGACTGACATGAAACGCCTTGCCGTTTACTGCGGCTCCGCTTCCCCGTCCGATCCGCGCTATCTTGCGCTCGCCCACAGCGTCGGCGCGGAACTCGCCCGCCGCGGCATCGGCGTCGTCTATGGCGGCGGCCGGCTTGGCCTGATGGGCGCAATCGCCTCCTCGGCGCTGGCTGCTGGCGGCGAAGTCATCGGCGTCATCCCCGAGGCGCTCGTCAGCGGCGAAGTCGCGAACTACGACTGCACCGAGCTGCAGGTGGTCGCCACGATGCATGAACGCAAGGCCGCCTTCGCCCGTCTTTCCGACGGCTTCCTGATCCTGCCCGGCGGCGTGGGCACGATGGACGAATTGTGGGAAGCGGTAAGCTGGGCCCAGCTTGGCTATCACAGCAAGCCGGTGGGCGTGCTCAACGCCTTCGACTTCTATGACGGGTTGCTCGCCTTCAATCGCCACATGGCCGAAGTCGGCTTCGTACGGCCCGCCCACCAGGGCATCATCATGGCCGAAGGCGAACTGGACCTGCTGCTCGAACGCATGCACGCGCACGAACCGATCACGCCGATCACCAAGATGAACCCGGACACCCTGTGACCCTCGATCCGACTGAAAACGGCGCCGCCATCCCGGCATGACCGCGACACGCAGCGAACTCGTCGCGGCGGCGCGCCAGTCGATCCGCAAGGGCTCGAAGAGCTTTGCGGCGGCCAGTCGCCTGTTCGATCGCACCACGCGCGAACGCGTCTGGCTGCTCTACGCCTGGTGCCGCGCCTGCGACGACATCGCCGACAACCAGGACCACGGTCACGCAAGCATCCCCGGCGCCTCCCGGCTCGATCCCGAGGCGCGGCTGGCGACGATCCGGACCCTGACCGAACTGGCCATCGCCGGCGAACAGACCGGCAGCATGGCGTTCGACGCGCTGGCCCAGCTCCTGCGCGAAGTGCCCCTCACCCGCGCGATGATCGAGGACGTCATTGCCGGGTTCGCGCTCGACGCGGCCGAATGGCGTCCCCGCAGCGAGGCGGACATGCTGCGCTACTGCTATCACGTCGCGGGCGCCGTCGGCGTGCTGATGGCCGCCGTAATGGGCGTTTCTCCCGATGACGACGACACGCTGGACCGGGCCTGCGACCTGGGGATAGCCTTTCAGCTGGCCAATATCGTGCGCGACGTCTGGGAAGACGATGCCGCCGGGCGCTGCTACCTGCCGGTCGAATGGCTGGCCGAGGCGGACATTCCGCCCGGCGAAGTCACCAAGCCGCATTACCGGCATGCCCTCGTGCCGATGGTGGCACGGGCCTGCGAGCTGGCCCGCGGCTACGAGGCATCGGCGCGCGTCGGCGCGACCCGCCTAGCCTTACGCCAGCGCTGGGCGGTGTTGTCCGCGGCAAACATCTACGGCGGCATCGCGCGCAAGGTGGAAGCGCTGGGCGCACATGCCTGGGACCACCGGGTCACCACCACGCGACCGGAAAAGCTGGGGATGCTGCTCAAGGCTTTCGGTGAAGCGTGCCTTACGCCAGCTCCGGCCGCGAACCCTGCGCTTTCGCGCAGGGAACTGGCCGCACTGGCACGGCGCTAGCCACGCCCGCAGCTGTGCATTCGGCTATTCATGTGCCCAAACGTCCCATCGACCCGTGCCGCCAATTGAAGGCGCAGGGCGTTCTGTAAAGGACGAACCCGAAGGGCCGCAGCGCGATTTGCAAAGGGGCAATTCGCAATTGCAGGAAGACCTTGCCTGCCCTGAAGCCGACCAGCAACCGCGTTGCTATCGAGTGGTCCTCTGGTGCGATGACCTGCAGAAGTTGTTTCGGGCCGCGGTTCAGGGCCGCTTGCCCGGCGGGTAGTAGCCCGGCGGATAGTTGAGCCTGCGGAACAGTTTTCCGCGTTCCGAATAGATCACCGCTGCCAGGGAGACTGCGCCGGCCACCAGCATCGAGGCGAAGATCGGCCGTGCCGTCCCGTCATAGGCCTGGCCGATCAGCGCGCCGAGCGAAGCGCCGACCAGAAGGCGAATGAAAGACATGATCGAAGAAGCCGCCCCCGCGGTACGAGCGAAAGGCTGCAGGCTGATCGACTGGAAGTTGGCGCTGATGAACGCCATCATGCAGATACTGAATGTCATCAGCGGCACGAAGACCCACAAGGTGTCCGACCCGCTCATCGCTATGCCCAGATGAACGGCTGCGGCGACGATGTAGGCGATCAGAGCAGACTGCGAGACGCGCCGTGCGCCGTAGCGTTCGACGATGCGCGAATTCGCGAAGTTGGCGACGGCCATGACCAGCGCCATGCCGCCAAAGATCATCGGGAACATGAGGCCTGCCCCGAAATGCTCTCCGACCAACTGCTGCGCGCTGTTGATGTAACCGAACAGCGCCGACTGAACGAGCGCCATCCCGACGATATAGCCGATCGATTCGCGCACGGTCAGCGCCGAGGCCATGTTGCGCAGGATGACGACCGGGCGAATTTCCTGCCTGTGCTCAGGATCGAGCGTCTCGGGCAGGCGCAGCAGCATCCAGATCATCACGGCCGTACCCAGCACTGCCATGATACCGAAGATCCAGCGCCATCCGGCGAACAGCATGACCGTCTGGCCCAGCATCGGCGCGATCATCGGAATAACCATGAATGTCATTGCCACCAGCGACTGCATGCGCGCCATCTGGTCGCCTTCGAAGCGGTCGCGAATGATCGTCATCGGCATGACCATCAGGGCAGCGCTCAAGCCCCCCATCAGGCCCCGCGCGACCAACAGCAGCGTGAAGTCCGAGGCCACTGCGCAGGCGAGCGATGCCAGAACATAGGCGCACAGGGAAAAGGTAAGCACCGGCTTGCGGCCGAAACGGTCGGCCAGCGAGCCGGGGATCAGAGAACCCAGCCCGCTGCATATGAGAAACACGCCGACTATGAGCTGGCGATCGTTGGGATCGGTCAGCTTCAGATCGGCTGAAATCGACCCGAGCGCCGGCAGCATGACGTCAATCGCAAGCCCCTGCAGCGCCTGGAATGACGCGAGCAGGATGACAAACTCCACGCCGGAGCTCGGAACAGAATCCGTTTTTGCCTGGGGGGTCGACATAGGATTGCGCATTGCAGCAAGAATTTTCACCTTGCCAGCAAATTCTAACAGATGATGGCATCCTGCGTGCAATCGGCCCTATATCGATGCCCATGTCACCGCGTGATGGAGAATCGGCAGACGGCGAGGAAGAGGCCGACGGCCTTCGCAAGATCATCCATGTCGATATGGATGCCTTCTATGCCAGCGTCGAACAGCGAGACGATCCCGAGCTGCGCGGAAAGCCGGTCGCAGTCGGCGGCTCATCCGGGCGCGGCGTCGTGGCGGCCGCCAGTTACGAAGCACGCAAGTTCGGCGTTCGCTCTGCCATGCCTTCCACTCGGGCGGCGAGGCAATGCCCCGGCCTGATCTTCCGCAAGCCGCGCTTCGAAGTCTATCGCGCCGTCAGCCAGCAGATCCGGGCGATATTTCACGAGTACACGCCGCATGTCGAACCGCTCTCGCTCGACGAAGCCTATCTGGATGTTACCGCAGACCTCAAGGGGTTGGGCTCGGCCACCCGCATTGCCGAGGAAATCCGCCGCCGCATCAAATCCGAAACCGGGCTGACCGCCAGCGCCGGAGTTTCCTACAACAAGTTCCTTGCCAAGCTGGCCAGCGACCAGAACAAGCCGGACGGGCTGTGCGTGATACGCCCCGGAGAAGGCGCGGCCTTCGTGGCCATGTTGCCCGTGCGCCGCTTCCACGGCGTGGGTCCGCGCGGGGCCGAAAAGATGGCGCGACTGGGCATCGAAACCGGTGCGGACCTGCGCGGGAAGGACATCCACTTCCTGCGCCAGCATTTCGGCAGCTTTGCCGAATACCTCTACCGCGCCGCCCGCGGTGTCGACCTGCGGCAGGTCCGCGCCAATCGCCCACGCAAGTCGGTGGGAGGCGAGAGGACCTTCTTCGAGGACATTGCCCGGGCAGATGCGCTGCGCGAAACGATGGACTCGATCATCGACATCGTCTGGGACCGCATCGAACGCGCCGAGACGCGCGGGCGCACGATCACCCTGAAGCTGCGCTACGCCGACTTCCGCACGATCACCCGCGCCCGGTCGCTTTCCCATTTCGTGACGGGCAAGGAAGAATTCGGACAGATCGGCCATGCCCTGCTGGATGACCTCATGCCCCTGCCCCAGCCGATCCGGCTGATGGGCCTGACCCTGTCGGCCCTCGAACGCGAAGAAGCCGTCGCAAGGGACGCGAAGGACGGACAACTCTCGTTGCTCTGAGATCGTCAGGGCCAGTCCGGCCCCCGCCAGTTCATCCCCGGAGCTACTTAGAGGCGGGCGTCCCTTCGGCGCAGGCCCGCCTGTACGTTTCCATCCAGAGCTGCAGACCCTGCCGCAGATCGTCCGTCATGCGCTCGGGCAGCGAATCGAGGGGAAAGAATTCTGCCTCGATGACCTCACGAGCGTCGGGCACCGGCACGCTGTCCGTTCGTCCGATCACGACATGGACAATGTTCGTGGCGCCAAACAGGTCCTCGACTACCGTCTGGATCTCACGCGCACCGTCGAGTTTGCAGCCTGTCTCCTCGCGAAGCTCTCTTTCGGCGGCGACAAGGGGATGCTCGCCCCTGTCCAAGCCGCCGCCGGGAAACATCCAGTCGTCCGGACCATAAGAGTGACGTTGCATCAACAAATGGCCGCGCGCATCGAACGCAAGCACGCGAACGCCCTCGACGGTCGGCCGCCGGAGGGTCCAGATCATGCGCCGCACCCTATATGCGAGACGGTACAGCCCGCGGTGCAACGGCGCTGGCAATCCCGTCAGCAAAAGCAGGTCACCTTGTGGCGGGCAGCACCCAGCAGGCGGGCGACCGGAAGATCGTGCTCGCCCCGAATCGCGCCGTCGAGGACCGCGCGCTTGTCGGCGCCGCGGATGACGAACATGATCTCGTCGCTGTCGAGCAGCGAGGGGATCGTCAGGCTCACGCGATCGAACGGCGCTTCTGGCGGAAGCGGGTCGGGCGTCAGGCGCCGCACCGCATAACGATCGTTGGCCTGCGGATCGGTGTTCGGAAAGAGCGAGGCAATGTGCCCGTCACCGCCCATCCCCAACCACGCGACGGCGAAATGCGGGGGCTGTGCGTCCTCCGTCAACGGAACGATCTGCGCCCCGACCGGTTCGAGGCGGGAGCGGATCTTGCCGACGTTCGAGGCGGGATGTTCCTCTTCGACGATACGGTCGTCACCCGGCCACACGGCAATGCGGTGCCAGGGCAGGTTCATCTTCGCCAGCAGGTCGAAGATCGGAAACGGCGTCGATCCGCCCGGCACGGTCACGGCGATCTGGTCGGAGGTGAGCGACAGGGCCGCCCGCAGGCGCTGCGCGAACCATTCGGCAATCGCCTTGTCGTCGGCGTTCTCGATAATCTGGATCTTGGGCATCGACGCGCTCTAGCAGCGCGCGATCAATTTGTCGTGGGGGTTGAAGGGCCTTTTGCCCGTCCCGGAAATGGACTGGATGGGGGCGGCGAACCGGATCGCCGCCCGCCATTTCTCCGTCAGGCGAGAATTTCGCGCAGGAACCAGGCGCGCTGTTCGGCCTGATCGGTCCAGTCGTCGACGATGCCGTCGGTGGCATTGTCGCCCGCTTCGCCGGCCGCGGCCTTCACTTCGCGCAGACGCTCGACATAGGCGAGATTGTCGTCACGCAGTTCCCTGACCATCGCCATCGCATCGAGGTCGGTCGAATCCTGAGGCTTGATGCGGGTCTTGGCCGAGATCGCATCGGGACTGGTGAGGGTCTTTCCGCCCTGCTTGCGCACGCGCTCCGCCACAAGGTCGGTCAGCGCGAAGATTTCCGTCGCATGTTCGTCGAACAGCAGATGCAGGTCACGAAACTGAGGGCCCTTCACATGCCAGTGAAAGTTCTTGGTCTTCACATAGAGCGCGAAAGTGTCTGCCAGAAGCCCGTTGAGGCTGTCGATAAGCGCGGCCTGTACGTTGTCCTTGGAAGTCATGGTTATCCCTCGTGCTGTAATGTTGATCCGAATATATAATCCAAGACGCGCATTAAAAGACTTGGTTCAATCGGATATTCCGATCACAGTAGCCCGAATTCCCTCAGGAAGATCACCAGGGCGACCAGCACCAGAACGGCACCGACGATACGGCGCCCGCGCTTCGCCAGTGGTCGATCGAGAACGCCGGGTGCCGCCCATGCAAAAATGGAGAGGACAAGGCCCCCAAGCAAGCCGCCGGAGCCTGCCGCCAAGGGGGCGCCCAACCCTACTGCGAGGCCGAATATCAGGAACCGAACCGCGTCGGTCACTTGCGCAGCGGCCAGCACGAGGCCGAGCGCACCGAGCGAATTGGTCGGCTCCTTCGGCTTGCGGCGCGGCGCCAGGATCATCGATTCCAGACCCGCGCAACCGATCGCGATCCCGGCAAAGATCGCACGCGCCGGCGGCGGCAGGACGGGAAGCATCTTCAGGGCTGCCCATGCCGCCAATGCCGAAGTCAAGCCGGTGCAAACCAGAGCGACCAGCAACACGCCCGGACGCTGCCTCTGCCGCGCCGTGAGTCCGGCGATCGTGACCTGATCGCGCGCACCGAACCCCGCGAGAAGTACGCCGATGAATGTCAGGTAGAAAGCCGGCATCGGGGCCCCGCGTTCACGGCCGGAGCCGCCATCGACCGGTCACTGCCTCCAGCGCAGTCAGGCCAGCTTCTGGCAGGATACGATGGCCGCAATGACATTGGCGGTATCGGCCGGATCGCGCACGCAGATCGTGTCGAGCCCCATCGCCTTGGCGGGATAGTCGTTGCCGCCCGGGAAAATGGCATCGCCGATGAAGAGGATGTCGCGCTCCTCGACGCCGCTATGCTCTGACAGGCGCCGCAGCCCCCAGGCCTTGTCGACACCGGGCTGGGTCACGTCAACGGATGTTGCCCCGCCGAGATTGATCGAAACGCCGGGCAGGCGCTGGATCAGGTCGGCCTGAATCACCTTGCGCTTGGCGAAATCGGGATCCCAGACTTCCTTGGCCTCAAGCGGCGCCTGCTGGCCAAGCGCGGAAAAGGTGATCTGGCTTCCGCGATCCTCGATCCGCTCCCCCCAGGTCTGTTCGGGCACGAAGCCGGTCGCTTCGAGCGAGGCGTCGAAGGCATCGAGAATGGCCTGCTTCTGCTCGTCGCTGAAGAGTTCGGCATAGACGGCGTTCCAGCCGCCTTCGCGATGGACATAGAGCTTGGCACCGCTCGTCGGCAGCATCCACAGGCGCGAGAGGTCGGCATGACCGGGCAGCCGGCTGGCCACCTGCTTGTCGAATTGCGGCCAGTCACCGCCCGAAATCACCGCAACCTGAGCGACTTCGAGAAGATCGGCCATGGCCTGCGCCATCTCGTCGGTAAGCGGCTGCTTGCTGAGAGCCAGAGTCCCGTCGAGATCGAATGCCACGATTTGCTTCATTATCAACCTTTCATGGTCCGGCCTTCGCACGGGCGGGAACAAGCGCCATGCCGGATCAGGACTTCATCTGCATGGCGCAGCACGAACGCGTCCGCAAGCGCACCATGGGAGTACTCGACTATTGGTTGACCGCGCCCGAAAGCTTGCCGACTTTCTGCACGCCTGCGGCCGTCGTGATCACGATGTCGTCGCCATCGACGACGACGATCACGTCCTCGAGCCCGATAACCGAGACTCGTGGGCCATCGCTGTCGACCAGGACATTGCGGCAATCGACCAGTTCGGCGTCGGCGCCGCGCACGGTGTTGCCGTTGCCGTCACGGTTCAACGCATCGTGCAAGGCCTGCCAGTTGCCAATGTCCGACCACTCCATGTCGGCCGGGACCATGGCCGCCCGCTCGGTGTTTTCCATCACCGCATAGTCGACAGAATCGCTTTCCGTCGCAGCGAACGTTTCGGCGTCGGGATGAAAGCGTGCCCCCTCTTCCCGGCCCTGGGCGACAGATTCGCGCACTGCCTGTGCGATCTGCGGCCGATGCTCCGCCAGTTCGGCGAGGAAGTCACCCACCCGGAAGGCAAAGATGCCTCCATTCCAGGCGTAACCACCATCGGCCAGGAAGGCCTTGGCCCTTTCCAGATCCGGCTTTTCGACGAACTGCGCTGTCCTGAAGCCCCTCTCGTCGATCGGTTCGCCGCGCTTAAGGTAGCCGAAGCCGGTTTCCGGCGCGGTCGCCTCGATCCCGAAGGAGACCAGCCAGCCCTCTTCCGCCAGCGCCGCGGCCTTGAGCGCTGCTTCGGCAAAGACCTGCGGCCTGCCGATATGATGGTCGCTGGGGCACACCAGCATGATCGCGTCGTCCGGCAACCGATTGGCGGCCAGCGCGATGGCGGCAGCCGTATTACGCGCCGCCGGCTCGACGATGACCTTGGCATCGGCGCGACCGCCCAGCTGCGCCTCGACATGATCGAGGTGTTTGGCTCCAGTCACGACAATCGGCCCGGCAAACCCGGCAACAGCAGGACATCGCGCGAGGGTGGCTTCGAACAGGGTCTGTTCGCCTACCAGGGGCAGGAACGGCTTGGGCTTGGCGGCACGGCTGCGCGGCCACAGCCTCGTACCGCTGCCTCCGCACAAAATGACTGGAACGATTGTAGGCATGGGCCTCTGAAATGACGGAAAAGCGTGTGTCGCGAGTATTGCCGGTCGCAGTCAGGCGCAACCGGTTCATTGGAGTTACACTTGCGCCTTGCGCAAGGAAAGATCCGGTAAACTACTCAGCGGCACACTCAAGCGTCATTTAATCTGTCGACAATGGAGCCAACCGTCCCCGCAACGGCTCACCCAACCCCGCAAGGTCGCGCCCGCTGGGATGCTGAAACAGACGCAGGCCGAATTGCGGCAGGATTGCAAGAAGATGGTCGAAGATATCGCCCTGGATGCTCTCGTATTCGCCCCAGTCGACGGTATCGGTGAAGCAGTAGATCTCCAGCGGCAGGCCCTTTTCGGTCGGCGCAAGCTGGCGAACCATCAGCGTGCCGCGACGGGCGATGCGCGGGTGCGCTTCGAGGTAGGCAAGCATGTAGGCGCGAAAGGTGCCGACATTGGTCGGACGTCGGCGGTTGACCGGGCGGTCGTCCTCCCCCTCGCGCACGGCATTCTGCGCGTTCCACTCGGCCAGCTCCTTGTCCTTTGCGGCCATGTAGGGCTCAAGCAGCATGAAACAGCGCAAGTCCTCCCACTGCTCTCGGCTCAGGAAGTCGATGGTGGTCTGGTCGATCAGCAGCGAACGCATGATGCGCCTGCCGCCCCATTCGCGCATGAATCGCCAGTTGCGGTAGGAATCGGAGATCAGCTTGTGCGTCGGGATCGTCGTGACGGTCTTGTCGAAGTTCTGCACTTTGACGGTGTGCAGCGCGATATCGATCACGTCGCCGTCGGCATTGAGCTGCGGCATCTCGATCCAGTCGCCCACGCGCAGCATGTCGTTGGAGCGCAGCTGTACCGAAGCCACGAGCGAGAGGATCGTGTCGCGGAAAATCAACATGATCACCGCGGCAAGCGCGCCCAGACCGGACAGCAGGAGTAGCGGCGACTGGCCGATCAGTGCCGCGACAATCAGGATCGCGGCGGCGGCATAGATCAGGATCTTCGCGACCTGCAGATAGCCCTTGATCGGCCGGCTCGCCGCCTCGGGCTTCAGTTCATAGGCATCGTTGGCCAGTTCGAGCAGATCGCACAGCGCGCGCGCGAGGGTAAAGATGATGAAGGCCTGCGAGAGGACCTGCACCAGCACGACGGCCTGCGGCGGCAGGCCCGCGATCACGGCAATCCCCTGGTGCAGGATGACCGCCGGCACCACGTTGGCGAGGTGGGTGACGAGCTTGCGCACGTCGTTCGCCTCGTTGCGCAGCGGGGTGCGCGCGATCATCATCGTTACCGGCCGCACGACCAGCTTCTTGGCCAGCCAGTTGGCGAACCAGGCGACCAGCAGGATACCGGCCAGCGACACAAGCGCATAGGCGGCCGGCTGACCGGCAAAGAACGTAGTGATGGAATCGAGCGTCTGGATCGGTGCCTCCCCGCGTGCCTCTGGCATGGAGTGATAGAAGAACCGGAACGGCAGCGCCGGTTCGCAGCGCGCGGACAATGGCGACCGCGACGCGGCATTTCAACCGGGGAACCGGCCTTTCACCCGATCGTTGCTGCAAAGCGGCATTTTTGCGGAGCTGGGGGTTGGCCTGTGTGCCAGATGATGCAAAGGTCATTGCGATGACAGACGAAAGCGACAGCCTGAAGCTGGCGCTGCGCGGATCGTCTCCCGACGACCTGTCCCAGCCGCCCCCCTTGCGCCTTTCCTCGAAGGCCGCCCTTTTCCTCGATTTCGACGGAACCCTCGTCGATATCACCGCCCATCCCGACCATGTCGAGGTCGCCAGGGCCCTGCCCGGCCTGATCGAGACGCTGGGCGAACAACTCGAAGGCCGCCTCGCCTTGGTCAGCGGCCGCGCGCTCGAGGCGCTGGACCGCCTGCTGGGTCCGGTCGACGTTGCGATGGCCGGCTCTCACGGCGGCGAGTTTCGTCCTTGCCGCAATGCCGAAATCCACCCGCTCGCCGATCCGCTGCCCGAGACGATCGCCCGCCCGCTCGGCGCTTTCGCCCGGGACAACGGCGAACTGCTGGTCGAGCACAAGCCTTTCTCGATGGCGGTGCACTATCGCGGGCAGCCGGAAATGCACGCGCCGCTCCTTGCCCTGGCGCGGGACCTGGCAGAGGCCCATGGCGCCGGCGTCAAGGACGGCAAGATGGTCGTCGAAGTGGTCATGCCCGGATCGGACAAGGGCAGCGCCGTCGCGCGCTTCATGGACATGCCGCGCTTTGCCGGTTCCACCCCCTATTTCATCGGCGACGACGTGACCGACGAAGATGCCTTCAAGGCCGTCACCGCAATGGGCGGCGAAGGCATCCTGGTCGGCCCGATGCGTCAAACGGCGGCCTGTTGGCGGCTCGAAAGCGTCGAGGAGGTCCACGCGTGGCTCACCCTCGCTATCGCCGACGCCAACGCCGACATCCCGGCCGGTGCAGCCGGAAAGTCACCCGATACCGAAATTGCAGGCCAAGCAGGAGAACGCCCCGAATGAGCTCGCTGGAACTGTGGCCGATCGGCAATTGCCAGGTCAGCGGTCTGATCGACGAATCCGGCGCCATCGTCTGGGGCTGCGTCCCGCGCGTCGACGGCGACCCGACCTTCTGCGCGCTGCTGCGCGGTGACGAAGGGCAGGACGCGGGCACCTGGCGCTTCGAGCTGGAGGAGCAGGTCTCCATCAGCCAGCACTACATGCGCAATACGCCGATACTGGTAACGCGGCTGGAGGACGTTCACGGCGGCGTCGTCGAAGTGATCGACTTCTGCCCGCGATTCCAGCGCTCGGGGCGCACCTACCGCCCGGTGGCCTATGCCCGCATCGTGCGCCCGGTCCACGGCTCGCCGCGCATCAAGGTCGTGCTCACGCCGATGAGCGGCTACGGCGCCCAGCTGGCCCACATCACCCATGGCTCCAACCACATCCGCTACCTGGTCGAACGCAACACCCTGCGCCTGACCACGGATGCGCCCATCGGCTATGTCCTCGACGAGCGCTACTTCCGCCTCGAGCGGCCGATGCACTTCTTCCTCGGCCCGGACGAACCCTTTGCCGGAAATGTCCAGCATGAGCTGGAAACCATGTGCCAGCTGACCGAGGCCTACTGGGCCAACTGGGTGCGCGGCCTTGCCACCCCGATGGACTGGCAGGATGCGGTGATCCGCGCCGCGATCACCCTCAAGCTGTGCCAGCACGAGGAAACCGGCGCGATCGTCGCCGCCCTCACCACGTCGATTCCCGAAGCGCCGAACACCCAGCGCAACTGGGACTACCGCTACTGCTGGATCCGCGACGCCTATTACACGGTGCAGGCGCTCAACCACCTGGGCGCGCTCGACGTGCTGGAGAAGTACCTCGCCTACTTGCGCAACATCGTCGACGATGCCGAGGGCGGCGCGATCCAGCCGCTCTACGCGGTCAGCGGCGCCAAGGAGATCATCGAGTGGGAGGCCAAGGACCTGTGCGGCTATCGCGGCATGGGCCCGGTGCGCGTGGGCAATGCCGCCTATTACCAGGTCCAGAACGACTGCTACGGCCAGATCGTCCTGCCATCGATCCAGGCTTTCTCCGACCGCCGGCTGCTGCGCATGGCGAACATGGACGATTTCGAAAGCCTGGAAGAAGTGGGCGAGATGGCGTGGAAGACCCACGACCAGCCCGACGCGGGCCTGTGGGAGCTGCGCACCCGCACCGCGGTCCATACTTATTCGAGCGTGATGAGCTGGGCCGCCTGCGACCGTCTTGCCAATGCCGCCCAGCATCTTGGCCTGGAAGACCGCCACAAGCTCTGGCGCGAACGGGCCGACACGATCCGCAGGAACATCGACGAAGGCGCCTGGTACAGGCTGGAAGGCCCCGACCTCGACGATGGCGGCGCGGGCGGATACTATGTCGCCAGTTTCGGCGGGGACCAGCTTGACGCCAGCCTGCTGCAGATGGTCGAGCTGCGTTTCGTCCATGCGGCCGATCCCAGGTTCCAGTCGACGCTGCAGGCGGTCCAGAAGTCCCTGCGCCGGGGCGAGCACATGCTGCGCTATGCCAACGAGGACGATTTCGGCCTGCCCGAGACGGCGTTCAACATCTGCACCTTCTGGCTGATCGAGGCTCTCCACCGCAGCGGCCAGGACGAAGAAGCCCGGCGACTGTTCGAGGCCATGCTTGGGCATCGCACCAAGTCGGGTCTTCTCTCGGAGGACATGGATTTCGAGACGAGCGAGCTGTGGGGGAACTTCCCCCAGACCTATTCGCTTGTCGGTATCATAAACTGCGCCGGGCAACTGTCGCGGTCTTGGCGGGACTGGCGCTGACGCGCCGGGACCGATCGGCGCCAGAGGGCGTCACAGGGGACGGAAGTATGAGCAGGCTGATTGTCGTATCGAACCGGGTTTCGGTGCCCAAGGCGGCAGGTGCTGCGGGTGCGCAGGGCGGACTGGCGGTGGCCCTCAATTCGGCGCTGCGCGAACATCGCGGCATCTGGTTCGGCTGGTCGGGGCAGGAAACCGAGGAATTCACCGGTCACCTCAACATGCAGCGGATCAACGATGTCACGACCGCGACCATCGACCTGGAACCGCAGGACATCGACGAATACTACAACGGCTATGCCAATCGCACGCTCTGGCCCCTGTTCCACTACCGCATCGACCTGACCGAGTACGACCGCAGCTTCGGCGAGGGCTACGAACGCGTCAACGCCCGCTTCGCCACCAGCGTGATTCCCCTGATCGAACCCGACGACCTCGTATGGGTGCACGACTATCACCTGCTCCCGCTCGGTTCGATGCTGCGGCGCAAGGGCATCAACAACCGCATGGGCATTTTCCTGCACACGCCCTGGCCGCCCACGCGCCTGCTGGTTTCGCTGCCCTTCCACGAGCGGCTGGTCGCCTCGATGCTCGAATACGACGTGATCGGCTTCCAGACCCAGGAGTGGCTGGAAAGCTTCATGCATTACGTCAGCAAGGAAATGGGCCTGCCGATCACCGACGATGGCACGGTCGAGTATCAGGGCCGCAAGATCATGGCCAAGGCGTTCCCGATCGGCGTCGACTACGACGAATTCGTCGAAGGGGCCCGCAGCGCCGAAGCGCAGGAGGCCTACGAGCGACTCAAGGCCAGCATTCGCGGCCGCAAGCTGATGATCGGCGTGGACCGGCTCGACTATTCGAAAGGGCTGGGCGAGAGATTCGAGAGCTTCGGCCGCTTCCTGACCGACAACCCGGACCAGGCCGGCAATGTCGTGCTGTTGCAGATCGCCCCGCCTTCGCGCGGAGACGTCGCCAGCTACCAGCAGATCCGCGAGGACCTGGAACGCAAGACCGGCCATATCAACGGCGCCCACGCCGATGTCGCCTTCGTACCGATCCGCTACGTGAACCGCGGCTATCCGCGCAGCCACCTGGCCGGGTTCTACCGCGCCGCTGACATCGGACTCGTCACGCCCCTGCGCGACGGCATGAACCTGGTCGCCAAGGAATACGTTGCCGCGCAGGACCCGGAAGATCCCGGAGTCCTGATCCTCTCGCAGTTCGCCGGCGCCGCCCAGCAGCTGACCGAGGCCCTGCTCGTCAATCCGCACTCGATCGAGCACGTCAGCGAGGCGATCAAGCGCGCGCTCGACATGCCGCTGAGCGAACGCAAGCAGCGCCATGCCAAGCTGCTCGCCTCGGTTCGCGACGAAGACGTCCTGCGCTGGCGCGAGGACTTCGTGGCCGCCCTCTTCGGGCAGGCAGACGGCAATGGCACGAACGGCGACAAGGTCGACGAGGCCGCCTGACCGCCAGTCACCGTGCAGCGGCAGGCCCTGCCTTCAGCCTGCCGCTCGCGCCGCGTTGCCCATCACGATTTCGACACACGAGTGAAACCGAATTGACCTCAAGAGCGATTATCCTCTCGCAACATGGATGACGGGAATCGGGCAGGCCCTGGCGCCCGGCCCGAAACCGCCACGAAACGAGAGGGCCCGGCAGGCGGGCAGAGTGCAGGCAATGAATACGGTTGTTTACGGCGAATGCGTTCACTCGGGCGCGTGCGCAAGCGTGCGGATCTCCAGCCTCGCCGATTCGGGCTGCGACCTCGAAATCGAAGCTCCCGCCGCCCTTGACGACGGGGAGTGTACCCTGTGGATCGGCGCCATCGGCCCCTTCCCCGCCACCGCCATCCGCAAGACCGCCCGCCAGCTGCTCCTGCGGTTCAAGGAGCCGCTGGATCGCAAGATCGTCGCGCACTTCAACTGCGCCATAGCCTGACTGATCGGCCCCGGGTGGCTACCCGCCCGGGACGTCAGCCCTCGCTTCATCGATCTGCAGTCAGACGTCCAGATACCCCCGGTACCATTCCACGAAGCGCGGCACGCCGATCTCGATCGGCGTTGTCGGCGCGTACCCGGTGTCGCGGGTCAGCGCGTCGATGTTGGCGTAAGTGGCCGGGACGTCACCCGGCTGCATCGGCAGCAGGTTGAGTTCGGCCTTCACGCCGCAGGCATCTTCCAGCACTTCGATGAGGCGCATCAGGCGTTCGCTGCGGTTGTTGCCGATGTTGTAGAGGGCGTGCGGCTTGACGCTGCCGCCAGCCTTTTCCCGGCCGTCGTCCACTGGCGGACGGTCGAGGCAGGCCAGGACGCCGCCGACGATATCGTCGATATACGTGAAGTCGCGCTGCATCTCGCCGTGGTTGTAAACGTCGATCGGGCGGCCGGAGAGCATGCGCTCGGTGAACTTCCACATGGCCATGTCGGGACGGCCCCAGGGACCATAGACCGTGAAGAAGCGCAGGCCGGTCAACGGAATGCGGAACAGGTGAGCGTAAGTCTCGCTCATCAGTTCGTCCGCCTTCTTGGTCGCGGCGTAGAGCGATACCGGGTGATCCGCGCGGTCCTCCACCGCGAAGGGCAGCTTTTCATTGCCGCCATAGACCGAACTGGAGCTGGCATAGACCATGTGCCCGACCTGCCGGGCGCGGGCGATCTCAAGCATATTGACGTGGCCCGCCAGGTTCGAGGCGACATAAGCCTGCGGGTTTTCCAGCGAGTAACGCACGCCCGCCTGCGCGCCCAGATGCACGATCAGGCCGAAATCATGTGGCGCGAGCGCGGCCTGCGTGGCCTCCATGTCGGCAAAGTCGAGAGTGTGGAACGTGAAGAGATTGCCGAACCGCGCGACAAGACGATCGCGGCGGGCCTCTTTCAGGGAGACCTGATAGTAGTCGTTCATCGAATCGATGCCGATTACCGGCTGCCCGCGCGCCATCAATGCTTCTGCCACCGCGGCACCGATGAAGCCGGCCGCGCCGGTGACAAGGACCGTCGGGTATTGCGAAACCATGCATGCTCCCATCTTGAAATGCGCAGCCGCGCCGGGCCGGAACCTGATCGAGGTGGATGACCGGGACGGAATGCCCCGTAGCGGACGCATCTCCCACTAGGCGTTTGACGCGTTGCAACATGGACCATATGCCATGGCCCGCAAGCCATAAAGTTCAATCTCGATCGTCTCGACCGACACCAATCTCCGGACAGCCCGAACATGACCCAGAAACTCCCCGTCCTCGTCACCGGCGGCGCTGGCTATATCGGCAGCCACGCCGTGCTCGCCCTCGTCGATGCCGGCTGGCCGGTCGCCGTGATCGACAATCTGACGACTGGCTTCCGCTTCGCCATTCCCGAAGGCGTGGCCTTATACGAAGGGGATATCGAGGACGGCGAACTGCTTGCCCGGATCTTCGCCGAACAGGGCACCAAGGCGATCATGCATTTCGCCGGGTCGGTCATCGTACCGGAATCGGTAGAGAACCCGCTCAAGTACTATCACAACAACACGGCCAAGAGCCGCGCGCTGATGGACGCGGCGGTCAAGGCCGGTGTGCCGCATTTCATCTTCAGCTCGACCGCCGCAACCTATGGCATCCCCGAAGTCTCGCCGGTGACAGAGGACAGCCCCAAGACGCCGATCAATCCTTACGGCATGTCCAAGCTGATGACCGAGATCATGCTGGGCGACGTCGCCAAAGCGCATCCGTTCAATTACTGCGCGCTGCGTTACTTCAACGTGGCGGGCGCCGATCCGCAGGCGCGCACCGGCCAGTCGACTGCCGGGGCCACGCACCTCATCAAGGTTGCCGTCGAAGCCGCACTCGGCAAGCGCAGCCACGTCGCGGTCTTTGGAACCGACTTCGACACGCCGGACGGCACGGGCGTGCGCGACTACATTCACGTATCGGACCTTGCCAATGCCCACGTCCTTGCGCTCGAGGCGCTGATTGCGCAGCCCGAACGCTCGCTGACGATGAATTGCGGCTACGGTCAGGGCTTCTCCGTGCTCGACGTGCTCGATGCCGTCGACCGCGTGACCAACCGGACTATCGAGAGGCGCATGGAAGGCCGCCGCGCAGGCGATCCGGACTCGCTGATTTCGGACAACCGGCGGATCAAGGCCACCCTGCCCTGGCAGCCCCGCTATGCCGACCTGCCCACGATCGTCGAACATGCCCTGGCATGGGAGCGCCGACTGACCGAGATCCGCAGCGAGTAACCGCTCATGATAGCATGAACGCGTCGCCCCGGGACACTGACCGGCGCGCGCTGCTGCAGGCTCGGCATACTCGGAATGTTCGCAAAGCCCGTACCGGGACCCTCGGCCAGCACGGCCGACTGAGGCACGCCGGCGTTCTGCGTCTGGACGAGACACAATCGAGCGTGCCGCGCGCCCAAGTCCCATAAGCGAGAGCTGCATCGCCGCTGACAAAGTCGCGACCACCCCCCAGCCCCCCGACTGGCCAAATGATGGATGGCTATGGGCCACTGCTGACCCTTGTCGACGATTCGCACCTGCCCTGATTTGAAGCAGTCTTGGGGTCGCAATATTTCCGTTGTACTTACCGCCCCGGTAATACTATTACGCGCGTCAGCAGCGCCCGGATAGATTCGTTCCAATCCGAGCCCTCCGGGACATGTCCCGCGAGACCAGTCATTCAAGAGGTGACCGTTCCCGTCGCCCAACCTGCCGCAAGGCGGGAGCAGCAACGGGAACGCGGAACGGGAACGGGAGGGAAGTGTCCCTCTCTCCCGGTCCCGTTCCGCATTTCAGCCAAGCGACCGGTCGCTGCCTGGACACACTCCCCGCTGGCCCGGCCCGCAGAGGCTTTCATCGCAAAACGCGCTATCCCGAAACGATATCGCAAACCCTCTTGCACGAACCCATTCGCCCCGGTAAAGGCCGCCCCCTGTCCCGGGTCCGAACCATGTCGAACCCTCGGGCATGCCGCAGTAGCTCAGCTGGTAGAGCACGACATTCGTAATGTTGGGGTCGGGGGTTCGAGTCCCTTCTGCGGCACCACCTTCTTAAAGACGCTTTCCCAAGGGAAATCATCGGCAAGATCAGGTTGCCTGCCCTGCCCTGAATGCCGCTCTAACGCGTGTCGCAGCCGAGCCCTTACGGCGACACTTCAGCCGTCTCGACTACTGGTTGGCGCCATCAGATACTTTTCCGAAGGGCGGGGTTGATGCAGGGATATGACATGGTCGATACCCTCCACAGTAATCACCAGCATCCCCTGCTCGTTCATGTTTATGAATCCCTTCGATTTGAGATACCAAACATGAAAGTCCAGAAGATCGTCGGATAACTCGAAAGAAGTTTGGACGTGAAAGCCGTAGACCCCACAGTCGGTAGCGCTGTTTCGCCTTCTCTTGTATAGAAGCAAAAGTATATTACGCTGCATCTCTGCATCGGATAGCGCTACTTTCTCGTCTATGCCGATATCAAGACGCGGGTGCGCTGCCGAAGTTCCGGTATTTACACGAGCATGATACACGAGGTCATATTCGGCCCGCTTGTCCGGTCTTTTCAGAACGTTATAAGCTTCAACGATTTGCTTGAACAATGCCGCATTTGCGGTTTTCGGATGGTCCGGATGATATTTCTTGGCCAAATGACGGTAGGATAGGGAGATGACTTCGACGTCGCAGAATGCATTGACTTGCAGCAATTGATAATAGTCTACGAAATCATCATCTTGCATATCTCACCCCCCATTCAAGATGCCCCTTCAGCCAAACCTCATGATGTAGCGGCGCAAGAATAGCAATTGCCTAGCGATTGTGGCCGAACCGGAAAATCTTGTCATGCCTATTCCGCGAGGATGGGGATTGGTAATTTAGAGGCGGCAAGAGCGCCGCAAAAGCCTCGTCTTTGAACGCGGCAAGACTGGTCCAGCGTCTCGTATCCAACTCTCCGTCACGCGCTGCATCCAGCCCGGCGAAAGGCGCGAAAGCCCCATGATGTGCAATCTCGCCGAAGACACAGGTTGCAGGGAAGAAAGATACCCTCGCTTCGTGGCAACCTTGCAGCAGGCTGGCGAGTTTATGCGCAACTGGGGCAAGGCGGGCAAGATCGTGCACCGGGCCTGACGCCCCCCCTAAATCAGGACTGACTGGAGGTTCATATGGGTTGGATTATTGCACTGATCGTAGGCGGCATAGCGGGTTGGCTGGCCAGCATGGTCATGAACCGTAATGCCTCGATGGGCATCTTCTGGAACATTGTCGTGGGCTGCGTGGGTTCGGTCATCGGCAATCTCGTCGCCAACCAGTTCGGGATCGCCGGCACCGTCCAGCAATTTTCGGTCGTTGGCCTGATCATCGCCTTCGTGGGCGCAGTGATCCTGCTTGGCATCGTCAACCTGGTCCAGCGCGGACGGGTTCGCTAAACCAGATCCGGAATCCGCTGACGACCAGCCGAAGGCACTCAATGGCTTCACGGTGCAGTACGATGCGGTCGAGACACGCGCCCGCGGCTGCGGGATGGTGACTGCGCACGATTGAACATCAACGCGCCGGCATCTGCATCGTTTCTTGGCCGCAATTCTCTTCAGACAAGTCTCCATTGAAGAGAAGACTCCACAAGCTGCCGATCCTGGGCATATTACAGAGCGATGGAAGAGATTCGCGATGCGATCTATTACGAACAACTAGCCCGCTACGCGCGTCAGCTGGCCGCCCGCCACGAAGACGCCCAGGCAGCACGCCACCTTCGCGAAACGGCCCTGAAGCACGAACGCAAGGCCCGGAAAATGCGCCGCGCCGAGGCAAAGGCACTCGAGGGTAAACGCACCCGCTACCGCTGGGCCTTCTGGCGCGATTGAGGCTATCTTCCCCTAGACCTGAAACCGCAGCCTTTGCCGGAAATGCCGCAAGGCACGTTCCAGCAATGCTCCCAAGGCCGACTGTAGCCGCCGTTCGATTCCGAAGCTGAACGCCCCGGCCAGCAGATTGCAAAACAAGATGGCCGCAACCACTGCAAGCACCGGGCTGTGGGTCGTGCGCTCGATCACACCGAAGAGGTAGCCCCCGGTGATCTGGTTCACGAGATACAGCGGATAGGTCAACAGCCCCATGGCCTTGGCCGCGCGTGCCCACCGGCGCGTCGTCCAGACGGGGAGCATCACACCGGCACTCGCCAACAGGATCGCCGCCGCCCAGACGATCGCGGCAACGTGCGCGTTCTGACCGTACTCGACAACGCCAAGGCTGGCCCGGGCGAAAAAGTAGACGACGACCATCCCGATCAGGAAATTGATCGCGTAGATGGCCAGGTTACGCGCGACGTCCTTGCCCGCATGGACCTGGTAGAGCGCTATGCCGACAAGGAAGAAACAGTTCGTCGTCACCAGCGTGACACTGAGGCGATAGGAAGCCGCAAGGTCCGCGAAGTCCTGCACATCGCGCCCGAGCAGTCCCGATGCGGCCAGCAATATGCCACTCCAGAAGACGAGGTTGAACCCGGTGATCGCCGAAGTCAGCACCGTCATGTGCGCCAGCAACCGAAATCTGATGGCGGCAAAGATCAGGGCGTAGAACAGGGCTTCCGCCACTAGCGTCCATATCGCCCCGTCGATCCACGGACCGAAGGGGAAAAGCGCCATGGAGCGGATGAGGCGCCGCAGGGCTTCCGCCGGTGCCAGAACCCCCGTCATCAGCACTACTGCAGCCGAGAGGAGGGAAAAGGTCCACAACCCAGGGAGAATGCGTTTGGCCCGCCCAATTGCGAACTGGCTCGGGGTCTTGTCGCCCGACGACATGAGTATGACGAAGCCGGAAATCACGAAGAATACCGGCACACCCAACCAGCCCAGGCTGGCCCAGGGAACGGCGGTATCGAAGCGCGTCCCCGATCGCGTTACCGCGCCGATCCCGCCAGCCGCGGGCGCTTCCACCCAGGACAGGAACAGGAGGTGATAGAAGACCACGGCCTGAGCCGCCAGAAACCGGAGCAGGTCGAGGGTCGCAAATTCACGGGGACCGGAAGAACTCGAACTATCGGCAGGTCCCATATGTGTTGCGTGTCCCTTGCAGCATCACGACTGCACAGGATCGAGCTGCAGCCAGGCTCGCCCGGCCCCATCACGGGTTACGCCGAACTCAACGGGCGAAGACTATTCAATCTTTCCCGCGCCTTGAACGTCAATTCGGTATGAGCGCAAGGGCCATTCGACACCGCTTCGACTGACCCGTTCGGCTTGCAACTAAGGAGTATGAACGGGCTCTTGGCGTGCATCGGGAGCCGGCGCCGGCACGGTAGCCGGCCCTGGACTGCAATCCACGGCCTGGCCCAGATTTTGGTAGAACCGGCAAAGGCGCAAGCCCGCGGCATGGATGCGATCGCCCCATGCCTCCACTTCGTGATTGTACATGTCGTTGGCCTTGGGATCGGTCAGGATCGCCGCCGTCGGCTTCGGCTTGGCTTGTGCCACCGTCTCAAGATCGAGCGGCGAAGGATAGAATTTCGGCGGCTCGGTCGACTTGCAGGCACTCAGGAACAACAAGGCAATGACAATGCTCTTCAGAGGCATAGTTGCTGGAATTCCTTCATGCCCTTCAGTTCTTCGGGCGAATAGGCATCGCGCAGCCGCGAGCAGTTCAACTTCAGGGTCGTGTCCGGAAGGCGCTCCACTTTCCTGGCGCTACTGGCAACCTGCCGAGTGCCAGCCGGCGCGGGCGGGGCAGGTTCGGGGTCCGGCAGGCGCTTCTCAATGATCTTCGTGATCACCTGGTTGGCGCGATCCTCAGCCGTCTGTTCAACGGGATCGAGGGGAACCGTCGTCTTGGCCGGTGCGGGCGCGGGCGCGTTGCTCAAGGTCAGAATAGCCCACCCGCTGACCGCGAAAGCGATCACAGCCACCACAATTGCGACTCCTGCGGCAACTCTGGTAAGCAATGTGGACCATCCCTCCTTGGCCTGCGTCATGCAGAGCGGCACGGCTATCGTTTCCTCTTCGGACTCAATGCACTTGTGGACGTGCGAATAACCTCAAACGGCCTGCAGCGAAACCGTTTTCGGGCCGTGAGTTACGAAGATTTCGACGAACCGCTTCGGTGCGCATGGCATCGACCGCAGTAGTCGGCGGTTCGATCGTGCGCGACTATTGCTTGCAAATCCGTCGCTTGTGCCCAAACGTATTACTGCATGTAGCAAGATTGCCATTAGGTAGGCCGTCTGATTGAATGCTCTTGCGCATGGGTCGCCAAGATCGCAGGTCTTCTCTCCCGCAATCGGATAATACCGTGATGAACAAGGCAGTTGCAGGTCTCGTTGCCGGTGTCGACGAGCCGCCTGACATCGAGACTTCCTCCGATGGCTATGCCTCCCGGTTCCGCGGCAAGGTGGGCGAATACCTGCTGGGCGTTCAGGAACAGGGCGTCTTTTCCCTATTGGAACACCCGCCCATCTCGCCCGGCTCGACGGTGCTCGACGTTGGCGGCGGCCACGCGCAACTGGCCCCGCCGCTGGCGGACGCAGGATATCGCGTGACAGTGGCCGGCAGCGATGCCAGCTGCGGACTGCGGCTTGCAAGCCATGCCAGCGCGCGCGCGGTCGATTTCGTGGCGTGCGACCTGCTGCAGATGCCCTTTGCCGACCGGCAGTTCGATGTCGTCACGAGTGTGCGGCTGATGGCCCATGTCGACGACTGGCCGCGCCTCGTCGCAGAACTTTGCCGGGTCGCCGACAAGGCGGTAATCATCGACTTTCCGGTCTATTCCAGCGTCAATGCGCTCTCCCTGCTCACCTTTCCGCTGAAGAAACGGATCGAGAAGAACACGCGCACCTATCGTAGCTTTTTTGGCGGCGAAGTGCGCAAGGCCTTCGCCAGCCATGGCTTCGGGCAGACCCGTATCTGGCGGCAGTTCGTCCTGCCCATGGCCCTGCACCGCGCCCTGCCCAGGGCCACGTTGACGCAGCAGGCCGAGGGCCTGATGCGCACGGCGGGCGTGACCGGGCTGATCGGCAATCCGGTGCTTGCCCGCTTCGATCGCGAGGATTCATGAGCGATACCCGTGCCGTGGCCATCACAGGAGCCACCGGATTCACAGGCAAGGCACTGGCACTGCGCCTCGCGCAGGACGGCCACCGGGTGCGCGCCCTCGCACGGCCCGGTTCCACCTTGCCCGACCATCCCGGCATCCTGCGCATTGCGGGCGACCTGCAGGATGAGGCCGCGCTCGCCCGCCTGGTCGAAGGTTGCGACACGGTCTTTCACATCGCCGCCATGTACCGCAAGGAAGGCAGTCCGGAAGAGTTCGTCGCCGTCAATTTCGAGGGTACCAAATCCCTCGTCGCGGCCTGCCGGGCGGCCGGCGTGCGCAGGTTCGTCGATTGCTCGACCATCGGCGTGCACGGCAGCGTTGCGGACAGCCCATCGGACGAGACGGCCCCCTTCAGCCCGCGCGACCCGTATCAGGAAAGCAAGCTGCTGTCCGAGACCTTCTGCCGCAAGGAAATGGCACGCGGCGGTCTGGAAATCGTGATCATCCGGCCCTGCGGCATCTACGGCCCGGGCGATACGCGCATGCTCAAGATGTTCCGGATGGTCCAGCGCGGCACGTTCTTCTTCGTCGGTGACGGTTCCGCCAACTTCCACCCGGTCTATATCGACGATCTGGTGGAGGGCTTCGTCCTGGCCATGGACAGCGAACAGGCCGCGGGCGAGACCTTCATTATCGGCGGCCCGCGCTATCTGCCCTTGCGCGACTACGTGGGCGCGGCGGCGCGGGCGCTCGGCCGCAAGCCCCCTGCCCTGCACATTCCCTACAAGGCCATGCACCAACTGGCGCGGCTGGTGGAGGCGATCTGCGCGCCCCTGGGCATCGAACCGCCGCTCCACCGCCGCCGCCTGACCTTCTTCAAGCACAACCGTGCCTTCACCAGCGGCAAGGCGGAGCGGCTCATGGGATACCGGCCCCGGATCGACATCGACGAAGGCTTCAGGCGCACGGTCGCGTGGTACCGGGAGACCGGACTGCTGCCTCCGAAATGACGATCCCGAAGGAAAGCTCCGCTCCCCGCTCCGGTCATGATCGGGCGCGCGGAATGATTCATGCGCTGTTGCATTCCCGGTCCCTCCTTGCCAGCCTCGGCTTCGCCTTCGCCGGGGCGGCTTTCACTTTCGGCAACCTCCTGCTGGCGGGTGCACTGCCCCCGGCCGCGTTCGGGCAGCTCTCCCTGTCGATTGCGGTCTACAACGTTTTCATCTGGCTTGCCCCACTTGGACTGGACCAGGTGCTGCTGCGCCGCCGGCTGGATCCGGCCGCCCGCCTGCTGCTGCGCGCTTTCCTGTCGTGCAGCGGCATTGCCACAATTGCCGCGATCGGCACGGTGCTGTTTTATGATCTCCCGGCCCTATCCGGGGTACTGCTGGGCATGGCGATCGTCGGCGGAGGGCTGGCAATGGCGGCCAGCATGGGCCTGCGCCGCCACGACTGGACTGCCGTTCCGCTCGTGGCGACGAATGTCGCCAGCTGGGCCCTGCTTCTGGCGGGAGGACTGGGCCTCGTCCTCACGCTGGGGTCGGACCTGCCGGTCCTGCTGATCCTTGCCGCGGGCTGCGCCCTCGCGGCAGCCCTGAGCTGGTACGCCTTCATCCGCTACTGCGGCCTCGGCGGCGAAAGGCCTGACAAAGTGCCGCGCGGCGAAGCCTTTTCGCTGATGGTGACTGCCGGAGCCGGATCGGTTCTCGTCCAAATCGAGCGCTTCGTGATCCCGCAAGTACTCGATTTCCAGGCGCTAGCAATGTTCGCCGTCATCGCATCGGTTGCGATCTTCCCGTTTCGCCTGCTGCGATCCGGATCGAGCTTTGCACTGACGCCCCGACTGCGGGCCACTGCGCAGCGGGCAGACCGCTTTGCACTGCTTGCACAGGAAACCCGGTCGCTGGGCCTGACCATGGTGCTCGCCACCATGGTTGTCGTCGCGCTGGCCCCTCTCGTCGCCGCCATCTTCACCGGCGGGCGCTATGAGCTGGACCGCCTACTGGTCTTCACGGCCTGCTGCAACGGTGCCGCCAAGCTGATCGAGGGCCTGCCACG
Source organism: Novosphingobium sp. PP1Y (assembly GCF_000253255.1). Taxonomy (NCBI): domain Bacteria; kingdom Pseudomonadati; phylum Pseudomonadota; class Alphaproteobacteria; order Sphingomonadales; family Sphingomonadaceae; genus Novosphingobium; species Novosphingobium sp. PP1Y. The sequence continues at coordinate 863,416 of NC_015580.1, read as the reverse complement.
CGCAGCCGTTGTCGCCTGCGGCACCGCCGGGGAAATCCGCAAGCTCAGCTGGATGAACTGGCTGACGATCGCCGCCTGCCTGCTCGGTGCCTGGATCGGGGCGCGTTGGGGCCTCGCCGGCCTGATCAGCGGAAGCGCGGTCGGCTGCCTGCTCAGCACGATTCCGCCGGCCCTGTTGGCCCGGCAGGCCTTGTCGCGCGGGTTCGTCGAGTAGGGAGCCGGACCGGTCCGGTCAGGACGCGGAGTGACTGGCGATCTCGGCCCTGATTTCGGCGCAGTCTTCACCATGGACCGGGTGCTGCCAGCGATAGAGATGAAAGCCCTTCACACCCGGCTGGATCGGCGCGGCGATCCGCTCGATGGCCCTGGTGACATTTGCAGGCACCGCGAAATCGAAGGCCCAGCGGTCATCGGGCACGACGATCACGCCATCGGCATAACATGAAGCCACCCTTGCGAGCGTTCGGCCCTGCCCTATGACCCGCCTGCCGGTACGAAAGTCGCGGCCGAACTCGACCGCAGGGGAGATGTCGGTGATCCGACTGCGATTGATCAGCACGTCGAAAGGACGACCCAGATAGTGCAGCGTGCGCACGTCGTCGGCCACGACCAGCAACGATGGTGAACCTATCACGGCAGACCAGTTGGGCGAAACTTTCGTCCATGGCTTGTCGGGCGGTTCTGCAAACAACGAGGCCGGCGCCCTGGCGACACGGTAGGCATCGACAGCAAGACGCTTGAGCCCGTGAGCCTCGGCGCGATTGCCGACAATGGCCGCAGCACCGGCCAGAAACGCCGCACTGCCGATGATCGTCGCAAGAGCCGGCGGACCAAGGGCGCCGCCATGCCTCTCTCCCCACCCTGCCATTAAGGATGCCAGCCCCTGAGTTAGCTTTGCGAGCAGGAAATCGATGGCCACTGCTGTCAGGATGAAGAAGAACGGGAGAGCATAGAAGAGGTAGCGGAAGCTCTTCATCCCGGCGAGCGAATGCGCCACGAACGGAACGATGAACAGCGCGAGGCAGAACAGGCCCGCGCGCCATCGTCGCACCACGACCAGCCACAGGGCGAGCGGAAGGAGCAGCGAGAGGATGAGCAGGCGATCGAGGAATATTTGCAGGTAGAACAGGACATCGTCCTTGCTCTCCAGCGCCCAGTACGACGTGTCGCGAAAACGCTCGACGATCGAGAAGTTCCTCATCGCGACGAAACCGATGACAACAAGAAGCAAAGCTGCCGCTGCCAACCACGGCCAATATCTGCGTTCTTCTAGAATCCCCCGAATCGGGGGACGGGTAGCCAGTACTCCGGCGACGAACACCCCGACCCCGGCCACGTGGATGACCGTCGTCACCTGCAGGTGCAGGGCGATCAGGAAGCAGATCGCGGACCAGCCGAGCGAGAGGAAAGCGGCTCGCAAGCTGCGGCGCGGCTCCAAGGCGCGATAGACGGCGACCGAGCCGAACCAGACGAACAGGGCGTGGAGCGCGTAGAAGCGGGCGAACTGCGAGACCTCCAGCGCTATGTCGGCAAAGCACAGCAGCAGACCCGCGATCCAGGCGACCCGCAAGCTGAAGGTCCGGCGCGTCCAGAGAAAGACCGCGGGTACCAGCAAGGCGCCCGAGAGCAGCGAGGGTATCCGGGCGATAAACATGCTGGAATGGTCCAGGGCGAGAAAGACCAGCCCGGTCAGCATCGTGTAGCCGCGCGCGCGTGTGTAGACGCCGTCGAGGATCGAGAGCCTGCCATGGTCCGCCCAGGACTGTCCGGCCAGCAGGTGATAGAATTCGTCGACATGAACCGGCTGGCTGGCGTTGCCCAACAGGCGCACCAGCAGGGCCAGGGCGAAGAGCCCGAGCGCCTGCAGTGTGGGCGAAACGGCGCTCAATCCTCCCGAATTCTCCGGCAACGAGGCCGAACATGCGAAAATTCCGCCCGTTCTACTGGCCATGCCCGCTACTCCGATGCGCGATACCGACCCACCTGGCAAGGAGCGCGGCCCCGCTACGCCCGCAATCGTCGTGTGCCCGCATCACCCCTGCATCGGGCAATTTCGAGACGCTGACATAGCCTTGTGGATTAATTGACAGAACTAAAATTCCTACGATATAGAATGACTTCGCATCATCAATGATTACGCCGATCACATATTCTAAAAAATCGCCACGTCATGATTTAATGTAGAAATTTAATACTACGACTTGCATAAATAACATACGATGCAAGCATATAACAACCAGTATATGGCTAATATATGCCCCAAGGTATATATCGTTAAATAGGTTCTGAAAACACAGGACAAGCTGATTTCTCGTTAGCCGTACGCTTATACCAACTCGGGTCGCAAGTTATTCGATGTTTCGAGTATTGGTGGGGGTAACGCATGGCTCTAATCTCCGTCATCGTGCCGGTGTACGACGAAGAGGAGAACGTCGATCCGCTCTATGAGGCGGTCGATCGCGCACTGAGCGGCCGGGATTTCGATTTCGAGCTGGTGTTGGTCGACGACGGCAGCAAGGATCGGACATACGAACGCGCCGCAGCTCTGGTCGAGCGCGATCCGCGCGTCCGCGTCGTCAAGTTCCGTCGCAATTACGGCCAGACCGCGGCCATGGCCGCAGGCGTCGAAGTGGCGCGGGGCGACGTGCTGGTGACGATGGACGGCGATCTCCAGAACGATCCCGAGGACATTCCGCGCCTGCTCGAACAGATCGAAAAGGGCTACGACATCGCCATCGGCTGGCGGCGCAAGCGCAAGGACGGGGGCGCCCGCGTCTTCATTTCCAAGATCGCCAACCGCATCATGACTTACATCATGGGCATCGCCGTGCGTGACAGCGGCTGCTCGCTAAAGGCCTATCGGGCCGAACTGATCAAGGGCATTCCCATGTACGGCGAGATGCACCGCTTCATTCCCGCCCTCTCGCAACTGGCGGGCGCGCGTCTGGTAGAACTGGAAGTGAACCACCGCCCCCGCCAGTTCGGCGTTTCCAAGTACGGTTTCTCGCGCATCCAGAAAGTGATGCTCGATATCGTCACGATCCGCGTGCTGCTCAGCTATGCCCGCGCACCGCTGACCTGGCACCTGAAGGTCGTCGGCCTATCGTTGCTGCTCGATCTCCTGGCCTTCGGCTACGTGATATTCGGCCAGCCGAAAAGCCTCGTCGTTGCCGGCGGCATCGCCGTGGTACTCTTCTCGCTCACATTGTTCCTTGTCGTCTGGGGCCTGGCCGGAGGACTTTTCGCCGCGGTCGAACCCAACGTGAGCCGGTATGCCGTGATCGCAGCCAAACTTTCGTCGCGGCTCAAGCCGCTTAACCCTGCCCCGCAGGAGGGACTATGAACACAATGGCCCCGCCCGATCTCACCATCGACATCTCCGTTATCATCCCGGTGATCGACCGCACCGAACCGGCCGAGGCCGTATGGCGGGCCTATCACGACGTACTGATGCAGACGAACAAGTCTTTCGAGTTCATCTACGTCCTCGACGGCCCCTTCGAGGACTATGCGGAGGAACTGGCCGTCATCGGCGAGCGGGGCTTCCCGCTCAACATCGTGCGCTTCAATCGCTCCTTCGGGCAGGTCGCCTGCCTGCTCGAAGGGGTCCGCCACGCCCGCGGCGAGACGATCCTTATCCTGCCCGCATACCTGCAGACTGCGCCTGAAAGCCTGCCGACCCTTCTCGACAAGCTGGAAAGCGCGGATGTCGTCGCCGCCTACCGCGACCGCAGCACCGACAATGTGCTTAGCCGCCTGCGCGGCTGGAGCTTCGAGGCCCTCGCCCGCATGGCGGGCTCGCGCTTCAAGGATCCGGGCTGCGTCGTGCGCGCCTTTAGGCGCCGCGTGTTCGACGACCTTCAGGTTCACCATGAGCAGCACCCCTTCCTGCCGCTCCTGGCCGAGGGCATGGGCTACAAGGTAGAGCAGGTTTGCATGCCGCAGTCGCGCTCTGACCAGAAGATCCGCATGCACCGGGCGATCACCTATTTCAGCGTGTTTCTCGATCTCATCGCGCTGGGCTTCCTGACCCGCTTCATGCGGAAGCCCTTCCGCTTCTTTGGATCGGTGGGCGCGGGCTGCATCGCGATCGGCGTGGCCATGGGCATCTATATCGTGATCCAGCGCCAGACAGCGGGCATGGAACTGGCCGATCGCCCGGCCCTGCTGCTCACCGTGCTGATGATCGTGCTCGGCATCCAGATCGCGGCCGTGGGCCTGATCGCGGAAATCATCATCTTCACTCGCAATCCCAGCCGCAGCGCCTACAAGATAGAGAAGATCGTGACCCACCCGGACGAGGCTTGATGCATCAAAGCGATGTCGTGATTGTCGGAGCCGGAATGCAGGGAGCAACGATGGCGCTGGCCGCGGCACGCGCCGGACTGAGGCCTCTCGTGGTCGAACGCGGCAAGGTCGGCAGCGGGGCAACGGGCAACAGCTACGGCATCATCCATGGCGGCCTGCGCTACCTGCAGAGCCTGAGCGTCGGGCGCTGGCAGCGCTCGCGCCAGGCCCAGGCGTGGTTTCTCGACAACTACCCGGAGCACGTTCGTCCGCTGGCCTGCGCGATGCCGCTCTACCGTCACACCCTGCGATCGCCGATGGCATTTCGCGCCGCATCCGCAATCGAGAGCTGCCTCTATCGCGGCACGGGCCTGTCCCGCCGCCTGCCCAGGCTTCAGCTTCTGGGGTCAGAGGAAATCGCGAGGGCCTATCCCCTGCCGCGGCGAGACCTGGCGGGCGCAGCCCTGTGGCATGACCTCGTGGCAGACGACATGGAAACGCTGCTGCGCAAGATCCTCGCCGATGCGGGCGCCAGCGGCGCGGCGCTGATGGAAGATACCGAAGCGGGCGAGCTGATCGTTGCCGACAACCGCGTGGTGGGCCTGAACGTCACCCATGCCGACGGGAGCGCGGAGGAGATCGCAACCCCCCGCGTGGCAATCTGCGCCGGGTCGTGGTCTTCGCGCTGGCCGCAGGAGCCAAAGGCCGCCACTACGGCGACGCTCGCCTTCAATCTCGTCCTCGACATACCGTTTCCGGGCGATGCGGCATTGGCCGTCTCCGAAACGCCGGGCAAGGGGCGCAGCTATTTCCTGCGCCCGCTGGAAGGCGGCACGTTTGCCGGCACCTTCTATCGCCCCGCTCCCGGCGCGCGCGAGCCGGACGTTACTCCCGCGGATATCGCCGCCTTCCTCGAAGTGCTCGACCGGGCGCTTCCGGGCTATGGCATTGCAGAGGCGGGCGTACGCGCGGTCATGCCCGGGCTGCTTCCCGATACCGACGGGACCGGACGGACCCTGAGCGCGGCCGACACGATTTCCACGCCGGGGCCTGCAGGCCTGAGCCAGGTTCTGGGCTCCAAGCTGACGACAGCTCCCTTGCTCAGCATGGATGCCGCGCGGCGACTCTGGCCGCAAGAGGCGCGGCGCGCGGCATGACTCGGCCAGAAGCGCCCCATCGCATTGCCGTGGACGCCCACGTCCACCTTCATGACGAAGACACGGCCCTTTCCGCGCTTGAAGCTGCAGCGCGCAGCTTCGCGCAGGCGGCACCGCAGGCGCAGACTGGCGTATGCATGCTGGTCGAGCGGGAAGGCTTTGCAGTGTTCCAACATTTGCGCGGCCGGCTCTTGCAAACCGGGGAAGCCAATTCGCTCTGGCTTGACGAGAGCCGCCGCCTGCTTGTCGTCGCAGGGCGACAGATCGTCAGCGCAGAGGGGCTGGAAATTCTCGGTCTCGGCTTTTCATCGACCGCACCGCTTGAGCGCAGGCCGGCGAGCGAGATCGTGGCGGCGATCCATGCCGCGCAGGCCTTGCCGGTCCTGCCCTGGGGCGTGGGCAAGTGGCTCGGCGCGCGCGGCCGCCTCGTCGATTCCCTGCTGCAAGAGGATCCAGCGCTGCTGCTGGGCGATAACGGCGGACGTCCCGGCTTCTGGAAGGTGCCTCGCTTTGCCCGGGATCGGCGCGTGCTCGCAGGGTCCGATCCCCTCCCCCTGCCCGGGTCGAGCGGGACTATCGGACGCTTCGGCTTCCTCCTCGACGGCCACCTCCCGGCCGAATGCCCGGCGACGGCCCTGATGCAGGCCCTGCGCGATCCTGCAGCGGTGTTGACGCCTTACGGCAGGCTCGCCTCTCCCGTGCGGTTCCTGCGTGACCAGATCCGCCTGCGCCTGCCCTTGCGCGAGGCGGCGCGATGAAAATCCTGTTCCTTGCGCCCCATCCCTTCTTCGTCGAACGCGGCACGCCGATTGCCGTGCGGCAGGCCGTGACCGTCCTGTGCGAGCAGGGGCATGAGGTCGACCTCCTGACCTACCACGAAGGCGCCGAGATAGAAATTCCGGGCGCCCGGATCCTGCGCATCCGGCCCGGTTTCGGCATCAGCAACGTGCCCATCGGCTTTTCCGCCAAGAAGCTTTTGTGCGACGCGTGGCTGGCAGCAGCAGCGCTGCGACAGGTGCGGCAATGCGACTACGACGTCGTCCATGCCGTGGAGGAAGCCGTGTTCATCGCCCTGGCCTGCCGCGCCGCAGGCAAGTTCAAGGTCGTCTACGACATGGACTCGCTCATGCCGGACCAGATCGCGGAGAAGTGGCCTGCCGCGCGCGTCCTGCTGCCGCCGCTGCAATGGTTCGAGCGCCAGGCGATCCGGCGCGCCGATCTCGTCCTGCCGGTCTGCCAGGCGATTGCCGACAGGGCCGCGAAAGCAACGGCCCCGGCAAAGGTCCACCTCCTGCCCGATGTCGCATTCGCGCCGGACGCACCGGATGGTTGCGAGGTCGAGGACCTGCGCGCCCTGTTCGACAGTCCTGCCCCCCTCGCGCTCTACGTCGGCAATCTGGAGCGCTACCAGGGGATCGACCTGTTGCTCGAGGCCTTTCGCCAGTTGCGTCCCGAGGAAGCCTGCAACCTGGCAGTGATCGGCGGCTCGCCGGAGATGGTCTCAAGCTACCGCACGAAGACCGAAGGCCTGAAGGTTGCCGAACGGGTGCGCTTCCTCGGCCAGCGCAACCTCGACGCGCTTGGAACCTATCTCGCGCAGGCCGACATACTGTGTTCGCCTCGGCTCAAGGGCGTCAACACGCCGATGAAGGTCTATGGCTACATGGCCTCGGGACGTGCCATCCTGGCAACGGACATTCTCAGCCACAGCCAGGTTCTCGACGCCGGGTGCGCAGTGCTTGCCCGGCCCGATCCGCAGGCCATTTCCGAAGGAATGCGTGTCCTGATCCGGGACGTTGACCTTCGAGCGCGACTGGGCGCCAATGCCGCGACAAGGGCCCGCGATCTCTATGGCCCCGCCGCCTTCTCACGGCGGCTTGAGCGCGCCTACGCGACAATTTCGCCGGCATCGGCACGAAGCGACAGGACTTCGGCCAGCCTCGGATAGTCGCGCGCAGGCTTCGTTCTGTCGGAGTACTCCCAAGTAACTTGTCCTGAGACCCGTCATTTAACTTAATTTCACAACCACTTGTCGGGTTGAGCAACACCCAGCAGCTTTGCTCGTTAGACAGTTGCTGCGCTTGACTTGAGCGGTTGAAGTTTGACGTGCGCCCGGCGGGCGACGACGGAGGTACATGGCGAAACGTCAATTGGCGCGCAGGAAGCGGGTTCTCGTAACCGGCGGCGCCGGGTTCCTGGGATCGTTCCTGTGCGAGAGGCTCCTGTCGCTCGACCATGAGGTCGTGTGCGTCGACAACTTCTTCACCGGCACGCGCGACAACATTGCGCAGATGTTCGGCAATCACCGCTTCGAGATCCTGCGGCACGACGTCACTTTCCCGCTCTACGTGGAAGTGGACGAGATCTACAATCTCGCCTGCCCGGCAAGCCCGATCCACTACCAGCACGATCCGGTCCAGACGACCAAGACCAGCGTCCACGGCGCGATCAACATGCTCGGCCTCGCCAAGCGCACCGGCGCGCGGATCCTCCAGGCCTCTACTTCCGAGATCTACGGCGATCCCGAGGTGCACCCCCAGCGCGAAGACTATTGGGGCCGGGTCAATCCGATCGGCCCGCGCTCATGCTACGACGAGGGCAAGCGCTGCGCCGAGACGCTGTTCTTCGATTACCGCCGCCAGCACCAGTTGCCGATCAAGGTGGCGCGCATCTTCAATACCTACGGCCCGCGCATGCAGCCCGACGACGGCCGCGTCGTATCGAACTTCATTCTGCAGGCACTGCGCGATGAGCCGATCACGATCTATGGCGATGGGCGGCAGACCCGCTCGTTCTGCTTCGTCGACGACCTGATCGACGGGTTGATCGCACTGATGGATACGCCCGACGATTTCGCCGGCCCGGTCAACCTCGGCAACCCGGTCGAATTCACGATGCTCGAGCTCGCACGCAACGTGATCGATCTGACCGGCAGCGCCTCGACGCTGGACTATCGCCCGCTACCGCAGGACGATCCGCGCCAGCGCCAGCCGGACATTACGCTGGCCCGCGAAAAGCTGGGCTGGGAACCCTCCGTGCCGCTCAAGGACGGCCTCGCCCGAACCATCGAGTATTTCCGCGACCTCATCGAAGCAGGACTGATACCGGCATGACCCCCGGAAAATCCGACAGTAAATCCCGAGGCACGATCCTCGTCACCGGCGGCGCCGGGTACGTCGGGTCGCATTGCTGCAAGGCCTTCGCCCAAGCGGGCTGGCAGGTGGTGACCTACGACAACCTCTCGCGCGGCCATGCCGACGCGGTGCGCTGGGGACCGCTGGTCGTCGGCGACATCCTCGATGCAGACGCGCTCGATGCCGCATTCGCGCAGTACAAGCCCGATCTCGTGGGACACTTTGCCGCCTTCGCCTATGTCGAGGAATCGGTGCGCAAGCCCGAACTGTACTATCACAACAACAGCATCGGCAGCTTCACCCTGCTGGACCGGATGCGCGCGGCGGGAATCGACAAGCTCATCTTTTCGAGCACTTGCGCAAGCTATGGCATCCCGACCCGGGTTCCGATCGACGAAGCGCATCCGCAGTCCCCGATCAATCCTTATGGCTGGTCGAAGTTCATGGTCGAACGCATGTTGTCCGACTACGCCTCGGCCCACGGGCTGGACAGTGCAGCGCTGCGCTACTTCAATGCCGCCGGCTGCGATCCCGACGGCGAAATCGGCGAGTGCCACGATCCGGAGACCCATGCGATCCCGCTGGCTATCGAAGGGGCACTGGCCGCAGACCGGCCTTTCACCGTGTTCGGGACCGATTTCGACACGCGCGACGGCAGCGCGGTGCGTGACTACATCCACGTGTCCGATCTGGCCGCGGCCCATGTGCTAGCCGGGGAATGGATCATGGATCGCAAGGGCTTCCACCCCTTCAACCTGGGCACCGGCAATGGCACGACCGTGCTGGAAATCGCCGAAGCCGTGGCGCGCATCTGCGGGGTCGATCGCCCGGCGCAACTCGGCCCGCGCCGCGCCGGCGATCCGCCGGTGCTGATTGCCGATGCCGCCAAGGCGCGCGAGGAACTGGGCTGGATTCCGCGGCACTCGGACATCGATACGATCGTGCGCACCGCCGTCGCCTGGTATCGCAAATGCGCCGACAGGACCCTGGAGAAAGCGCCCGCCTAGCCCAGCGCGGCAACAGATCCGTCCGCGTGGGGACCGAAGACTTCGGCTGGCGTCCCCTCGGCCAGAACCCGGCCGTTGCCGATGCGCACGACGTGATCGACATTGCGCACGGTTTCGAGCCGGTGGGTGATGATCAGCACGGTCCGCCCGGCAAAGCGCTGCTCGAGACAAGTGCGCACACGCGCTTCAAGGGCCGTATCGAGCGCGCTGGTCGCCTCGTCGAGGATGAGGATGCCCGGATCGCGCAGGATGGCGCGGGCAAGGCCGACGCGCTGGCGCTCGCCGCCCGAGAGGTTCAGGCCCTGCTGCCCGATCCAGTCGCGGTCGCCGTATTCGAGCCCGGCAAGCATGTCGGCCAGGCCCGACAGTGCGTAGGCATCGGCCAGCGCAGCCCGATTCGCGTCCGAGCGGGCCATCAGCACATTGTCGCGCACCGTCCCTTCGACCAGATCGATGTCCTGCCCGGCCACGGCAATCGCGCGCAGCCAGTCCTCGCGCCGGATCGCTGCAATGTCCGTCTCGTCGAGCAGGATCTGCCCCGATTCCGGGCGGTAAAGACGCAGCAGCAGGTTGACGATCGTCGTCTTTCCCGAACCGCTGGCGCCGACCAGCGCCGTAGTGCGCCCGGCGGGAACGGTGAAGCTGACGTGGTCGAGCGCCTCTTTCTCATCATAGCCGAACGCGACATCGCGAAAGGCGATGGACTGGAATGTCTCGGGCATCGGCAGCGAGCCGGGATCGGGGTAGGTCTTGCCCTCCGGCCCGATCATGCGCCGCACCGACTGCAGCTGCGGCGCCGACTGGGCGAGGAACAGCGAATTGCTGGCGAATTCCTGCAAGTGCGGCTGAAGGCGGTAGAGCAGCGCAACGATGGTCAGGGTCGCGTGGAAATCGACCTTGAGCGCGCCGGCCCCGCCCACGATCAGGCAGATGATCGCGAGATAGCCGATCTCAGTAGCCGGACGGATCGCCGCAGACAGGCGCTCCATGCGCGCCAGGCTCTCTCGCGCCGAGGCCGAGGATTTGACGAAAGCTGCGTTCTGCGCCTTCTCGCGGCCATAGGCGCGGATCGCGCGCATGCCCTGCAGGGTCATCAGCATCAGCCCGCCCATCGACTGGTGCTCTGCCTTCACCGATGCGCCAAGCTGCGTCACCGGCCGCGACAGCCGCTCGAGAAAGAACGATACGGCGCCTGCGCAGATAATGGCGATCAGGGTGATCCGCCAGGACAGCATGAACAGGAAGAAGGCGAAGACCGCCGCCGCGCAGATGTTGATGATGAGGCGGGTAAAGGCGTTGTAGGCCGCGGCGATGCCCCAGCTATCGGTGCCCAGCACTTCCATCAGCTCGGCCTGCTCGTGGCGGCGGATGAAGTCGTAGGAGACGCCCAGGTACTCGCTGTGGATCGCGTTGCGGGCGCTTTCACTGATCCGCGCGCCCAGCCCCTGCGCAATGCGGTTGTAGAAATAGGCGATGACGCCGCGCATGACGATCAGGGCAAAAATCGCCGTGGCAAGTTCTGCAGGGCCGCCCAGCCATTCGAGGATCGAGGCCGCCACGTGCCCGAAATCGCGCGCCACGGTGCCCGAATCGTCGAGCTGGCCGAAAGCGGCGTAGAGAAACACGATGATCAGGCTGATGCCCGCCGTTTCCGCCAGCGAGGCGACCAGCCCCATGATGACGAGCAGGGGCGCAGCCCGCTTCGCCGCCGGGGCGATGGCGAGGAGTGCATTGAGGTCCCTGAGAGCGGCAATCCGGCCGCCGGCCCCGGTGTCAGCTTCCTTGCCCATAGCCCTCCTCACAGGAGCCTATCACGAACCGCACCGGAACATGGCCTTGCCTGCGCCGCGATCCTCCCGAGAAACGCTGGCGCCTGCCGCGCACCAGCGCGCGCGGCACCCTGGTCAATAGCACGCCCAGCGCCGCGAAGGGAGCTTGCGCCAGGAATTCCGGCAACAATTTCACCATGGAGCGAAAATCCCCCCGCTCTGCCGCCGCCAACAGGCTCCATTCGAGGTAGAACTTGCGCCCTTTCAGGATTTCCCTGCGGTACTGCGGGTAGCGTGCGGCCATTTCGGCCGCGACCAGATCGAAGGAGCGCAACATGCGCAACATGTCGCTGGACATGTTGCCGTCCATGACGCGATACCCCGTCAACGGCTCGGGCACGAGCGCGAAACGGAACTTCTCGGCGATGCGGAAATAGATCGCGAGGTCCTCGCACCCCTGCGCCCCGCGTTCGTGCAGCGAGGAGTCGAAGCCGCCGGCATATTCCAGCGCCTCGCGGGTCATCAGCGCGGCGCTGCCGTTGCCCACGAAATTGCCGTGCATGATCGCGTAGAGTACATCCCCTTCTGCCCGTGGTCGGTGACTGAGGCTGGTGACGCGGCCTTCCTCGTCGATCCGCGCATACCAGGTATAGGCTAGCCCCGCCCTTCCCCCGGCCGCCTTGAGCGCCGCGAGCTGCCGCTCGATCTTGGTCGGCGCCCACAGGTCGTCGGCATCGACGAAGGCGATCAGGTCCGAAGCCGCACACTTCCAGCCACGATTGCGCGCGGCGGCGACCCCGGCATTATCCTGCTGCATCAGCGCGATGCGCGGATCTTCGGCAGCAAATTTCAGGACCTGCGCAGCCGTGGCATCGGGCGAACCGTCGTCGACGACCACGATCTCCAGCGCGCGGTGGCTTTGCGTCATCACGCTTTGGAGGGTCTCCGCGATGAACCCGTCAGCCTTGTAGGCGGGAATGACGACGCTCACGAGTTCGGTCGGACGGCCCGGCACAATGCCCAGCATCTGCGCGACGGCATCGACGACGGAGCGCTGCGATTGCGCGGCGATTCTGCCCTGCAGCAAGTGGGCAAGGCTGACGGAGACCTGCGGCCAGTGGGGCACCAGTTCACCCGGCGTGCGGCAGGCACCGCTGCAGAAGGCCTCGAGGATCATCCTCGCGGCGCTCGCCACGTCTTGCGGTCCGAGCGCAATCTGCGGAAAGTCGCGCAGGTCGTTGCGCCAGGCACGACCCTGCCCGGCGGCAACGGCGGCGCACCATAGCTCGAACCAAGCAAAGCTCGTGGATGCGGCCTCGGCCGATAATCCCGCATCGAAGCAACCCCTGGCGATCACCCTTTGCGCATCGCCGAAAAGCTGCACGAGATCGGTAGAGAGCGAACCCGGTCGCAGGCGATAGCGGGCGTGGAGATCGCGGATCGGCACGAAGGCGCAGCCGGACAGCGCCAGTCGCTGCCACATGTCCCAGTCCTCGCAGGTCCTGAACGCCGTATCGAAACCGCCCAGCCGCTCCACCGGATCGCGCCGGAGCAAGACCGCGTGCGGGGCCAGCGGATTGCGCCTGCTGAAAGTGCCCACCGGATCGACCGCGATGGCGGGATCGAAGCGGGGCATGAAGCCCTTGCCTGCCGGCGTGACGCGCAGATAACCGCAGAAGCTGGCATCCGCAGCCTGATCTCTCTCGAGGCCAATCGAAAGCCACTTGAGATGATCGGGCGCGATCCAGTCGTCGGAATCGATGAAGAACAGCGCATTGCCGCGAGCATGGCGCAGACCTTCGTTGCGCGCGGCGGCAAGACCCAGCCCGCCGGTCTCGACCATCGCCAGCCGGGGGTCGCGATCGCAGTAACGCCCCGCAATCGCGCCGGTCGCATCGCTCGAACCGTCATTGACGATCACCGCGTGCCAGTCGTGCATCTCCTGCGCAAGCAGGCTGTCGAGCGTCCGGGCCAGCGTATCTTCTGCATCGCGGGCCGGGATGATGACCGATACCGCGCTCACGGCTGCGGCGCCCTGCGGTGGCGCCAGTAGTAGATCAGCCCGGCGACATAGCCGGAAATCTCCTGGCGCAGGAACCGATTGTCCGGCCGCGTCCCTCTCACCAACCGGCGCAGCACCCGCCCGGCGTAATAGCGCGGCATGATCGCAAAGGCCCGGCGCAGGTTCCCGCGATTGCCGGTGCGCTCGTGCTGGACCATCAGCGCCGCCGCATGGCCGCGCATGTAGTGGTAGATCTGCGAGGCGAGCCCGGCGATCTCTCGCCTGTGGACGTGAAAGGCAACCGCGGCCGGATCGTAAACGCACACGCCGCCATGGCTGAGGATGCGGTGCCAGTACTCGGAATCGCCCGAACAGCCCGCCGCGCCGACATCGAGGCGCTCGTCGAAATAGCCCGCGATCTCGAACGCGCGGCGGTGAAAGGCCATGCTGGCCCCGGCCCCGATCGTCCAGACTTCGCTGCCGGTCTGGCGATCCATCGCAAAAAAGTTCTCATCGAAGCGGCGCGGCAGATAGCCCTGTCCGAAGCTCCAATGCGTCTCGAACAGGATCTGCGCTTCCGTCTCCAGTTCGGCGGGAAGCACGAGCCCGGTCACCGCCATGGCATCACCGGCCTCAAGGGCCAGCGTCAGGCGCTCCAGCCAGCGGGGATGGAGCCGCACGTCATCGTCGGTATAGGCGATGACCGGGGAACGTGCCCGGCGCGCGCCGCTGTTGCGGGCAATGTCGAGCCCGGGCCGGTCCTCCCGCACATAGACAACGCCCGCTTCCTGCGCGACTTGCCGGGTGCGATCGTCCACCGAAGCATTGTCGACGACGATCACTTCGGCGGGCCGGTAGCTCTGGTGCACCAGCGAGGCGAGACATTCGCGCAGGACATCGGGCCGGTCGCGCGTACAGATCACCACCGAGGCATCGAGAGTCGGGCGGCGAAGATCGGCGGCCATGTCCCTCGCCCGCACGAGGGCGGGCGAAGTAGTGAATGCCTGCCAGTGGCGTTCCAGGTCGATTCGCTCGCCGGGCCGCCCCTCGTCGATGACCTGCCCCACCGGCATGTCCTGCCACCAGAACACAAGGAGCGTGCGAGCCGTCTCGCGGACGGGCGCAGGCGGCATGGCCGATGCGTCTATGTGCTCGATGGCGATGCGGGACATCTCAGGCGGACTTTCTGCTGCAATGCGGCGACAATGCTGAAACGCGTCGATCAGACAATCCCGCGAAGCGTCCGCTGGTTCCGAAATCGGGCCGGACAGTGCTTTCGCCCGCGAAGATGTTCAGGCAGACTGGTTTTCGAAGCCAATGGAGATGTGCTTGGAACCTGCCGGCAGCGAAACCGTATCCGTCATCGTACCGGCCTATAACGCAGCCCGGACGATCGGCGAGACGCTGCGCAGCGTCACGGCACAGACCCATCGCGAACTCGAAATCGTGGTCGTCGACGACGGATCGGCGGACGACACGCCCGCCATCGTACAGGGCCTTGCGGCGCGCGATCCGCGCATCCGCCTGCTGCGCCAGGCCAATGCCGGTGTCGCCGCTGCCCGCAACGCCGGGATCGCGGCCTCGACCGGCCGGTTCATCGCGCCGGTCGACGCGGACGACCTGTGGCATCCGGCCAAGATCGAACGGCAGCTGGCCGTGTTCCGCCAGGGCGGGGAGCGGATGGGCCTCGTCTATACCTGGTTCGCACTGATCGACGGCAAGTCCCAGGTCGTGCAGCTGCGCCACCGGCCCTGTCACGAAGGTGACGTGCTGGCCCCCCTCGCCTTTCACAACTTCATCGGCAATGGCTCTTCCGCGCTGATCCGGCGCTCCGCGTTCGACAGGACCGGCGGCTACGACACCACCCTGCGCGCGCGCGGCGGGCAAGGGTGCGAGGACTGGAAGCTCTATTTCGAGATCGCCGAACATCACCACTTCGGCTTCGTTCCCGAGCCGCTGACCGGCTATCGCGACCTTCCCGACAACATGTCGAGCGATGTCCTGCAGATGCTGCGCTCGCGCGACTTGTGCACAGAGGACCTGCTGCCGCGCCACCCGGAGCTTGCAAAGGCGTTCCGGTCGGGCCGCAATCGCCTGAGCCGCCTGCTGCTCCACCGCGCCATTCGCCTCGGCCGCACGAAGGAAGTCATCCGGCTGGCCCTGTCGATCGGGCGCTACGACCCGGCCTTCCTCGCCGTAGTCATCGCTTCGCTGCCGCTTTCCGCCGCGAAAGGCGTGGTCGGGCGTCTGCTGCCCGCTGGAGGCTACCAGGGTCATTCGAACACTGCCTTCGCCCGGCTCGACCCGCTGTAGGGCGATGGAGCGCTGCGGCCCTGCGCGATCACTTCGGCAAACAGGTCGGTCAGGAGTTCAAGGTGCCGCTCGGCAGAATACTGCGCCTTGGCCTTGAGCGGCCCCGCAGTGCGCAGGCGCCGATCCAGCGACGGATCTTGCATCAGGCGCGCGATGCAATCGGCCAGGGCCGCTGCATTGCCGGTCTCGAACAGCAGGCCGTCCTCGCCATCCGTGATCGCCGCCGATAGCGAACCCAGGTTGGAAGCAATCACCGGCACGCCGGCGCTGATGCTTTCCAGATAGAAGTTCGGCAGGTTCTCGAACCAGACCGAGGGGATGATCGAGGCCGTTGCACTGCCAAACAGACCCGCCACTTCCTCGGCCGCGACCGGGCGTTCGAAACTGATGCAATCGGCAAGGCCGGCGCGCTCGACATGCCGCACCAGTGCCTTGTGGTAATCCTCGTACTGCGCGCCGCCGACGATGCGAAGCCGCGGCGGCGAGCCCGAACGCCGCTTCAAGACCGCCATCGCCTCGATCAGCGTTTCCAGACCTTTCGACGGATCCAGGCGCCCGGCATAGAGCAGGTACTTCCCCGAATCGCCCGCGCGGGGCGCAAAGATCTCCTCATCGGCGAAAGTGGGTATGCAGGCCAGCCGCGCAGGATCGTAGCCGCCCCGGACCATGAAGTCGGTCAGGAACGGGTTGGTCGTTACAAACCGGTCGATCAGATCGAAATAGCCCTGCCGGCGATGGTACCATGTCGCCGCGGCATCCAGCGCCGATATCACCCGGCTGCCGTGCACGCAGCCGTGCACGACGCCGGGCAGCAGGCGACCGCCGAGACATTTGGTGCAGCTCTCCCCGTTACGCAGGAAATGGTGCTCGGCGCACAGGTATCCGTAATCGGACACGCGCACCACGATCGGCACCCCGGCATTGTGCAGCGCAACAAGAACGGAAGGCGACAGCTTGCGCAGGAACAGGATCAGGTAGGCAGCGTCGGGCCGGAAGTCCTCTATCAGCCGCGCAAGGTCGCGCTCCACCTCGCGCGAATAGAACAGGCGGCCGAGACTGCGCCCGACCGACCCGGGATCGGTGCGATGCTCGTCGAAGTAGACCTGATCCGCCCTGCCGATGGGCCTGGTGAAATAGGAAGACCACGGACTGCCTCGGTTCTGCTCGTAATCGATCGAGAAGACAGCGGTCTCGTGCCCCGCGCGTTGCAGAACCCTCTCGATGTTGAACAGGTAACGCTCCGCCCCGCTTGCCACGAAATAGCGGTGATTGATCAGCAGAAGCCGCAAGTCTTGATCCTAGGCACGCCCACGCAGGAGCCATCCATATCGTGGTGCAAATTACAGTTAACAATACCGAAACCTTGACTTCGGCAATCCCCCAAAAGGCGGAGGACGAACACGGACAGCCCCGTTGTCCCGGGACGGAACAGCGAGGCTGTCATGAAGTTAACGCAAGTCCTGGCCGGCCGCCCGTGCGTTCGCCGTTGCTTTGCAACAGGTCGTCCATTCTTTTTTGCAGTTGCGAATTCAGAGGTGGAAATTCCTCGCGAACTTCGCATAGATAAACGGCGAAGGGTTCACCCCGATCTCCCGAAAATTTGCAAATGGTGGCACTGACATGAAGATTGCGATGGTTGGATCCGGCTATGTCGGTCTGGTTTCCGGCGCCTGCTTCGCCGATTTCGGCCACGACGTGGTCTGCATCGACAAGGATCAGTCCAAGATCGACCGGCTCCATGCGGGCATCATGCCGATCTACGAGCCGGGTCTCGACGCTCTGGTCGAAAACAACGTAAAGGCCGGCCGGCTCTCCTTCACCACTGACCTCGCCGAAGGCATCAAGGACGCCAGCGCGATCTTCATCGCCGTCGGCACGCCCTCGCGGCGCGGCGACGGCCATGCCGACCTCTCCTTCGTCTACGCCGTCGCGCGCGAAGTGGGTGAAAGCCTGTCGAACGACGCGGTGATCGTCACCAAGTCCACCGTTCCCGTCGGCACCGGCGACGAAGTCGAGCGCATCCTCAAGGAAAGCGGCACCAAGCACCGCGTCGCCGTCGTCTCCAACCCGGAATTCCTGCGCGAAGGCGCGGCCATCGGCGACTTCAAGCGCCCCGACCGCATCGTCATCGGTGCCGAGGACGATTTCGGCCGCGAGGTCATGCAGGAAGTCTACCGCCCGCTGTTCCTCAACGAATCGCCGATCCTGTTCGTCAGCCGGCGCTCGGCGGAGATCACGAAGTACGCCGCCAACGCGTTCCTTGCGACCAAGATCACCTTCATCAACGAGATCGCCGATCTTTGCGAGAAGGTGGGCGGCAACGTCCAGGACGTCGCACGCGGCATCGGCCTCGACAACCGCATCGGCTCGAAGTTCCTGCACGCCGGCCCCGGCTACGGCGGCTCGTGCTTCCCGAAGGACACCCTCGCGCTGCTCAAGACCGCCGAGGACTACGACAGCCCCCTGCGCATCGTGGAGGCGGTCGCCAAGGTCAATGACAGCCGCAAGCGGGCAATGGGCCGCAAGGTCATCGAAGCGCTCGGTGGACTGGACGCGGCCCGCGGCAAGCGCGTCGCCATGCTTGGCCTGACCTTCAAGCCCAACACCGACGACATGCGCGACAGCCCCTCGATCGCGATTGCGCAGGCTCTCGCCGATTCCGGGGTCACCGTGATTGCCTACGACCCGGAAGGCATGGAACTCGCCAAGCCGCTGATGCCCGAAGTGCAGATGGTCGATAATTCCTATGAGGCGATCGAAGGCGCCGACGCCGTGGTGATCGTCACCGAATGGGATGCATTCCGTGCGCTCGACCTCGAGCGGGTCAAGCAGATTGCCAAGGCACCGGTGCTGGTCGACCTGCGCAACATCTATAAGCCGGACTTCGCCGAAGCCGCCGGTTTCACCTACTATTCGATCGGCAGGGCCTGATCACAAGAGGGGCGGTAGCCCCGGCAAGACAGGCTGCTTCGGGCATGGCGCGCTGAGAGGCGTGCCGTGCCCGAAGTGCATCAGCTCACCGGAAACAGCCGGATCGAACCCGAAAATTCTTGATAATTCCCGCACCATCATAGTCTAATGATAAGAACGTGTTAAGAAGATGGAGGTAGTCCGTTCCAGACTAAGGCTGAATTGCAGCCTGAACGAGACTGCAGGATGCGAGGGTCGCAATGAACAAGGGTACCGGACTGACAAGGTCGACTGCTTCGAGAACGACCGACCAGGTCGTCGGCGAAGCGCTGCACCTCGCAGGCTCCGCAGTCGTGACTGCGGGGGTTGCCGCCGTTCTGGTTGTTGTTGCCGTTCCTGCGACTCTCGGCGTGGGCATCGCCGCCGGCTGGAAGGCCCTGCGCAACCGTCGCTGACATCTGCATGGTGCACCGATCCGGCTGCGGCTGAAAAGGCAAATCGGCGGTTCGCTGCCGAGCAGACCCCCGAAAGCCAACATCTGGCCGCGCCTCTGCTTCAACTGGTCAATTTTTAACGTATCTCGACGTCGCCCGGGTTGCGCTCCCGGCAGGCTATCGTCACCTTCCCGGCTGCACGAGGTCGGGCTCGCAGGTATTGCCTGCATGACACATGAGCCCCCGGCCTCTCCATCCATCCTTGGCCGCCGGGAAACTCACGATGCAATCGAAGCTCACGCGCCGCTACGTCTTAACCACAGCCATTACCGCGTCGACGGGGATCACTGCGCTGGTCCTTTCCCGCTCCTCATCAGCGGGCGCATCTACTGTGATCAGCGGCAAGACCTTCCAGGGCAATCGCGCCGCCGACGGCGTTAAGGGCGATGGTGGCGAAGGGCTGCGCGCCCAATCGAACTCGCTCATCCAGAACTGCAAGTTTCTCGACCTGGGCAATGGCGGCGTACGCGTACGCATGCCGGTCGACAATCTGTCCATCGAAAGTTGCGCGGCAAACAATCTCTACCGCTTTTTGGAAGTAACCAGTTCGGACAAGAGTGTCCCGGCAAACCTCACCAATTTCGTCGTGCGTTCAGTCACGGCCCGCGAGGTCGACCGGACCATGACCCGCATCCGCTACGGTTCGCATGACGGCACGATCGAGGACGTGAAGGCCTTCGGCAGTTCCAGGTGCGATCTTTACTGCGTGGGTTACCAGCTCGACGGCACCGCCCATGACATCACCTACACCCGGGTGGAAGCGCACGATTTCCGCGAAGCCTCGCGCCCCAAGGACAAGTACTGGAACGGCGACGGCTTTTCCGACGAACGCGGCAACCATGGCATTCGCTACATCTCGTGCGTTGCTACCGGCTGCAGCGACGGCGGATTCGACCTCAAGTCGGCGGACGTGCGCCTCGAAAACTGCATCGCACGTGCGAACAAGCGCAATTACCGCCTCTGGAACAGCGGCGAACTCCTGCGCTGCACAAGCGTAGACCCGCACCATTACGGCGGCACCGGCGGCAAGTCGCACTTCTCCTTCCACGGCGACGTCAAACGCTATGTCATCGACCAGCCCGTGGTCAAAGGATCGCCGGGAAATTCCGCGCCGGTCTTTTTCTTCGCAACCAAGGAATCGATGCACCTCGAGATCCGCAATGCGACGATCGACGCGCCAGACGCCCCCCTCATCCGGGTCGAAGGCCCCGAGCCGGTGATCACATGGGTTCCGGAACGGGATTCACAAAAGATCAAGGTGAAGCGGAACCGCGCCTAAAATCGATTGTTATACAATCCGGCAAACGACCCCGAACAGGCAGCGCCATGTATCGCCTGTTATCTACCTTGTGAAATTACCTTAACTCGGACGGCGTACGACATAGCGAGGCGAAAACCCGACGAGAGGACTGCTGCAGCGCACAATAAGCGTTCAAGTACCTCTTGAGGCAAGCTATCATTCGCTCCGACAGACAGCTATCGTCCGCTTAGTATTGAAGCACTTGGTACTGAGTCGATGAGAATAAAATTGGAACAACGTCGTCGCACCGGATTAACTTACCCCTTTTGGAGTAAGTCTTTGGCCTGATGCTCTAAACTTCAGGTAATAGAGCTGTGGCGGTGGATGCATTCGAACAGGGCAGACGCCATGAAGATATTCGTCACCGGCCTTCGAGGGATACCTCGTGTCATGGGCGGGATTGAGAGTCACTGCGAGGAATTGTTGCCGCGCATCAAGTCGGCCAACAACGACTTCGACATCAATGTCCTGTGCCGGGCGCCCTATGTCGACGCCGAGCGACGCACATTCGAGAACATCGTGCTCACTCCGCTCCCGGCTCCGCGCTCGCGCTCGTTCGAAGCGATCGTCGCTACATTCGTCGCGACGCTTTATGCCTGGTTCAAGAAGGCTAACGTCCTTCACATCCACGGCATTGGTCCGGCGCTCATGACGCCGCTTGCGCGCATCCTCGGCCTCAAGGTGATCGTGACCCACCACGGTGCGGACTACGAGCGTGCAAAATGGGGCGCGATGGCCAAGATGATCCTGCGCGTCGGCGAACGGTCGGGATTGATCTGGGCCCATCGCGTGATCGCGATTTCGCCCTCCCTGGCCAACCACCTGCGCGAGATTTTCCCTTCGCAGGCGCACAAGGTTTCCTACATCCCCAACGGCACGCCCAAGTTGCCTTCCGATGGGGTAGATTCCGCCGAAGTGCATGCCGCGCTTGGCCTTACTGGCAAGAAGTATGCGATCGCCGTCGGCCGCCTGGTGCCCGAAAAGGGCCTGCATGACCTTATCGAGGCGTTCCAGTCGGCAGAACTCGGCGCTGACTGGGTCCTGGCCATTGCCGGCGATGCCGACCACGATTCCGAATATGCGCGAGAACTTCGTGCACACGAAAGCGAACGGATCCGCTTTCTCGGCTTTCAGACGCGCCCGGTGCTCAAGTGCCTCTATGAGAACTGCGCCCTTTTCGTGATGCCTTCCTATCATGAAGGCCTGCCGATCGCGGCTCTGGAAGCAGCGTCCTGCGAGGCGCCGATGCTGCTTAGCGACATCGAGGCCAATCGCGACCTTGGGCTTGGCGAAGACTGCTATTTCCCGGTCGGCGATGTCGAACGGCTTTCCGGTCTGCTGGCAACCAATCACAAGGCGCGGAGTTCTGACTCCCGAACTGTCAAGAAGCGGTTCGACTGGGATGCAGCGGCGTTCAAGACCGCTGCGCTCTATCGGTCGGTTTCGGCAATTCCCAACGATACAGTCAGCATCGCTCGATCGGCTTCGCGTTCCGCCAAATAATGATGATGTCAGGTTCCGTACGAAAGAAGAAGGCCGTCTTCGTGATAAATTCCCTCGCCGGTGGCGGGGCGGAGAGAATCATGACGACCTTGCTACGCGCTTCCGCGCCCTGGCGGGAGCGTTACGATATTTCCCTGGTCCTGCTGGACAGGGAGCCGGACGCCTATGCCGTGCCCGACTGGATAGAAGTGATCCAGTTCGACTGCCGCGGCAAGTTCCTGCCCAGCATCATGGCGCTGCGCCGCCTCTATGCCCGCATGCGGCCCGACGTGACGCTCAGCTTCCTTTCGCGCGCCAATGTCGGCAATATCGTGGCCACCCGGGGGCTGCGCACCGCCTGCATCATCAGTGAACGCGTAAACAGCACTGCCCATTTCGCAGGGCGCCTGCGCTCGCTGGCCAGCCGCCTGCTGTTGCGCCTTACCTACCCCAGGGCCGACCACGTCATCGCCGTTTCCGATGGCGTGGCGCAGGACCTGCACGACAATTTCGCTGTCCCGCAAGACCGGGTATCGATCATCTTCAACCCCGTAGACCACGACCTGATCGAGGATCTCGGCGCGGGCGATCCGGCGGTCGCTGTCGAAGGCGAATATATCGCTGCGACCGGTCGGCTCGTACCCAACAAGAACTTCTCGATGCTGGTCGATGCTTTCGCCCAGTCCACGCTGCCCTGCTCGCTCGTCATCCTTGGCGAAGGACCGGAGCGCGAGAAGCTGGAAGCCCAGGTAGCGGAACTCGGCCTGCAGGACCGCGTCTACCTGCCCGGCTTCGTCGACAACCCATTCGCCGTCCTCAAGCGGGCAACGCTGTTCGCCCTGCCCTCGAATGCGGAAGGATTCCCCAATGGAATGGTGGAGGCGATGGCCTGCGGCCTGCCCGTCGTCACCACGAACTGTCCTTCCGGTCCATCGGAGATCCTCCTCAATAGACCGCGAGACGAGAACGAAGGCATGGTACAGTGCGATGCCGGCGTGGTCGTACCGACCAATGACCCGTCAGCATTCGCACAGGCCCTGCGCCTGGTTTACGATCCGGCCACGCGCGACGCGAAGGGCGCAAGCGCGGCGTCCATTACACACAAGTTCGATATTATGCAGACCACTGGCAGATATTGGGAGATCATCGACAGGTTGGCAGCTACCCGGCGCAAATCCGTCACGACACATCGCCCCAAGATCGCGGCAAGTGGTCAGATTTCTTGAAGTACGGCGTAAGCAGCACAAGACAGAAAATGAGGCGAACGATGGCCAAAAAGTGGTTTCAGGCTTTGACACTCACTCTCGCGCTGACCGCTGTCAGTGCACAGCACCCTACCCTTGCCGGCGAGAAGCCGCGCGAAAGCAGGGACGTGGAACTCCAGCTTGCCCCCGGAGACACGATCAAGGTTACCACTTACGGGCTACCGGCCCTGAGCGGGGACTTTGTCATTTCCTCGGAAGGTACAATCGCTTTCCCGCTCGTCGGCAACATCAAGGCGGCAGGTGTCAAGCCATCCGCCATCCAGGAGACGATCACTGCCGGACTCGCCAGCGGCTATGTGACGGAACCGAGTGTCGCGGTCGAGGTCGGCAGTTATCGTCCGATCTATATCCTGGGCGAAGTCGGCAAGCCGGGCGAATACCCTTACTCCTTGGGATTAACCATTAGGGATGCCGTCGCCAAGGCCGGCGGCTTCACCTACCGCGCGAACGAAAAGCGCGTCTACATCAAGGGCGCTGGGGAAGAGGACGAACACCCCTACAAGCTGACCGCAGGCATTCCCGTGGCACCCGGCGACACAATCCGCATCGGGGAGCGCTACTTTTGAATGACATGTCCCGCCTGCAACCGGCGAAGCTGAGTGAGAACCACCAGCGCGGTTGTGCCCGGACGTTCAGGGAACTGCGCCTGCTGCTGACGGCAGACCTCTATCGCTACGGCGGGCGCACGGACGCCAAGGCATTCTTGCGACACTTCCTGTTCACGCCGGGCTACAAGTACACCGTGCACATGCGCACTTGCGGCTATCTGAAGACCCTGCGCTTCAAGGCTTTCGGTCTCTATCCGCTTTCCAAGTGGATGCTGCTGCGCTGTCGTTACAAATACGGCATTGCCATTCCCGAATACACCGTGATCGGCCCCGGCCTGTTCATCAACCGGTTCGGAGGCATCTACATCAACGGGGATGCCGTGATCGGCGCCAATGCCAACCTGACCCACGGCATGATGCTGGGCCAGGCCAACCGTGGTTCTCGCGCGGGATCGCCGGTTCTGGGAGACCGCGTCTTCATCGGGGCCGGGGCGAAGATCATCGGCCATATTCACCTGGGTGACGACTGCGCCATCGGCGCGAATGCCGTCGTCACCAAGACCGTGCCCGAAAAGGGCGTGGTCGGCGGTAATCCGGGCAAGTTGCTCTCGGAAAATGGATCGGAAGGCTACGTCAATCGACTGGTACCCGAAGACCTGCTGCGGCGCTGCCGCAATGCGACGTCCATCGGCTCGAAAAACTGACCGGTTCCGGGGCGCACAGCCAGTCGCTGGCGGTGCGTTCCGGCAGGACCGCGCCCTTGCCTATAGCCCCTTGAACAGGATGCTGACGAAGGCGCGGTTTTCGCTGAAATCGCGTCCACTCGCCAGGCCCGAGCTGTCTTGTCCACGATGGCTGATACCGGCCTGCAGGGACCAGCGCGGACTCAGCAACCAGGTCGCCTTGACCTGACCGGTAAAGCGATTGTCGGTACGGTCGACACCGTTGTAATTGCGGTTCTCGTTGCCCGCCTCGAGGTGGAAGATCAGGTTGCGCTTCAATTCGTAATCGGCCTGGAGCGTTGCGGTCGTCTTCACGAAACCGCCCGCCTGGCGCACACCGGTTTCATTGGCGGTCCTGTCGATCTTGGCCGTCAGGGTCACCAGCGGCGTAACATAGTAGGCCAGTTCGCCGCGCAGCAGCAGGCCCTTGTTATCACTGAACAGCGGGTCCTTGTAATTCTGCCGCAAGTAGCCGGCACGCAGGGTTCCGCGCATCAGGTTGCCAACCGCAAAGTTCGCCCCCAGCGCCAGTTCGTATCCGGTGGAATCGCGTGCCGGAACCGGTCCGATGCGAGTCCGATAATCGCGCTTGTTGGCAGACCCGGCAGCGAAGATCGCGAAGCTCGGGCTCATCGTATATTGTGCGATCAAGCCACCCGTATAGACCGAGCGATTACGAAAGGACTGATCGACGATTTCGCCAAGATTGTTGAAATTGTCACGATAGTTCAGGCGTTGGTAGTCGACCGTCGCCTGCAGGCTTACGCGGTTGAAGCTGTGCCGGATGTCTGCATAACCTTCGGTCAGCTTGTAGCGGTTGGGCCGAATGATTCCGGTTGGCGAGTCCGGCGAAGACCGCTGTTCCGAATTGCGCGCATGCAGGACGTTCGCCTGAAAATAGGTCGTACTTCCCACCTGGTATTGCACGCCGCCCTTTAAAGCATAATCGTCGGTATTTTCCGAAGTCAGCTTGAAGAAACGCGTCGCCTCGTATTCGCCTGCCACCGACCATGAAAAACCATCGGACGGGCGCGAAATCGACAGGCGCGGGCGAAGGGTGACGTTGACGTCGCTGGTGCGGTCGTCTTCCCGGGCATAGACGTTGTCGTCGAATTCGGAAGTGACCGTAACCTGAGGCATAATCTGCAGCGAGCCCGCCTGGATCGGCACGGATGCATATTCCGGCCGCGATCGTCCGGTCACGCTTTCCGGTTGGTCCTCGTCCAGCGGATTGTCGCTGGCGCCCAATGTCCCGAGTTTGCTGAACGGGTCATACTTCTGCGCCATCGCCGGGACGGTCGTCGCCCCGAAGGCGACCACGGGAATACACGCCCCCGAAATCGCGCGCGCGATCACATAGGCCGCGGACATCGATGTTCTGTTCATACGGTCTGCCCTGCCCCGATATGTTTCGCCCGAACTGATTTGATCAACTGGTAGGCCGATTTGCGCAAGGACGCGGGCGTCCAGCGGGTGACGGCCAGCAACGCCAGAGTGCCCCAGCCTTCAGGCAAGGCGACATCGCGCAAGGGAATGCGGATGCGGCTGTCCAGCTTGAGCGAATAGCGCGTGTAATGCGCAATTTCCTGATTGATGAGGAGGCGCAGCAGGCGCTTCTCGCGCGGCCCCGCCCCGGAGAGCATCGCCCGCGCCGTATCGATGAGGCAGGGCGTCGAAAGCGTGTTCGTCGACTTGCTGACCTTGTTGGTGGAATCGCGGCTGAAGTCGGCGGTAAACCGGCAATCGTAGGTGAACACCGAATGGCGCATGGCCCTCAGCCAAAGATCCTTGTCGCCGCCGCGCACGGCCCGCCCTTCCGGAAAGAGGCCGGCATTGAGCAAAAGGTCGCGCCGCAAGGCGATCGCTCCGGTCCACATCGGGCATTCCCGCACTTCCAGCCAGGCTTCGAGGAACAGCGCGAAGTCCAGGACAGCCCCGTTTTCCAAGGATCGGGCGATGCGCTGCGGCTGGCTATGTGTATCGAACACATGGTTGAAGCGGGTTGCCGCGACACCGGCCTCAGGAGCCCTGTCGATGGCCCCTGCGAGCACTTCGAGATGATCCTCGTGCCAGAAATCATCGGCATCGAGAAAGGCTATCCAGTCGCCCCGCGCCTCACGAATGGCGAGATTGCGCGCGGCATAGCCACCCGGCCCGGGTCGGTCGCGGTCGAAGATGCGCACGCGTTCGTCATCGATGGCCGCCACGATTTCGCGGCTGCCATCGGTCGAACAATCGTTGACCACGATCACTTCGAACGGTGGCAGGCTCTGCTTGAGCGCACTCTCGATCGAGGCCGCGACATGATCGGCCTTGTTGTAGAGCGGCAATACCACAGAGAACTTTGGAGACGTCATTCAGAACCCCGATCAATTCACTGTCTTGCGGATCGACGGCCAAGAAATAGCCGCCAGTATTCACGAGTAGCAACGACCGAAAGGTCCATAGTGAGGCGCATCAACGCTATCTTGCGGCCAATAGTGAGACCGGGCGCCATCCAGACGCGTCTTATTCGTCTTGCTGTGTCATATAACGTGACTCCCAGAACTCTTGCAAGTCTTCCCGATGGTTGCGTTCTGTCCCACCGGCCACCGCTGAGCCTGCGACGTTTTCGGATTAATTCTTCCCGGGTAGCACGAACGGGGTGTCCGACGATCATTTCGGGCACATAGACGAGCGGATATCCGGCTCCGCGAATACGCAGCGCCATGGCCCTGTCGCCGCCCGACTTGAGGTTCTCGTCGAATCCGCCGAGCTTGTCGAAGATCTCGCGCCGGCTCATCCAGTTGGCCGTCGCGCAGTTGCCGCGGCGGGCGAAGGCCTGCGGAAAGCTGAAAAGACGCTCGTAATCGCTGAACAGGGCGTTGGAGAACTCACCCTCTTCGAACAGGCAGATCTGCCCTGCCAGGACACCGGCCTTGGGGTTGCGTCCGGCCCCTTCCAATGCCTTTTCCAGCCAATGGGGGTCCGGCCGGCAATCGGCATCGGTAAAGGCGATGTAATGCCCACGGGCATGCGTGAGACCGCGGTTTCGCGCGGCGTACGAGCCTGGGCGATCTTCCGTATAGACCACGACTTCCGGAAAGGCGCGCGCCAACTCCACCGTATTGTCCGTCGATCCGTTATCGACCACGATGACTTCGAACTGCCCGGCCGGGAGGGTCTGCTCGCGCAGTGCGGTCAGACACCGGCCGATCACGTCGCTGCCGTTCCAGACCGGAATGATTACGCTGATCAATGGTGGAGACATCGTTACCCCTGAAACATGCCCGGTATTGGCATTCACGAATGCACACGACGCTTGCCCAGTCCCTCCATGCGGTCAAGCGCGTCTCGCAATTGCGAAGACGAACCGGTCCTAATGCTGGCCAAGGCGTGCAAAGCGGCGATTCGCAGCAACTTAACCGCTATTTTGCCTCACCATGGCGCAGCAGGCCAGTTTTACCACCCTTGCCCTGTTGCGTTGCAGCGTGAAATCCGGTTTGCTTCACCGCGACACCTCCAATGCGCAACTGGACGATGCCCTGCACGGCCAGTTAAATGCGATCCAGCGGATTATCGTGCGTAACCAGAATGGCTGAAAACGCATCCTCCTGCCCGGTTGTCGTCATCTCGATGACCGATGCCCACCAGCGCCGCGCCGCGTTCTCGGCCCGTGCCCGCGACGCGAAAGTGGCATGGCGCTTCGTCGATGCCCGCACCGAGCTGGTCGAAGGCCTGAGCTATGACGAACAGGCGGTGGAGCGCAACAAGGGCCGCCAGCTCACCAAAGGCGAGCGCGGCTGCTATTCCAGCCACTTCGCCGTATGGCAGGGCATGGTGCGCAGCGGCACGCGGCAATGCATCGTCCTGGAAGACGACGTCATCGTCGACTGGGCTTTCCTCGAACAGCTTTGCGCGACCGATCTGGAAGCCCAGGCGATCCCCTATCTGCGGCTCTATGCCAAGGTGCCTACCTTCAGCCGCGTGGTGCGGCGCAATTTCCTGCAGCATTCGCGCTCTGTAGTCGAGCTGGTCGGCCATCCCTACGGGACGCAAGGCTATGCGATCACCCTGAGCGGCGCGCGGCGCTTTATGGACGCCTGCGCCACCGTCTGCCGCCCGATCGACGACCAGATGGACCGATCGTGGGACCACGGGGTGCGCAACTACGCCCTGTTTCCAGCCCCGATAGTCGAGGAGTTCGTGCCCTCCGGCATCGGCGCGGAGCGTTTCGGCGCGGGGCGCGGCGCTGCCTACCACGCCCCGCGCCAGCGCCTTGCGCGCTGGATCGACCGTCAACGCATTCGTGCCAAGAAACTGAGCGTCCTGCGTGGCCGGTGACACTTTCGCCAAGGATTCCTTCGCGTCCTCGCAAGGTGCGCGGTTCGACACGCAGCTGCGCAAGCAGAGCAAGCATTCGATCGGCTGGTCGATCCTGCGCTTCGCCTCAGACCAGGTCTTCTCGTTCATCGTCTTCGTGCTGCTGGCACGCCTGCTTACGCGGGCTGACATCGGCGCCTTCGCGCTCATGGCAATCTTCGCCGAAGTGTTCCGCACCATCAGCATGGCCGGCCTGACCCAGACCGTTGCCCGCGAATCGGAACTGACCGGCGCGTTTACCGACACCGTCTATCGCAGCCACATGGGCTTCTCGCTGGCGACAAGCGCCATCATCATCGCGCTGGCCCATCCCTTCGCCGCCTTCATGAATGCGCCGCAGATCGCGCTGCCGCTTCAGGTGCTGAGCATCGTCCTGCCGATTTCCGCACTGGGCCAGACGCACATGGCGCTGCGCCTGCGCGAGTTCGGGCACAAGACGACGGCGCTGCGTTCGGTCGCCAGCGGCATCGGCGGGGGCGGCACGGCCATCGTCGCCGCCCTGCTCGGCTTCGGCCTGTGGTCACTGGTGATCCAGCGCATCCTCACCGAGATTATCAGCACCATCCTGTCGCGCCATGCCTATCGCTGGAAGCCGGGCTGGGACTGGCACTGGTCGATCCTCAAGCGCAACCTCGGCATCAACGGCAGCCTCACTGCGGTACAGCTGGTCTACATCGCCACGACGCGCCTGCAGGAGCTGGTCATCGGCAACGTCATCGGCGTCGTCGCGGTCGGTATCTACCGCACGGCCTGGCGCACCGTCGACATCATCTCCAACGGCGCGATCCGTCCTTTCACCACGGTCGCCATGCAGACCCTGGCGCGCGTCAAGGACGATCGGGTCGAACTGGCCCGCGCCTACCAGTGGATGATCTCGAAGGCCGCAATCATCTCCTTTCCCGCGCTGGTCGGCTTCGGCGTGCTGGCGCCGCTGGCGATCCCCACCGTGTTCGGCGACAAGTGGGCCGCCGCAGGCGATCTTGCGCAAGTCTTCGCCTTCATGGCCATTCCCTTCACGCTCAACCAGTTCGCCTCGCCTTCGCTCGGCGCGCTGGGAGCGAGCAGGAGCCTGCTGACGATCTCGCTGACCCAGCTCAGCCTCACGGCGATCTTCACGCTCATCGCCGCGCCCTACGGCGTCTTCGCGGTCGCCTGCGCCTATGTCGTGCGTTCGTACCTGACCCTGCCCCTGCAGATCTTCCTGCTCGCGCGCGTTTCCGGGATCGGCCTGCGCCATACCTGGAGCGCGATCTGGCAGCCGCTGGCGGCTTCGGTGCTGATGGGCCTCGTCCTTCACCTCACCATGCCCGCCACCCGCGCGCTCGTCGCCCATCCCGGGGTGCCGGAACTGGCCGGCTCCTGGTTGGTTCTTTTCCTCAACATGGCGATCGGCGCGCTGGTCTATGGCATCACCGTGATCGCTCTCAGCCCGGTCTGGCGGGGCCTTGCCCTCAAGACCTTGCGAAAGTTTCGATGAACGAGTTTTCCCGCATGCCACAAAGACTTACCGCCCAGACCCTGATCCGCGCACTGGGAGAAGAACTGGGCAACGTCTTCTCGCAGACGATACCGGCCGGGCCGCTGGCCCTGGTGGACTTTCCCGATCACTCGAACGTCGGGGATTCTGCCATATGGCTCGGAGAAATGACGTGGCTGCGCGCGCAAGGCCGAACGCCTGCCTATACCGCTGCTCTGAACAACTTCAGCGTCGATGACCTTCGGCAGACCTGCCCTGACGGTCCGATCCTGATCCACGGCGGCGGTAATTTCGGCACGAGCTGGATGAAGCACGAGGAACTGCGGCTGCACTTGCTGGAAAGCTTCCCGGGCCGACCGATCGTGCAACTCCCGCAATCGATCCACTACAACGACGAAGCCGCGGCGGCGAAGATGGCGCGTGCGATCGAAGCGCACGGCGCCTTCACGCTGCTGACGCGCGATACCGCCTCGTTCGAATTCGCCCGGCGCCAGTTCGATTGCGACGTGCGGCTCGCACCCGACAGCGCCCTGATGATGGGGCCGCAAAAGCGCGATGCCTCGCAGGAACCGATCCTGGCGCTCCTGCGCACCGATCATGAACGCACCGCAGACACCTCGCCGGTGCCGGCCGGAGTGGAACAAGTGGACTGGCTCCACGAGGACAATGGTGAGAAGCTTCAGCTCAGGGCCCGGGCAAAGCTGGCTCGCCTGCTGGGACGGGGCGAGCAGGACAAGCGCCTGCGGCGCTACCAGGCCCTTGCAGAACGGCGCGTACAGCGCGGGCTCGCCATGCTTTCGCGCGGCCGCGTGGTCGTGACCGACCGACTTCACGCGCATATCCTGAGCGTACTGCTCGACATTCCGCATGTCGCGCTGGACAACAACTACGGCAAGGTCAGCGGCTTCGCTCGTCAGTGGACCGGCGTCTATGAAGGATACCGTAGCGCGACTACCCGCGCAGAAGCTTTCGAGATCGCCTGCGCGGATCTGGGCACCAACTGAGGCGGCTGCCCGTCAGCTGAAGCGGTATGGGCGCCCGTAACGTTCCTCGCCCACCGGGAAGTGCACGGTCACCGGCTCTTCTTCCTCGACATAGGGATCGGACCAGTCATAAGTCGGCGCGCGGGCGCTGAACAGCGTATAGCCGCACAGCACGGCATAGAGCGCCAGGCCTTCCAGCTGCCAGAACGGCATCGTGCCCATGTTCAGGATGAGAAAGCTGAGATGGGCCGCTATCAGCATCGGCAGGTCATGGCTGCGCGCGCGCAGCGCGGTGACCGCCATCGTCGCCCAGAACAGGAGCATGACGAACACGCCAACGGCGCCCAGCTCGTAAAGCGTGCCGATGATCGTGTTGTGCGGGTAGACGTCGAAGCCCTTGGACCATGATTCCGGTCCGAACCCGAACAGGTGCTGCAACGGCGTGCCATCCTTGTAGGCAAATATGTATTCGCTCCAGATCAACGGGCGGGCCGAAAGGATCTGGCGTTCGACCTGCGTGAATTCCCGCGGCGGCTTGATCAGCGCATCGGGATTGCTGAGGAAGGTGCCGAGATCGATGAAGCGGTCGTAATTGATCACCGCCACGGCCAGAACTGCCACGAACGCCACGACCAGTGCCGTTGCCGCCACGACCCGGCGCTGGGTCGGACTGACGTGCTGGGTGATCGAGGCCCAGAACACCGTCGCCACCAGCGGAACCGAAGCCATCAGCGTCGTGCGGTAACCGGCAAGGAAGATACCGACAGCGACCAGGGCCAGGTAAGCCAGACGGATGAACGGGTTAAGGCGATGCGCGAAACAGCCCACGAGGAAGGCAAGCAGGAGCGCGACGGAGAAGGCGGCCTCGTGGTTATAGCCGCCAATCCACACCAGCCCGTCCGCCATTTCCGACCCCTTGGGCAAGTTGAGCGCAACCGACAGCCACTGGAACAGCAGCAAGGGTGAAAAGGCCCAGATCATCAGCGGCATCAGCGTCTGATCGCGGTCCTGCCGCAAGGCCTCGAAGGTCGCAATCAGCAGCACGACGAAGTAGCCGTACTTGACTGTCACCGTCATCACGCCCGGAATGTCGGAATTGAGCGCCCCGCTAATCGCGACCAGGAACATGATCAGGTAGGTCGGCACCAGCACCTTGAGCGCCAGGTGCGATGGCCGGATGACCAGGAAGGCCAGCCCGGTGACGAGGATGGACACCAGCGCATTGCCGGACATCCCTGCGAACATCGGCTGGAACATGTAGACGTGGTAGGCACCCAGAATCATGCGCAGCCAGATGGCCAGGAACAGGAACCGCCCCGGCAGGCCATGGATGCGGCGGCCCGCCAATATCGCGATGATCACCAGTACCAGCGTTGCCGGCACCAGGATGGGCAGTCCGAAATGCGGACCGGTGGCGCCCAGTTCATCCATGCCGGTTCATTTCTTCTCGAACCCGATCAGGCTCACGCATAATAGGTCTTGTACGCACCGTAATAGTAGCTGGCATCCTCGTAGCCGATGCTGGCCTGTGCCGAAACGTCGACCATCGAGAGGCTCGCACCGATCACGTTCGCGCCCACCGTCTCAAGCTGGCGAAGCGCCAGTTCGGCTGCGCGTATCGGCGTCTTGCGCCAACGCACCATCAGGATCGTGCTGTCCGCCTTGGCCGCGATCGAGCGGCTGTCATCGATCGTGAGAACAGGCGGCGTGTCGAGGACGATGAAGTCGAACTGCGCGCGCAGGGCCGCAATGATATCGGCGAACTCCTGGGTATCGGCGAAGGGCTGGATATGCTGCTCGTCGTTGCGACGCGGCAGGATGAACAGGCCCGTTTCCGGATCGACGTAGAGCGCCTGGTTCAGCTCGCCCTCGTTCGCCAGCAGCGCGCGCAGGCCAATCGAGCCCTCGAAGCTCGAGCCCGGATTGGATACCCGGCGCCGCAAGTCGCAATCGACGAGGACGGCCCGCTTGCCCGCCATCGCCGCGGAACGCGCCAGCGAGAGGGCAACGGTCGTCTTGCCTTCGCTGGGCAGCGCGGACGTCACGGCCACGACCACCGGGCCGCGCTTGGGCTGGCTGATCTGAATCGAGGTCTGCAACCAGCGGAAGGCTTCCGCGAACGAGGATTGCGGGCGCTCGACCACGAGCTGCGTCGGATGGATCGGCTCGCTCAGGTCTGCCAGCTCGGGCAGGTGCTTGGTGTCCGGAATGGAGTTGAGCACGGTGACGCCCAGCCGCTTTTCCAGGTTGCTGGTCGTTTCCACGCCCCGGTCGAGCAGCTGCATCACGGCGACGACGACAGTCGACGTGGCTATGGCACCGATCAGGCCGATGAGGGCGAAGACGATCACGTTCGGGAAAGCCGGCATGCCCGGGACGCGTGCCAGGGCGACGATGTAGGAATTGCTGCGCTCCAGACCCTTCTGCGCCTGGGTCTGCTTGTAGCGGTCAAGCAGCGTGAGATAGAGCGTGCGAGCGGACTCCGCCTTGCGCTCCAGCTCAGACAGGCCGACCGACGCCGCATTGTCGCTTGCCAGCGTGCCTTCCGCACGGCTCAGCGAGCCCTGGATCGAAGCCGTCCGCTGATGCGCTGCATTAGCTTCGTTGCTCAGGTTGGCGACGATGCGCCTGACTTCGGACTCGATCTGCTCGTCGATGTCGGCCAGTTCCTGTTTGGCTGCAGCAAGCTCGGGATACTTCGGACCGAACTGCTGGCGCAGCGAAGCGACGCGGCCGCTCAGCTTGGCGCGCTGGGCGCGCAAGTTGCTGACCACCGGGGAATCGAGGGACTCGCCCAGCTCCTGCCCGTTGCTGCCGCGCGCAAGCTGCGCCCTGGCCGTGGACAGGCGGGCGTCGGCTTCGGCCTGATCGGCCCGCAACTGCGCCAGCTGACCGTTGAGGCTGGAAAGTTCCGCCTGCGTCACACTGCTGTTCTGACCGATGTCGAACAATCCATGCTGCGCGCGGTAGCGGGCCACGTCAGCCTCGGCACTTTCAACCTGCCCGCGCATCTTCTCGAGCTGCTTTTCGAGGAAGGTACTGGCCCGGCTAGTCGCGCCGGCCTTCGATTCCTTCTGGTTGTCGATGTAGGTCTGCGCCAGCGTATTGGCGACCTTCGCCGCCGTAGCAGGCGATTCCGACTGGTAATTGATGTCGATCGCGTAGGAGAAGCCGTTGCGCTTTACGCCCAGATTGCTGAGCAGTTGGGCGATTGCCCAGTTGCGCTGCGTTTCGACCGGCGCCTCCTCGCTATCGCGCAAGGAGGGATTGAACTCCGGATCCTTGGTGAGATGGAGCTTGTCGACGACCTCGCCCGCAAGTTCGGGAGACTTGAGCACCTCCACTTCGGTATCGACCGAAGCGGAGTCCGGATCGACGTTGGGCACGACCTGATCGACCTTGAGGACCTGTTCAGCCCCACGCTCCAGCGCCACGGTCGTAGTCGCGACATAGCGCGGCGGGATCATGAAGTAGATTGCAGCGACGATCGCGAAAACAATCAGGCTGACAATCATGACCAGCTTCTTGCGCCGCCGCAGGACCTGCATGAAGGCGCGCAAATCGATCAATGCACCCTGATCTACGGGCGCATCGGGGCGAGGCTGATATTTGGCAAGTGGCTGTGGTCTGGCGTACATCAGAGCATTCCCGGGGTCATGCGCAACAGAAAAGTCAAATCTCACGAAGTGGCGAATGGTTCCGCCCGTTCGAAGCTGCAATCTTTGGCTATTCTGATCGCTTAAGTGCTAGCTGTTTCAAGCGACCCGGCAACGCATTGCCTGACGGCATTAAATCAGCAATTCCGCAGTGCAGCAAGCCGGTGCTCGTTGGGGCGTGCGAAACGCGCGGCCTGCAGTAGGGAAGCTTCCCAATGATGTTGCCGAGGCACTAACCCAAAAGGAACATGCGCCCGGGCGTGACGTCAGCGGTCCGCCATGCAATTGCGGAAAGCACACCCCGGCCAAGGTGCACTGTGCGACGCGCGCGCCCGGAGAACTCATCTGTCCGATATATAACCTCCGAAAATACCGCAGGAATCCGCGACCGGCCGGCGACAGGATCCGGCTTCGGGCTGGAGTAGGACATCCCTCTGGCGAACGGAGACGGGCGGTCATTGCAGCGCGGGATCTGACCCCCACCGACCGCCATGGGCCATGCCTGTAACGGGCGCGGCGAAGTGGTCGCTAAGGCCCTAGTATACCCCGATTAATCCCGATGCTTCGCCTAACAGCCCCTCGGGGTAATACCGAATTGTCGGGGCACACGCACTACACTCGACCGACGAAGCGGAAAGCTCTTTGAGCGGCGGCGCTCGATGCCATCAACCGTAGCGACGGTGCAGCGCGAGGCCCTCGTTCTCGGCATGCTCCTGCGCCACGAAGGCCTGCACGGCACTATCGTTCTCATCGCGAACCTTGCTGCGTCTCTCGAGGCGGAAGCGGCCGACGATCTCGGTCAGGCGGCTGGCCTCCTGCGAAAGCGTGCGGGTGGCCGCATTCGATTCCTCGACCATCGCCGCGTTCTGCTGCGTCGAGGTCTCCATGCGCTGCACCTCGTCGTTGATCTCCTGCAGGCTGTCGGCCTGGGTCGAGGCGCTTGTGGCGATGTCGCGCGCCTCGCTGCGGGCAACGGCAAGCCGCGAGATGATCACTTCGAGCGCGGACTTGGTCTGCGCCACGAGATCGACTCCTGCCAGGACATCGCCATTCGACTTGGAGATGAGTTCCTTGATGCTCTTGGCGGAATCGCTGGTGCGATGCGCCAGGGCACCGACTTCGCTGGCAACGACCGCAAAGCCCTTGCCAGCCTCTCCGGCGCGCGCGGCTTCGACCCGGGCGTTGAGCGCCAGCAGGTTGATCTGGAACGCGATGTTCTCGATCACTTCGCTGATCTGGCCGATCTCCTCGGACGAGTGCTTGATCTTGTCCATGGCGCCGATCGCGTCGGTGACGATCTGCCCACCGGCCACGGCCTGGTTGTCGACCTCGGCAATGGATTCATTGACGCGCTTGACGCTCGACACGGTCGACTGGATGCCCAGGTTGACCTCGCTCATCACTTCGGCGGTGCGCGAGATACCGGCGGCCGAACGCTCGGTGCGATCGGCCAGATCGTTGGCGGCCGCACTGATTTCACGCGAGCCGGTGTCGATGTTTCCGGCCGCGTCCGAAATGTCGACGATGATCGAGCTCAATTCGCGGCGCATCTCGTGGAAATCATGGGTGATTTCCTGGTATTCCTCGGGCAGGTCGGAAAGCTGCGCCTGCAGGTTGCCGTCCTTCATCGCCTGGAGGGCCTCGCCCATCGACGCGATGACGGCGCGCCGAGCCCGCTCTTCTTCGCGGAAATAAGCCGACATCGCGGCCTCCATGTCGACGAGGGCGACTTTCACCAGGGTCGCGATCGTCTTGCCGGTCTTGCGCGCGCTGAGCGGATTGTGCAGGCCCGACGTCATCGCCCGCTCGATCATTTCCTCGAGAACGAGAGCATAGCCGCCGATATAGAACGAAGGGTCCAGGCCGACTTCCGAGTGAACGCGCCCGATCTTCTCCGAGCGCTGTACCTGCTCGTCGTCGAAGCGGTGCGAAAAGAGCGCCTTCCAGTGCGCAAGCTGGGCGCTGGCCGCGTGATCGCGGATCTGCTGGTTGGGCAGCAGGCTGCTGGCCTGCTCGTCCGTGGCGATGCGCGCATAAAGCTTCTCGAGCGCCTTGGGCGCGTGCTTCTCCACGATCGCCTTGATCGCAGGATAGCTGGCGTAGTTCTCGCCATCGAGCTGTGCGAAGTCACGGCACTTGTAAGCCTTCTCGTTCGCCATGGTAAATGCATCTCCAGTCATCGCCGCGGCACGGTGTCGCGCATCTCGGATGCTTTGCTTGGCGTACATTCGTTAGCATCGCATTGCGTGACCCCCGAGCAATTGACCAGATATGGCCGATGCCAATGCTGAACGCGGGAAAGGGTCAAGCACGCCCAATGCGCTGTGATGCTTGAAAAAAAGCCTGCCTGAACGTGGTTAAGGAATTCTTCGCGTCTGCCTGTGTGGCATACGAAATCATGGCGTTGGTATCGCCGCCCCGATTGCCGACATGCTCCTGGAAGCGACTCAGCGATGCCACTCGAGCCTTTCGAGGCAGCATATGACGGCGCGGTGATTCGGCACGAAAAACGGCCCGTTTACATCGGAGGAATATATATTTGCAGGCCCGCAGAAATAGTTTCCACAACTATTTGGAAAGCCGAAAACACCCCCGACGGGCCGCGGGAATGGCCGAGTTTCACTGGCTTGCACCGTGCAGCAAGGGCAGCTCCGGCCCCTCAGAGACACCCCGGCACCACATCTAATTACTGGTACGCAAAGGCTAAATTTGTTACTCTTCGATTCTGAAAAGCTGGGGCAGGAGAGGTATTCTCGATGGCCACGAATGATCTCTTTTCGAAGTTCATGCGCTCTTACGAAGCACACCGGGAAACCGAGTGGACGCTGGAGCAATACCTGAGCAAATGTCGCGATGACCCCATGCTCTATGCAGGCTCGGCAGAGCGTCTGCTGGCAGCGATCGGCGAGCCGGAACTCGTCGATACCGCCAAGGATGCAAGGCTCGGCCGCATCTTCATGAACCGGACGATCCGGGTCTATCCCAGCTTCTCCGAATTCTACGGCATGGAAGACACGATCGAACGGATCGTGTCGTTCTTCCGCCATGCCTCGCAGGGGCTCGAGGAGCAGAAGCAGATCCTCTACCTGCTCGGCCCGGTCGGCGGCGGCAAGTCCTCCATCGCCGAGAGAATCAAGGCGCTCATGGAAGCCTATCCGATCTACGTGCTCAAGGCCGGCGACGAAGTGAGCCCGGTGTTCGAAAGCCCGTTGGCGATTTTTGATCCGGACATCGACGGCCCGGAAATCGAGGAAACCTACGGCGTCCCGCGGCGCTACCTCTCCCGCCTGATGAGCCCATGGGCGCGCAAGCGGCTCGACGAGTTCGGGGGCGATGTCTCCCGTTTCACGGTAGCGAAGATGATGCCGTCGCGCGTGCGCCAGATCGCCATTTCCAAGACCGAGCCGGGCGACGAAAACAACCAGGACATCTCCTCGCTGGTCGGCAAGGTCGACATCCGCAAGCTCGAACTGCTCTCGCAGAACGATCCGGACGCCTACAGTTACTCGGGCGGGCTCAACCGCGCCAACCAGGGCGTTCTCGAATTCGTCGAGATGTTCAAGGCGCCTATCAAGATGTTGCACCCGCTGCTGACGGCAACGCAGGAAGGCAACTATATCGGCACCGAGAATATCGGCGCAATTCCCTTCTCGGGTGTGATCCTGGCCCACTCGAACGAATCCGAATGGCAGAACTTCAAGAACAACCGCAACAATGAAGCCTTCATCGACCGCATCTACGTGATCCAGGTTCCCTATTGCCTGCGCATCGACGAAGAGCGGAAGATCTACGAGAAGCTGCTCCAGAATTCCCAGCTGGCCGAAGCGCCCTGCGCACCAGGCACGCTCGACATGCTGGCGCGCTTTTCGGTGCTGACCCGGCTCAAGGCGCCGGAGAACAGCAGTATCTATTCGAAGATGCGCATCTACAACGGCGAGATGCTGCGCGACATCGATCCGCACGCCAAGACGATGCAGGAATACAAGGACAACGCCGGGGTCAACGAAGGCATGAACGGCATGTCCACGCGCTTTGCCTTCAAGGCGCTGGCGGCCACCTTCAACCACGACACCGAAGAGATCGCCGCCGATCCGGTGCACCTGATGTACGTGCTGGAATCGATGGTACGGCAAGAACAGCTCCCGGCCGAAACCGAGGCCCAGTACCTGGAATTCATCAAGGGCGAACTGGCGCCGCGCTTTGCCGAATTCATCGGCAACGAGATCCAGAAGGCCTACCTGGAATCCTACGAGGACTACGGGCAGAACCTGTTCGACCGCTATGTCGCCTATGCCGATGCCTGGATCGAAGATCTCGACTTCAAGGATCCGGACACCGGTCAGATGCTGGACCGCGACGTCATCAATCAGGAGCTGACCCGGATCGAGAAGCCTGCCGGGATCGCCAACCCCAAGGACTTCCGCAACGAGGTGGTCAAGTTCGCTCTGCGCATGCGGGCGAACAACAACGGCCGCAATCCGAAGTGGAATTCCTACGAGAAGATCCGCGAAGTGATCGAGAAGCGCATGTTCAGCCAGGTCGAGGACCTGCTGCCGGTCATCGGCTTCTCGTCGAAGCGGGACAGCGAGACCGAGCGCAAGCACGACGAGTTCGTCACCCGGCTCGTCGAACGCGGCTACACGCCCCGCCAGGTCCGGCGCCTCGTCGAATGGTACATGCGCGTCAAGCAGGCGGAGTAGCGGGAGCGGGAGCGAAGGAGGTGTGCTGACCCGACATGCATATCATAGACAGACGCCTCAACCCACGCGGCAAGAGCCTGGTCAATCGCCAGCGTTTCCTGCGTCGCGCGCGCGATTCCGTGCGCGGTGCGGTCCGGGACTCTCTGACCTCGCGCAAGATCCGGGAAGTTGAGAGCGAAGGCGAAGTCAGCATCAAGACCGGCGGCATCAACGAACCGACTTTCCGCCGCGACAGCCACAGCGGCAACCGCGATCACGTTCTTCCCGGCAACCGGGTCTTTCGCACCGGCGACCGGATCAAGCGCCCCCCGGGCGGCAGCGGTGGCGGCGGCGACGAGGCAGGCACCGGCGATGGCGAAGACGAGTTCCGCTTCGTCCTCAGCCGCGAGGAATTCCTCGACCTGTTCCTGGAAGACCTGGAGCTCCCCGACCTCGCCAAGCGGCGGCTGACCGGCAGCGATTCCTTCGACATCCGCCGCGCCGGCTATACGACGTCGGGATCGCCTTCTTCGCTCTCGGTCCCGCGCACGATGCGCAACGCGATGTCGCGCCGGCTAGCCCTGCGGCGCCCGACCACGGCGGAGATCGAGGAGCTGGAAAAGGATATCGCCCGGCTCGAGGCCAAGACCCGCCCTACAGAGAAGGATCGCGCCACGCTCGATGCACTGCGCGAACGGCTGGTGGTTCTCAACCGGCGCCGGACGCTGATCTCCTACATCGACCCGATCGACTTGCGTTATCGCCGCTTCGAGCAGGAACGCAGGCCGATTTCCCAGGCCGTCATCTTCTGCCTGATGGACGTTTCGGGATCGATGAACGAACACATGAAGGAGCTGGCGAAGATCTTCTTCATCCTCCTCTACCTCTTCGTCACCCGCTGCTACCGCCACGTCGAGATCGTCTTCATCCGTCACACGGATTCGGCGCAGGAGGTGGACGAGGAGACCTTCTTCTACAGCACCGAAACCGGCGGGACGCGCGTCTCTTCCGCGCTCGAGGAGATGCTGGCCGTGGTAAAGGACCGCTACTCTCCACTCGACTGGAACATCTACCTTGCGCAGGCCTCGGACGGAGACAATTTCACCCGCGACAATCCGCAGACCACGGCGCTGATGCGCGACGAGATCCTGCCAATCGTGCAATACGCGGCCTATCTCGAAGTCTCCAACCCGCCCTCCAGCGGCGTCACGGGCGAAGAACGCGCGACGAACCTGTGGCAGGCCTATGCCGAGATCGGCGGTTCCGGCGGCAAGTTCGCGATGCGCCGGGTCCATTCACGCAAGGATATCTACCCCGTGTTCCGCGACCTGTTCAGCCGCCGAAGTGCCACGGCGCGCGCCTCATGAACGCGCCTGCCTCCACCTTGCTCTACTCCGGAAGCGACTGGAACTTCGACACGCTCCAGCGCATCTACGAAGCCTGCGAGACCATCGCCATCGGCGAGCTGGACCTCAACGTCTATCCCAACCGCATCGAGGTCATCACTTCGGAACAGATGCTCGATGCCTATGCCTCCACCGGCATGCCGATCTTCTACAAGCACTGGTCGTTCGGGAAGCAGTTCCTCGCCAACGACCTGCTGTACCGCAAGGGCCTGCGCGGGCTCGCCTATGAACTGGTGATCAATTCGGACCCGTGCATCAGCTACGTCATGGAAGAGAACAGCGCGACGATGCAGACGCTGGTGATCGCCCATGCCGCCTTCGGCCACAATCACTTCTTCAAGAACAACTACGTGTTCAGGCAATGGACCGATGCGGAAGGCATCCTCGACTACCTGGAGTTCGCCCGCCACTACATCGCCCGCTGCGAGGAACGCCACGGTCAGGCCGAAGTCGAGCGGGTTCTCGATTCCGCCCATGCCCTGATGCAGCAAGGCATCCACCGCTATCCGCGCGCGGCACCGCTCAACCTCAATGCCGAAAGACGGCGCGAGGAGGAACGGCGTGCCTATGAGGAATCGAACTACAACGCCTTGTGGCGCACCCTGCCCAACAAGAAGCCGACGCACCGTGAATCGCGTGACATGCGCCAGAAGTCACTCGGCCTGCCGCAGGAAAACCTACTCTACTTCCTTGAGAAGAGCGCGCCGCGCCTGCGCGG
The DNA here is from genome assembly GCF_000253255.1 of Novosphingobium sp. PP1Y. Lineage (NCBI taxonomy): Bacteria > Pseudomonadati > Pseudomonadota > Alphaproteobacteria > Sphingomonadales > Sphingomonadaceae > Novosphingobium > Novosphingobium sp. PP1Y. Next base: position 821,745 of record NC_015580.1, on the reverse strand, counting down.
CTGGCAGCGGGAAATCCTGCGCATCGTCCGCCTGATCGCCCAGTACTTCTATCCGCAGCGCCAGACCAAGGTGATGAACGAGGGCTGCGCGGTCTGGGTCCATTACAACATTCTCAAGCGGCTTCACGAAACCGGACAGATCACCGAAGGGGCCTTCCTCGAATTCCTGCATTCGCATTCGAACGTGCTCTATCAGCCGACGTACGATTCAGGGCACTACTCGGGCCACAACCCCTACGCGCTGGGCTTCGGGATCATGGAGGACATCGAACGGATCTGCCGCGATCCCTCGGACGAGGACTGCAGGTGGTTCGCGGAATTCGCCGGCTGCGGCGACCCCCTGAACGTCCTCAAGGACGCCTGGGCCAATTACCGGGACGAAAGCTTCATCGCCCAGTTCCTCAGCCCGCACCTGATCCGGAAGTGGCGCCTGTTCAAGCTGGACGACCGCGAGAAGGACGAAGAAGTCGAGGTGGCGGCCATTCACGACGAACAGGGCTATCAGGAGATCCGGCGCACTCTGGCGCGGCACCATGACGTCGCCGGCATCGATCCCGACATCCAGATCGTCGACGTCGACTTCGACAGCGACCGCAAGCTGATGCTCGAGCACAACGTACGCGACCGCGTCCTGCTTCAGCGCGAGGAAGCGCGGCAGGTCCTGCAGCACCTTGCCGACTTGTGGGGGTATCAGGTGATCCTCACCGAAGTTGACGCCGCTGACAGAAAGACACTTAACAGTTATGCAATCGACCCCCGCCCTGGAATATTCTACTAGGCGCGCCTTAGAAGCGATCAAATGTAGCGGTATCGGTTTCCATCGGGGCAATTGTGGCGTAACTTGCCTTTTTTAAGTTGCCGGAAAGATCGCGCAGGCGTAATGCCGCTTGAGTTCCGGCGTGTCCGCCCTCGTTCGACTTACGAGTGACGCCCGGGCGGTAATGATGGATCCGGAGGATGACGAATGGAAAGTAATCTTTCGTCGGCCGAATATATTGAGCGCGCACAGATGCACGATGGGCTTGCCAATTCCACGGCAGACCCGGAAGCCCGCAAGATGCACCGCGCAATGGCAGCCGCCTATCGACGCAAGGCTGAACGTACCGGTATCGAGATGACGGAAACGCCCATCGCACGGGGTCCCGTTCTCGAAGCGGCGATTCCCGTCGGCGCGCGCGCCTGAGGCGCCAGGCCGACCAGCTCACATAACCTGACGCCGTGCCCGGCCACCCCGGCCGCGTTGGCGCGTGCCTTTTTCACGCCAGGCTCTGATTGGCCGAATCGGCGGATTTTGTTATTGTGCTGCATGGAAAGCGCTGGTCCGACCTGGCGCTTCGTACGGCCCCCTGCCCCCGTTTGCCGTACCAGCTATGATCAGGCCGCCCCCGCGCTTCCGCGACACGCAGGAGGACGCCATGGCCATCTCACCCAACTTACGCACATATCTCAGGTCTTGCGGCACGAGCTACGACGAGATCCCCCACTCGCGCACGTTCGCTTCGGGTCGGGCCGCGCATGCTGCCCACGTCTCTGGCAAGAACGTGGCCAAGGGTGTGATGATGCGCGCCGGCGACGATTACGTGCTGGCGGTGCTGCCGTCCTCCCGCCATGTCGATCTCGACCGCCTGGGCGCCAACCTCGGCTGCGATGTCAGGCTGCTGAGCGAAGCCGAGGCGGCCATGAGCTTTCCCGACTGCGAATTCGGCGCAATCCCGCCAATGGGCGAGGCCTATGGGCTGGACTTCGTCATCGACGACGACCTGCTCGACAGACGCCTGCACGAGGATGACGAGATCTACTTCGAGGGCGGCGACCACCGTACTCTCATCGCCATCGAAGGCACCGACTGGCTGCGCATGATGAGCGAGGCACGCCACTGCGCCTTCGCCATCTGAACCGAAGCTGTGAGGCGGCAAGGCTGCGCCACAAACGAAACGCCCCACCCTGCCGGGTCGCAGGATGGGGCGCAGGAGACCGACCGGTGACCGTCTTCGGCCACCGCTCGTATTCCTAGAACTCGGACCAGTCCGCGTCGTCAACGACCTGGGCGACGGCGGTGTTGCCCACGGTCATCGGAGCGCTTGCCCGTCGCGGTGCCGGGGTGGCCGCGCGAGCGGGGCTGGACCTGCCTTCCGATGCCTTGAACGAGACCACGCTGGCATCGCCGATACGGAACGTGCCGACGAGTTCGGCCAGGTTGTCCGCCTCGGTCGCCAGGCTGCGCGCGGCAGCGGTCGATTCCTCGACCATCGCTGCATTCTGCTGGGTGACGACGTCCATCTGGCTGATGGTGTCGTTGGTCTGGCGCAGCTTTTCCGATTGCTCGGACGAGGCATTGCTGATGCGGGTGACGACTTCGGTGGTGTTGTCGATGCGCGCGATGATCGAATCGAGCGCCTCGCCGGTGCGGCGCACCATGTCCACGCCAACCGCAACCTGCGACGAGCTGGTCTCGATCAGCGTGCGTACGTCCTTGGCCGCCTCGGCGGAGCGCTGGGCAAGCCCGCGAACCTCGTTGGCAACGACCGCGAAGCCCTTGCCCGCATCGCCCGCACGCGCCGCCTCGACGCCCGCGTTGAGGGCAAGAAGGTTGGTCTGGAAGGCAATCGAGTCGATGACGGCGATGATGTTGCCGATCTCGGCCGTCGACTTCTCGATCTGCTCCATCGCGCCAACGGCCTGGCCGACGACCTCGCCGCCACGGCGCGCTTCGTTGACCGCGGCATCGACCCCGCGATGCGCTTCGGCAGCACTCTGCGCAGTGTCCTGCAGGGCACGCGACAGTTCGCTCACCGCACCTGCGGCCGTACCGATCTCACTGGCGTGATGTTCGGTGCGCTGGGCCAGATCGTCGGAAGCCTGGCTGATTTCCATCGAACCGGTGCGGATCGCATGGGTCGAGCGCGACACCGACTGCATGGCTTCGCGCAGGCGCACCACCGTCTTGTTGAAGTCCGCACGCAGCGCGGCATAGGACGCGCCCAGTTCCGGAACTTCGATAGTGAGGTCGCCGCTGGCAAGACGGCCCAGGTTATCGCCGACATGCTTGATCATGTCGCGCGCCTCTGCATCGCTGCGCTCCTTGGCCTTGACGGTATCGCGCAGCCGGGCGGCCGCACGAGCCAGTTCGCCGATTTCGTCCTGACGCTCGAGGTGCTCGATATGGCCATTCAGGCGACCCGCCTCGATCTCCGCGATGGAATCGCGCACGGTGCCGAGTTCCTCGCTGATGCTGGAGCGGATTGCGCGGGCCAACAGATAGGAAATCAGACCGGCCCCGAAGGCGATGGCCGAAGAAATGACCAGCACCCAGAAGGTAACGGCACGCTGTTCTTCGTTCAGAATCTCGCTGCGCTTGATGACCGGCTCACGAATCTGCTCGATCCCGTCGTCCACGCCGTTGCCCAGCGCGCCGATGCGATCGAGGCCTTCCGGCGTCGCCGGACCCGCGGCAAAAGTGGAGGCGACCGCGTCGATATATGCCTCGGCCTTCGCTTCTACGTCACCGGCATGCTTGGCTTCCTCGCCGTCGAGGTTGGCCTGTGCATTGCGGATCGACTCCTTCAGGTCTTCGGCATTGCTTTCCCAGTCCTTTTGGGTCTGCTCGGTGCCGATCGCGGCGTGACGGAACACGTCACGCTCAAGGGACGCGAAGTCCTTTTCCAACAGGGCCGCGGAAAGCGCCTGCTCGGAGGTCTTGTCGTCTTTCTTGCTGGTGGCGAGCGAAAGTCCCGATCCTACCACTATCGTTGCAATGAGGCAGAGCGAAAGCACGCCCGCCGTTATCGATTGAATCGTCAGCCTGCGGTTGATCGATTGCCGGCGCAACCAACTCGTACCCGGCCCGGAACCGAACGCCATTCCTAAATCCCTTTCTGTGGACCCGTGCAATTTGCCGTCTTCGCGGAGAGACGGCTCACATTCGGCTCTAGTCGCGACCCCGTGAAAATGGGGCTGTATGAAATCTAGGGGTTAGACCGGATCAGGCATTTCAGATTCGTAACGCTGAAATTCAGGCTTTTTCCGTCACCTGATCGACCGCTCACACGAGGCCAAGGCCGGGATTACGGGGATTCCACGGGGCGGCGGCATGCCTGCGGCGTCCGCGATTCACTGAGCACCAGATAAACGGATTGCCAGTGCGCAGACACCTTGCCATCCGACAAAGGCTCATACTTTTACAGAGTTTGCAAAGAAGACACCGTTGCACGGCGGAGCGATACGAATCGCTGCGCCGCCACCCCCCGCGCTCAGGACGTCATAGCCACTTGTTGTCGCGGTACCATTGCGCGGTTGCCTTCAGGCCCTCGCGCGTTTCGATCTGCGGCGACCAGATCGAGGACGGAACGCGCCCCTTACTGCCGACCACCCAGTCCGGATGGCTGAAATAGGCCGCGCGGTCCGGCGTCATCTTGGCCTTGGTCCCGCGCAGGAAGTGGTCGAGCTTCGCCACCCGCTCCAGCGCAGTGCGCGACATGCCCCAGATGCGCGGACGCTTGCCCATGGCCCAGCCGATGGCGAGGCCCATCTCGTGGTGCTCCCAGCCATCCTGCTTGCCGTCATCGGGTTCGAACAGCTTGCCGGTCACTTCTTCGCCGCCGGGAACAAGCGCCACGAGCAGGCGAGCGAGATCCTCGACGTGGATCATCGAGGCGCGTCCCGCCGAAGGCATGGGAAGCACGCCCCAGCGCGCCGCCCGGAAGAGCTCGAACATCTCCTTGTCGCGCGGCCCGTAGATCGCGGGAGGGCGCACTATCGTCCAGTCCAGCGGGCTTGCCCGGACCAGCTTCTCCGCCCGCGCCTTCGACGCTCCATAAGCCGATAGCTTCGGTTCGCGCGCGCTCAGCGACGAGACATAGACGAAGCGCGGGATCCCCTTGGCCACGACCGTCTCGATGAGGTTGAGCGTGCCGGTGACGTTGCCTAGCTCGAACCCTTCGGCATCGGGGGCATTGACGACGCCCGCCACGTGGATCGTCGCCTCGACGCCGCGCGTCAGTTCGGAAAGCGAGGCGGTGTCCGACAACTCACCCCTGATCCAGCGCACGTGCTGGCGCGGTTCCTGCTCGCGCCGGGTGAGTGCTACGACCTCGTAACCCTGGGCTGTCGCTGCATCGAGCACTGCCTGCCCGACGAAACCGGTCGCGCCGGTCAGCGCAACCAGAGGCCGCTGTTCGAATGCACTTGCGGTCATTTCAGCACCAGCTGGTCGCGATGGACCACGGAGGAACGCGGCGCATAGCCGAGAATGTCGGCCTGCTCGCTCGAATGATGGCCGCGGATCTGCTCACATTCGGCCGCGTCGTATTCCGACAGGCCGTGGGCCAGAACCCGGCCCTGCCCGTCCTCGATAGCCACCGGATCGCCGCGCAGGAAAGCGCCGCTCACCCCGGTGATGCCCTTGGCGAGCAGGCTCGATCCCCGCAGCAGCGCCGCCGCCGCGCCATCGTCGACGATGATGCTGCCCTTGAGGCGCAGGCGACCGCCCAGCCAGGCCTTGCGCGCGCCGGCCTTGCGCCGCGGCAGGAACAGCGTGCCCACGCCTTCGTCGACAATCCGCGCCACCGGTCGGTCATGCTGCCCGTTGCCGATGACCAATGCGATCCCGGCCAGTTCGGCGATCTCGGCCGCCTGCAGCTTCGAGATCATGCCGCCCGAGCCCATGCCGGAATTCGATTCCGCGCTGGCCATGGCGTGGACTTCGGCCGTCACGCCCTCCACCACCGGGATCATCTTCGCGCCCGGCTCCTTCGGGTGCCGGTCGTACAGGCCATCGATGTCGGAGAGCAGCAGGACTGCACTTGCCTGCGCCGCCTGCGCCACGCGCGCGGCGAGGCGGTCGTTGTCACCGAAGCGGATCTCGTTGGTGGCGACCGAATCGTTCTCGTTGATCACCGGCACCGCCCCGGCATCCAGCAGGCGCGTGAGCGTGGCGGTGACGTTGAGATAACGGCGGCGGTCCTCAAGGTCCTCCAGCGTCAGCAGCATCTGCGCGGCAGTGAGGCCATGGCTGCCGAGCAGTTCGGCCCATAGCCCCGAAAGCGCGATCTGCCCGACCGCAGCCGCGGCCTGCGCGTCGGCCAGCGAGCCGCGGCCGCCCTTGTCGAGGCCCAGCGTCGCCGCACCCAGCGCGATCGCGCCCGAGGAAACAACGATCACCTGCTGGCCACGCGCGCGGGCCGCGGCGATTTCGGCGACGAGGCCCGTCAGCCATTCGCGCCGCACGCCTTGCTTCCCGACAAGCAGCGCCGATCCCACCTTGAGAACGAGGCGAGGCGCATGGGACTTGTCTGAAAGATCGAACAGGCGGGAAATGGGCATCGGAGCCGAGCCTCTAGGAGAATTGCGGCGCCCTGAAAAGCGTCCGCTTGCAATCAGGTACGCGGATCGTCCTGTGTGAGCAACGGATGGAAGTAAAGCCCCATCCTCAAAGCTCGCGGTACATCACAAGGGCATCGACCAGCCCCTGCCGGGGATGGGCGAAGGCGCGCGGAAGGCGGCCGACCGTCTCGAAACCCAACGAATGCCAAAGGCCGACGGCGCGCACATTGGTACTCACCACGAAATTGAACTGCATCGCACGGAAGCCCTGCTCGCGTGCATGGGCGAGCGAGTGTTCACACATGCGGCGCGCCACGCCCCTGCCGCTCGCCGAGGCCCGCGTCATGTAGCCGCAATTGCAGACATGCCCGCCTCCACCGGCCTGGTTGGCGCGCAAGTAGTAGGTCCCGAGGATTTCGCCGCCTTGCTCGGCGACGAAAGTCTGCCGGTCCTGCCCCATCCAATAGGCCAGCGCAGCCGCCCGCGTCATGTGCGGGTCGAGCGCGTAAGTCTCTCCGGCAGCGATAACCGGCAGGATGATCTGCGCAATCGCATCCGCATCGCCGGGTACCGCCCGCCTGAGCGTCAGGCGACCTTCTGTCAGATCGGCGACCAGGGCTTTTCCTCGGACTCTTCCTGCTCGCCTTCGGGACGTTCGGTGACAGTCGCGGCAGGCAGGTACTCGATCACCGCGTCGAGCAGCTTCGACATGCCCTTGCCGGTCGCGCCGGAAATCGGGAAGACCTCGTCAGCGCCGCCCTTGAGCAGCTCCCTGGCGTATTCCCGCGCCAGTTCGTCATCGACCAGGTCGATCTTGTTGAGCGCCACGAGGCGCGGCTTGTCCTCGAGCCCGCCACCGTAGGCCTCCAACTCTTCCTCCACGACCTGCATCGCCTCGACCGGGTCGGTGCTGGAAATGTCGATGAGGTGAACGAGCACACGGCAGCGCTCGATGTGGCCGAGAAAACGGTCGCCGATCCCGGCGCCGTCGGCAGCGCCCGCGATCAGGCCCGGAATGTCGGCCAGCACGAATTCGCGGTGCTTGTGAGTGACCACGCCCAGCTGCGGCCGCAGCGTGGTGAAGGCATAGTCGCCGACCTTGGCCTTGGTGTTCGACAGCTTGTTGATGAAGGTCGACTTGCCTGCATTGGGCATGCCGACCAGGCCGACATCGGCCAGAAGCTTGAGGCGCAGCCAGACCCACAGCTCTTCGGCCGGGATGCCGGGCTGGTGCTGGCGCGGGGCGCGGTTGGTGCTGGTCTTGTAGCTGGCGTTGCCCCGGCCGCCCATGCCGCCTTCGAGCAGGGTCACGCGCTGGCCCGCCTCGGTCAGGTCGGCCAGCACCGTCTCGCGGTCCTCGTCGGAAATGATCTGCGTGCCGACCGGAACCTTGACCACCAGGTCCTTGCCGGCCGCGCCATTGCGGTTCTTGCCCATGCCATGGCCGCCGCGCGGGGCCTTGAAGTGCTGGGTGTAGCGAAAGTCGATCAGCGTGTTGAGGCCGGCAACCGCTTCGAAGATGACGTCGCCGCCCTTGCCCCCGTTGCCGCCGTCGGGGCCGCCGTACTCAACGTACTTTTCGCGCCGGAAGCTGACCGCACCCGGGCCGCCTGCGCCCGAACGGATGTAGATCTTGGCCTGGTCGAGAAAATGCATCGTGGTTTCCGGCGGTCTCGCTCGTGGGTCCGTTCACGCAAGGAACAGCCCTGCCCGAACAATGCCGGTGATGGACCAAGCCAATCCGGCACTCAAACAAAAAACCCGGCCGCGCCCGACCGGGTGAGATCCGGAAGCCTTCCGGACCAGCGCAAATCTTCAATTACTGGTGGAGCCGAGGGGGATCGAACCCCTGACCTCGTCATTGCGAACGACGCGCTCTCCCAGCTGAGCTACGGCCCCGTTCCAGCAATCGCGCATAGCGGACTGCCGCCACGCGAGCGGCTCCCTTAGCGAAGAGAACCCGACCATGAAAGAGCAAAAATGCGCGAGGCGGATTTTCCGCCCACCTCGCGCATTCCCGCAATCAGGTTACTGCTGCAGCACTTGCGAGCCGGCCTGCGCCTGCTGCTCGAAAGTAGGGCGCACGGTAATATTGGCATTGCCGTAGCGCGCTTCCCATGCGGCCAGATCGGCCCGGTACTGCTCGTAGCTGTCGAAGAACGACTTGAACGGCGCTTCCATCTTGGCAAGGCCGGTATAGGCGTAAGTCTCGAACTGGCTCGGGTCCACGGTTTCCAGCTCGGTCGTCAGGTCCATGGCCGCCTGGCAGAAGTTGGCATCGACCGGCGGCAGCGAGAAGAAATTGTAGACCTGCGTCTGGTAGCTTTCACGCGCCTTGATCGCTTCACGCCCCTTGTGCTGGGTCTGGAAGCTTCGATCGATCTCGCGGTTCGCGGTATTGAGCGGCTTTGCGTAGACCTTGAGGAAGCGCTTGTAGCCTTCGAGGATCGGCAGGTACTGCGCTTCGACGCAATTGAGTGCGGCCACGTTGTAGGCCGAACGCAGGTTCCACACCGCCTGAGGCGTCGAGATTCCCGAGTTCACCGTATGGCGCACGCCGTTCGCGTCGGCAGCCGGAACCGTCATGTGCTCCGGCGCGCCCATCGGCGGCGTCGGCTTGGGCGGGATCACCACGACCGGTGGCGGTGGCGGCGGCGGTGGCGGCGGGGTCGAGCAGCCGGAAAGGACTGCGATCGTTACGGCCAGGACCGAGCCGGCCAGCAACGGCACGCGGCGAGCAAGTCCTTTCATCTTGTGGTCTTCCACCCTGTAAAACTCCATCAGAACGGCCGGAATCCTATCTCCAGCCCGCGGCAAAAGAAATGCCCGGTGCGACGAACCGCACCGGGCATGATAGCAATGCCTGCCTGGACTGTGGATTACTCGCCCCGCAAGCGGGACGAACCGCCATGTCCGCCTGGATCAGTCCCTCTGGCCGAGGAACGAGAGCAGGAACTGGAACATGTTGATGAAGTCCAGGTAGAGGCTCAACGCGCCGAGCACGACCGCCTTGCCGATGAATTCAGTCCCACGCAGTTGGTAGTACTGGTTCTTCAGCATCTGGGTGTCGTAGGCAGTCAGGCCGGCGAAGATCAGCACGCCGAGGACCGAAATCGCCAGCTGCAGCACCGTCGACCCGACGAACAGGTTGATCACCATCGCAACGAGGATGCCAACCACGCCCATGATCAGGAACGTGCCGAAGCCCGAAAGATCCTTCTTCGTGGTATAGCCGAAGAGGCTGAGACCAGCGAAGGCAGCCGCGGTCGCGAAGAACGTCGTCGCAATCGAGCTGGCGGTGAAGACCAGGAAGATCGCCGAGAGCGAAAGACCCATGACCACGCAGAAGCCCCAGTAGAGCATCTGCAGCGTCGAGGTCTTCATCCTGTTCACGCCGAAGTTCATGGCCATGACGAAGCCGAGCGGTGCCAGCATGACTACCCACTTGAGCGGGCTCGACAGCAATTGCACGGCCATGCCGGACGAAGCGAAAAGCATCGCCACGATCCCCGACAGCAGAACGCCGGAAGCCATGTAGTTGTAGATCGAAAGCATGTGACGGCGCAGGCCCATGTCATAGGTGGCCTGGCCAGCCGTGCGTCCGTCAAGGCTCGGAGACGCACCGAAGCCCGAGCGGGGCTGGGGGTCGTTCCAATTCGCCATTTCTAACTCCCTTTCCCGGCGCGCGCACAATGCCGTGGCCGGTTACACAATGAATATCGGCGCCCGGGGCCCATTATTCAAGAAAAACCGGACGCCGCGGATTGTGTCAAAGTGTATCTATCGGAGATGCAAGCCCCGGCATCGCTCAAGCCTTGCGCGCTTCGGCCGCCATTTCAGCATTGCGGTCGCGCGATGCTTCCATGGCCGAGGCGATCACCCTGGCCAGCGCCTCGTCAGCATCGAGCACGTTCATGCCCGCCCGGGTCGAGCCACCCGGGCTCGCCACCATGTCGGCCAGCTCGCCCGGCGAGACCGGCGGCTGAGCCGCAGCCTGCCCGGCGGCAAGCTGCGCGGCGCCTTCCACCATGGCGATCGCGAGGCGCTGGGATTGCTTCGCATCGAGACCCAGGGCAGCCGCCCCTGCCGCAAGCGAGTCGATGAAGCGATAGACGAAAGCCGGACCACAACCCGCAAGCGCGGTCACGGCGTCGAACAGCTCTTCTCCTGCCAGCCATTCCGGCGTGCCAAGCGGCTGCATGAACGCCGTGACGGCATCGCGCCCCTGGTCGTCGAGCCCGCGGGAATCGAGGGCGATGGGCGACTTACCGATGGCCGCCGCAAGGTTCGGCATGATCCGCACAATCGCACCCGCATCGGGAAAGCGCGCGGCAAGGCTGTCGAACTCGACGCCGGCAAGAATGGAGAAGAGCACCGTCTGCGCGCCGACCGAGGGCGCCAGCGAGGGGGCAAGATCGTCGAGGCCCTGGGGTTTTACCCCCAGCATCACGGCATCGAAGCGCCCCTCCGGCAGCTCGCGCAGCAGGGTCACGCCTTGAGGCACGGCCTTGCGATAGGGATCGACAACCGTGAAGCGCGAGGCCGGGATACCGCCCGCCAGCCATCCGTCGAGCATGGCACCGGCCATGTTGCCGCAGCCAACCAGCAGGATGTTCTGAAAGCGTTCCATGTCTTCTCCTGTAGGGAACGGCTTGAATTGCCGCTTCAACTAGGCGCGCTCCCAATTCCTGCCAAGGCCCAAAGCGCGGTTTTCAAGCGGACCATCCCGATCCGCCGTTATCAACCGATCAGGCTTCTCCGGCCGCGTCGACGAGCGCTGCCGCAAGCGCTTCGGAGGGGGTCTTGTCGCCCCACAGGATGAACTGGAAGACCGGGTAGAAGCGATCGCACTCCTCGATCGCCGCCTCGACCACCATCTGCGCCTGCCCGGGGCCGAGCAGGCCGTCCTCGCCCAGCATCAGGCCGTGGCGGTAGAGCACGACGCTGCCGTTGGACCAGACATCGAAATGGCCGACCCAAAGCTGTTCGTTGATCATCGCCAGTGCCTCGTAAACCGCTGCGCGCTTGGCATCGGTCACCCGGATGTCGGGCAGGCACAGGAGCTGGAGCACCCGGTCCTCGCGGCGCCAGACCGCCTGGATCTGGTAGGTCGCCCAGCTCCCTTTCACTTCCGCCGAGATCTCGTCGTCGGAGGTGTGTTCGAATGGCCAGTCGCGGGCTTCGAAAAGGCAGGCGAGCATCTCCACCGGAGCGGCTTCGTCCTCACTGCCCATCTCGTCCTGCACCGTTCTCATAAATCCTGACATTCATCCTCCGAGATATCTGGAGCATGGATGTCTTGCTTGCCCGGGGCAGCACAATGCGGGAGACCGAAACGCCTGCGCAAAACTGCACAAGCCTGTTTACATGATGTGGATAAGGCTAAACCGAAGATTAACGGCAGCTACCAACCATCCGGAAAATTACTTCGCCTGATCGGTGTTTAGTTTACCCCGAACACCATCACTTGGCCGGCAATTCGTCCACGACCTGGCCTGCCGGACTCGTCCAGGGCAAGGCATTCGCGACGTCTGCCTTGCGGACATCGGCAGCGAACTCGTTCGCCGCCTTGCTGGTCTCGAACGGACCGACGAGGATGCGGTTGGTCCGGCCCATTTCGCTGACATAAGGCTTGCGCCCCTTGAACAGCTCCGGCGTCTCACGCAGATGGCGCCGCCAGTCGAAGGCGATGGCGCTCTTGTCGCGGCCGACGCCGATCTGCACCCAGATCCGGCTCGGATGCGCCGGCGGAGGCGGCGGCGCCGGCTTCTCCGGCTTGGGAGCAGGCTTCGGCTCTTCCTTGGGCTTGGGCTTGGCCGGAATGATCTTGCGGATATCGACTGCGCCGGAGGCGGGCATGGCCTGCGCCGTAGGCTTGCCCAGATCGGCGAAGATCTCCGAAAGCGAAAGCTGGCTTGGCCCCGGCTCAGGCGGCGCTTCCGCCTCTGGTCTGGATGTCAGGGACGAAGCGGAAGTGGCAACGACGGGCACAGACGAAGGACTGGCAGGCGGCGGTGGCGATGCCGAACCGCCGATCCTGGCCAAATCGAAGTTGCCCGACGTCGAAGCCGCAGGCCGCGGCGGCGCAGACGCAGCGGGCGATGGCGACGCCGGCATCGCGCTCGTGGCTGATGCGGCCTGCGCGGGGCGCGGGGGCGGCGTGGTCACGGGTGCCGGTGCAGGTGCCTCAGCGGACGCACGAACCGGTGCAGGAGTGGGTGCCGGAGTGGGCGCGGCGCGGGCCATGCTTGCTGCTGTTGCCGCCTGACGTGCCGAACCCGCGTTCACCGGCGGCAGTTCGCCATTGGCATCGCGCGGCGGCAACTCACCCATTTCGCGCTCGATCGCCGGTTTGGGATCCGGCGGCGCAACGCGGTCCGCCGAGGCCGAGGCGAGCGCGGCCTTGCGCCGGTTCTCGTTGACTTCGGCCTCGCGCCTGACCTGTTCGGCCTTTGCTTTGGCGGCCTTCTGCCGGCTCGCCTTGTCCGAATAGGCTGGCGCCTGCGCCATGGCGGCGGCTGGCATCGCGGCAGCCAGCTGCACCGGTTTGTAGGAAGCGATGCGCGGATCGTCGCGGCCGATTTCCGATGCCTTAGGGAATTTTCCGAGGTTGGCCGCCGCAGCCTGCTGGGCCTTGGTCAGGCGCGGCATGTAGCGCAAGTACGGCGCCACGTTCTGTGCCAGTGGCGCAGGCAGGATACGGTTCGCAAGGTCGACCGCCTCCTTGGTGTCGCCGACGATTGCCAGCGTGAAGGCACGGGTGCGCCAACCCGGCTTGTCCTGCTTGCGCAGCAACGGCATCAACGTCTGCTGCGCCGCCTCGACGTCGCCCGCGATGGCCTGGCTGACGGCATAGCGCAGCCGCGCCTCGTCGTCGCCCGAACCATTGAGCGCGCCGATGTAGTAGCGCTGGGCCGTCGCATTGTCGCCGACGAGGTCAAAAGCAAGGCCGCGGTCGGAGGCGATGTCGCTGGCTCTGGCCCCTGCCCGCTCTGCCTCGGCAAAGACCGGAATAGCCGCGACCGGATCGCCGCTCAGGACCAGCGCGCTCGCCAGGCCCGACTTGATCCGGGCATTGTTCGGAGAAAGGTCTTCCGCGCGGCGATAGAAGCCGATCGAGGCGTCATAGTCACCCAGCGCGCGCGCGGCATCGGCGGCATCCATCAGCGCGTTGACGTCGCGCGGGTCACGGCCGAGCCGGGTCAGCGCATCGCTGAGCTTCTGGGGATCGACGCTGGGGATCGCCTGGACGATGGGCCGTGAAACGACCGGGACACTCTGGGCCGATGCTGCGGCGGGGACAAACGAGAAAGCGGCGAGGCCCACGCCTGCCAGGAACCGCGAAACCCTCAGCTCAAACCGCAAGATCCTGAATACCTCTATCGCGACGGCAAGAAACGCGTTCGCGCACTGTCGAATAGCGTGCTTATGCGCCGTCAAATGAAAAGCCGGGCCGTCCTATGCCGTCCCGTCGATTAACCTGCAGCGAACGGACCGCCGACACAATCGCGCAGAGCGCCAGACGGTGCCGGGAATGGCGCAAGAAGCAGAGGCGGCAACTGCAGTCACCGCCCCTGGCCTTGTGTCCGTTACTGGTTGTTCTGGCGCCCGAGGAAGCGCGGAATGCTGATCGAGGCGCTATCCTCTTCCTCGTCCGACTGCGCGCTGGCTGCCGACTTGGGACGGGACAGGCTGGTCATACGCTCGAACAGGGTGCTGCCGCCGCCGGATGCCGGCTGGGCGGGTGCGGGGCGACGCGGGATCGGCGTGGGCGAAGGTGCTGGTGCCGCCTGCCCGCCGTCGAGCATCAGTTCGTCCTGATTGCGCGCCGGCTCGGAGGCTTCGGCTTCAGCGCCAAGATCCAGCGGCTCCTTGCGCGGCGTGCGCAACCCGGAAAGACTGGCATAGCTGCCCGAAGCGGCTTCCTTCTGCTCATCTGCGCCCTCGATCTCCTCGCTCGCACCGAGCTCGAGCTCGTCGAACGACTCCGGCTCGGGCGCGGCGGCGACCGGTTCGGCCTGCGGCGCAGGCGCCGGCTCGCCCAGTTCAAGCGGTTCGGGCTCGCCGGGCGCTTCGACGGCGACCGGACGGGCAACGGCCGGACGAACCGGGCCGCGCGAGGCACCCAGGCTCATCGGACGCGAAGCCACTTCGGCCTGCTCGGCGGTCTGCTCGATGCCGGTGGCGACGACCGAGACCCGGATCTTGCCCTGCAGGTCCGGGTTGAACGCCGAACCCCAGATGATGTTAGCGTCGGGATCGACCAGTTCGCGGATATGGTTGGCCGCCTCGTCGACTTCGAGCAGCTTCATGTCGTCGCCGCCGATGATCGAGATGATGACGCCCTTGGCGCCCTGCATCGACACGCCGTCGAGCAGCGGGTTGGCAATCGCCTGCTCGGCCGCCTCGAGCGCACGGTTCGGACCTTCACCCTCGCCCGTGCCCATCATCGCCTTGCCCATCTCGCCCATGACCGAACGCACGTCGGCAAAGTCGAGGTTGATCAGGCCCGGCATGACCATGAGGTCGGTGATCGAACGCACGCCCTGCTGCAGCACTTCGTCGGCAAGCGAGAACGCTTCCTTGAAGGTCGTCTCCGCCTTGGCGACGAGGAACAGGTTCTGGTTCGGTATGACGATCAGGGTATCGACGTGCTTCTGCAGCTCTTCGATGCCCGCTTCGGCCGAACGCATGCGACGCGTGCCTTCGAACATGAAGGGCTTGGTCACCACGCCGACAGTCAGGACGCCCTTTTCACGCGCGGCCTGCGCGATGATCGGAGCGGCACCCGTGCCGGTGCCGCCGCCCATGCCCGCAGCGATGAAGACCATGTGGACGCCGTCCAGCAGACGATCGATTTCCTCGAGCGTCTCCTCGGCTGCGGCGCGTCCCACTTCGGGGCGCGAACCGGCACCGAGGCCCTGGGTGATGTCCGGCCCCAGCTG
The DNA here is from genome assembly GCF_000253255.1 of Novosphingobium sp. PP1Y. Classification (NCBI taxonomy): domain Bacteria; kingdom Pseudomonadati; phylum Pseudomonadota; class Alphaproteobacteria; order Sphingomonadales; family Sphingomonadaceae; genus Novosphingobium; species Novosphingobium sp. PP1Y. Next base: position 806,479 of record NC_015580.1, on the reverse strand, counting down.
CACGCGGGTTTCGGCGATGGAATTGTTCAGGGCCTGCGCATCGGTATTGGCCACCACGAAATCGACGCCCTCGATCTGGGCCTCGATCATGTTGGCAATAGCGTTGCCACCGGCCCCGCCGACACCGATTACGACAATCCGCGGGCGAAGTTCGTCGATCGCCGGCGGTCCAATGTTAATGCTCATTTCGCTCTCCTGCAGGCACGTGCGCGAAGAAATCACTTTGACTAGCCTGATTGCACGCTTCGACTCGTCCACGCAAAGCGCTCTTAACCTTTGTCCACAGCCGCTGCAGTGCAAGATGCGTCGAATTGCTCCGACGCGAATGCAAGGCGCGCGGCCGCCTCAGAAATATTCCTTCAAGGCACTGACGACGCGACCGACCACACCAAGCCCACTGTACTTAACGGTCTTCTGGTGGCTCTTTCCGAGACTACGGATGTCCACCGGGTCGTCGGCGGCGTATAACACAAGACCGGCCAAGGTTGAAAACCCCGGCTTTACATGGGCTTCGGCCAAACCGGCAAGCTGCGGGACGCGGCCGATCCGTACCGGTTTGCCCAGTGCGGCCTGGGCAAAATCGGCAAGCCCGACCAGCTCCGCACCGCCTCCCGTGAACACCACCTGCTGTCCGCGCTGGCCGCTGAAGCGCATGGCTTTCAGGGCCTTGCTGACTTCTTCCATCAATGCGCCGAGCTGACCGGTAATCACGCCGATCAGCTCGGCGCGCGGGATGCGGTTCTTCTCGTCGGCATGGCGGGCGATGGGGCCCACGCCCTCCTCACCCGGGGCATTGACCGGGATCATCTCGCGATGGTCGGTCGGACTTGCGATGGCCGAACCGTTGACGCACTTCAGGCGCTCCGCCTGGAAGCGACGGATGCCGAAGGCCGAGGCTATCGCATCGGTGATATCGGCCGAGCCCATCGGAATCGGGATCATGTCGGTCAGCATTCCGCCCGAATAGATCGCGACATTGGTGACCTCCGCCCCGAATTCGACCAGCGCAACGCCCAGATCGCGCTCTTCGGGCGAGAGGCAGGCCTGGCCCGCCGCAATCGGTGAACCGACCACGGCCTCGACCTCGAGGTGCGCGCTCTGGACCGCCTCGGTGAGGTTGCGGATCGGTGCACCGTCGGCCAGCATGACGTGAATGTCGACACCGAGGCGCTCGGCATGGAGGCCCTTGGGATCGATGACACCGTGTGCGCCATCGAGCCGGTACTGCGCCGGCTGCGCGTGCAGGACCATGCGCCCGTCGGGCTGGATCACGTCGCGCGCACTGACGAGCAGCTGGTCGATGTCTTCCTGCTCGATCCGGCGGCCGCCGATTTCGGCGTCGAACTGGTCGATACGGCTGGCGAGCCCGGCTCCCGAGCAGCCGATCCAGACTTTCTGGACCGAAGTGTTGGCCATGCGCTCGGCCCGGTCGATGGCATCGCGCACGGCATAAGTCGCCGCCGTCATGTCGGTCACGTAGCCGCGCTTGATGCCCTGGCTGGCGCGGTGCCCGGAGCCCAGGACAATCATGTCGCCGGTTTCCGAAATGCCCGCGACAATCGCGGAAATGCGGAAGGAACCGATATTGACCGCGCCGAAGACGCGGGTGATGCGCGGGCCTGCCATCAGTCTGCCTCCACACTGTGCGGAACCGCGCCCGCCTTGAGCGCGAGTTCCCTGCCTTCCTCGTCGGGCACACGCAGATAGATGCGATCGCGTGCCCGCATGTCGAATGCGGTAACCTTGCCGCCCAGCAGGCGGTTGGTCCCGTCGAGCCGGGCGAAGGTGACCAGCGCGTTGGCCGAAGGCTTGTCGCCCTCGGGAAGCGCGAGCACCTGCCCGGTCTTGAACGTGAGATTCCAGCGGCGATTGCCGATCCACTCCGCCTCGCGCACACGCGGCTTGAGCGCGGGTGCAGCTTCGAGAAGGTGGGCGAGCTGGGTCACCTGCTGCCCGGCGCCGAAGCCCGAGACGATAAGCCGCCCCTGCGCATCCTTGCGGCTGATCGCCTCCAGCTCATGCCCGGATTCGTCGATCAGGACGAAGCGGTCGGCCTTGCGCAGCACCGCGTGCGGCTCGCGCTCGACGATGTCGATCACCAGCGTATCGGGCAACTGGCGCGATACCCGCGCGTCCTTGATCCAAGAAAGTTCGAGAAGTTCGCTGCGCAGCCCTTCGAGATCGACGTCGGGCATCGCCCGGTTGCGTTCGGCCAAGGCCTTTTCATAGACCTTGAGCTTGTTGATGTTCTGCGCCCCGCGCACGACCACGGTCTTGACCTCGAAGCCCGAATGCGCGGCGACCTGGGCCACCTGGTCGCCGACCAGCGCGGGAAGGCCCGCGGCACTGGCGGCCAGCCAGGCCAGAACGCCTGCGCCTGCAAGGATCGCGAAGAGGAAGATGCGGTGAAGCTGGTCTTCCGAGAACGGCAGCCAGCTCATCGCGACGTCCATCGCCGATCCGGTCGTCGCCCGGGCCTGCCGGACCTTGGCCTTGGTGCCCTGCCTTGCGGCGGACTTCCTCGCGCTCTTCGACTTGCGCCGGATCGTCTGGCTCATTCAGCCCCCTTCACTGCCCCCGCAGCTTGTTTCGACCGCGCGTCCTCCAGCGCCTCGGCGATGATCGCCTCGACGAGGTCGGCATATTCCATGCCGCAGGCCCGGGCCTGCTCGGGCACGAGGCTGAGCGGCGTCATGCCGGGTTGGGTGTTGGTTTCCAGCAGGAACAGCCCTTCCACGCCCTGCGTATCGTCCCAGCGGAAATCCGAGCGGCTGGTGCCCTTGCAGCCGAGCAGGCGGTGCGCGCGCAGGGCTAGGTCCTTGCAGGCCTGGGCAATCTCGTCCGGGATTTCAGCCGGGCAGACATGCTCGGTCAAGCCGTCGGTGTACTTGGAATCGAAGTCGTAAAAACCGGACTTCGGCTTCAGTTCCGTCACCAGCAGCGCACGGTCGCCGATCACTGCCGTCGTCAGTTCGCGGCCGCGGATGTAGGGCTCGGCCAGCAGGTGATCGAATTCCTGCCACGGCCCGGCTGCATCGCGGCGGATCGGATTGCCGTAGTTGCTCGCGTCCATGACGATCGCAACGCCGACGGACGAGCCTTCGTTAACCGGCTTGAGGACATAAGGGCGCGGCAGCGGATCGCCGGCGTAGAGATCTTCGGAGGCCACGATGCGCCCGCCCGGCATCGGAATGCCATGGGGGACGAGCGCCTGCTTGGTCAGTTCCTTGTCGATGGCGATGACCGACGTTGCGAGGCCGGAATGGGTATAGGTAAGGCCCATCAGGTCCATCATGCCCTGAACCGTGCCATCTTCGCCCGGAGCACCGTGCAGCGCATTGAACACGACGTCGGGCGCGGCTTCCGACAGGCGCAGCGCGACATTACGGTCCATGTCGATTCGGGTGACCTTGTGGCCCTTGGACTCCAGCGCCTTGGCCACGCCTTCCCCGCTCATCAGCGAAACCGACCGCTCATGCGACCAACCGCCCATCAGGACCGCGACATGAAGTTTGGGAAGGCTCACTGTGTACCTGCTTGCTGTGTGTTGGGCCCGTCGGCAGGCGTGCCGACGCGCTGGATTTCCCATTCGAGCTCGACGCCCGAGTTTTCCCGGACCCTGCGGCGCACTTCCTCACCCAAGGCCTCGATATCGGCGCTTGTCGCGCCGCCGGTATTGATCAGGAAATTGGTATGCTTCTCGCTGACCTGCGCGCCGCCGACCTGCAGTCCCCGGCATCCGGCCTGATCGACGAGCTGCCAGGCCTTGTGCCCCTCGGGGTTCTTGAACGTCGAACCGCCGGTCTTGGAGCGCAGCGGCTGGCTGGCCTCGCGGCTGGCCGAGATCCGGTCCATCTCCGCCTGGATCGCCACGGGGTCGCCGGGGCGTCCCTTGAAGCGTGAGGCCACGACAATGGCGCCCTCAGGCAATTCCGAATGGCGATAGGTATAGCCGAGATCGGCGTTTTGCAGCGTCACCAGTTCACCCGAACGCAGGACGACGTCGCAATCGACGAGAATGTCCTTGACCTCCCCGCCATAGGCGCCGCCATTCATGCGCACGAAGCCCCCGACCGTTCCGGGGATCGAGCGCAGGAATTCAACGCCGGAAATGCCGTTGTCGCGCGCGGTCGAGGACACGAGGATGCCCGAGGCCCCGCCCCCGCAGTCCAGCGTCACGGCATCAACCCGCGCGACCCTTGCGAAAGGCTTGCCCAGACGCACCACCACGCCCGGCACGCCGCCGTCGCGCACGATCATGTTCGAACCCAGGCCCAGCGCCATGATCGGCACCGCGGGATCGAGTTCGCGCAAGAAGGCCTGCAGATCGGCAATGTCCCTGGGTTCGAAAAGCCACTCGGCAACGCCGCCGGACTTGAACCAGACGAGCGGAGCCAGCGGGGCATTGGCAGTCAGCTTGCCGGAAACGGAGGGAAACAGGGCTTCCATCAGAACCGCCACATCCCGAGCCACGCCCACTGCGCACGTGCCAGCCCCTCGGCCGCCTCGCGCGCCTTCTCGTTGGCTTCGCCGAGCAGTTCGCCTGCCTCTTCCTTGCGTGCCGGATCGATCGAGGCCTGGCTCGCCTCGACGTACTTCTGCAGGGCTTCGATGTGGCGGCGATGAGACTCGGAGACGAGCTCCAGCCAATCGAGAGGGTTGAACAGGTTCACGCCGTCCTCCGCGAACGGATCTCGTCGGCAAGGCCCGCGGCCCACTTGGTGATGTCGCCGGCCCCCAGGCACACGACCATGTCGCCGGGCTGGACCGAGGCGGCCAGCGTATCGGCCAGTTCACCCGGACCCGCGATGACCTGCGCCGAACGGTGCCCGCGCGACTTCATGCCCTCGACCATGGCAGCGCTGTCGACGCCCTCGATCGGCTGCTCGCCGGCAGGATAGACCGGGCTGGCATAGACCACGTCGGCATCGTTGAAGGCAGTCTGGAACTCGTCCATGTGATCGCGCAGGCGCGTGAAGCGGTGCGGCTGCACGACGGCGATGACCCGCCCCTTCACGCCCTCGCGCGCGGCGGCCAGCACGGCGCGGATCTCGACCGGGTGATGGCCGTAGTCGTCGATGATGGCGACCCCATCAACTTCGCCCACCTTGGTGAAACGGCGCTTGACCCCGCCGAACTTGGCGAAGCCGCCTTTGATGCACTCGTCCGAGCAGCCCATCTCGACCGCGACGCCAACCGCTGCCAGTGCGTTCTGGACATTGTGCCGACCGGGCATCGGCAGTTCGATCCCCTCGATCCGGCGGAACGAGCCGTCGCGCTGGCGCAGAGCGACATCGAAGCGGTTGCCACCCGGGAAAGGCGTCACGTTCTCGCCGCGGATGTCCGCCTGTGCGGAGAAGCCGTAAGTCACGACGCGGCGGTCCCGGACCTTGGAGATCACGCCCTGCACTTCGGGATGATCGATGCACAGCAGGGCCGCGCCGTAGAACGGCACGTTCTCGATGAACTCGACGAAGGCTTCCTTCACGCGCTCGAACGAGCCGTAATGGTCGAGGTGCTCGGGATCGATGTTGGTGACGACGGCGAGCGTGCCGTCGAGGCGCAGGAACGAGCCGTCGCTTTCATCGGCTTCCACCACCATCCAGTCCGACGCGCCGAGCCGGGCATTAGAACCGTAGGAATTGATGATACCACCGTTGATCACGGTGGGATCGATGCCGCCCGCGTCGAGCAGCGCCGCGACCATCGAGGTCGTCGTCGTCTTGCCGTGGGTGCCGGCCACGGCCACGGTGTTCTTGAGCCGCATCAGCTCGGCCAGCATCTCAGCGCGGCGCACCACGGGAATGCGGTGTTCCAGCGCATAGACCACTTCGGGATTGTCGCGCTTAACCGCCGTGGACGTAACGACGACTGCGGCCCCGGCGACGTTCTCGCCCGCATGACCGATCATCACCTTGATGCCGCGCTTGCGCAGCCCGTCGATGACATAGCCCTCGGCAATGTCGGAGCCCTGCACCGAATAACCGAGGTTGTGCATGACTTCGGCAATGCCGGACATGCCGATGCCGCCGATGCCCACGAAGTGAATCGTGCCGATATCCGTGCCGACGCCCCTCACAGCGCGGGCTCCCGGGCCAGTGCCTCGCTGCCGTTGGCGGGCGCAACCTTCCTGTCCATGCGGATCACGTCCATGATCGGGGCAGCGCCGAAGCTCTCGACGAGATCGGCCAGATCGCGCGCGGCATTGGGATAGCCGCAGTTCCACGCCGCGTGGGCGGCATTGGCGAGGGTCTCGGGATGCTGGGCCATCGCCTGGATCTGCTTGGCAAGCGTGGCGCCGGTGAAGCCTTCCTGCCGGATCGAACGGGCTCCGCCTGCGGAGACGATCTCGCGCGTGTTGGCGGCCTGGTGATCGTCAGTCGCGATCGGCAGGGGAATGAGGATGGCAGGACGGCCGACAGCCGTCAGCTCCGCGATGGTCGAGGCACCGGCGCGGCCGATGAACAAGTGGGCCGAGGCCAGACGCTCGTCCATGTCCTCGAAATAGGTTGCCAGTTCGGCGGGAATGCCGTGGCTGGCATAGCGTTCACGCACCGCCTCGATATCCTCCGGACGGCACTGCTGGATCACCTGCAGGCGCGAGCGCAGCGCGGGCGGCAGCATGGCAAGGCCATCGGGCACGACCTGCGACAGCACGCGCGCGCCCTGGCTGCCGCCGGTCACGAGAATGCGGAAAAGGCTGTCTTCGGTGAAATCCGGGAACGGCTCGTCGCGAAGCGTGAGCACTTCGCTGCGCACCGGATTGCCGACGAGCGTCACCTTCCCGGCATGCCTGGGATCGAGCCGGTCGACTTCCTCGCAGGACGTGGCGATGGCATCGACCTTGCCCGCGAAGTAGCGGTTCACGCGGCCCAGCACGGCGTTCTGCTCGTGCAGGACGGTTGGGATCTTGGCAGCCGTGGCGGCAAGCAACGTGGGCATGGCCGGATAGCCGCCGAAGCCGACGACGGCCGAAGGCTCGAAGCTGTCGAACAGGCGCAGCGCCATCTGGCGGCCATCGAGGATGCCGCGCGCGCCCTTGAGCCAGTTGACCGGATTCTTACCGGCAATGCGGCCGGGCGGCAGCACATGGGCAGGCAGGAAATCGGGTTTTCCGGGAATCGCCGCGCCCCGCTCGTCGGTGATGAGCGCCACGTGGTGCCCGCGCCGGTCCAGCTCGGCGGCAAGCGCGAATGCGGGAATGAGGTGTCCGCCCGTCCCGCCCGCGGCGAGAACGTAGTGGCGGCTGACCTGACTCATGAATTGTCTCCGATGGCGCGAAGCGAAAAGCGTTCACGCTTGATGTACGGATTTCGCCGCGTAATCGCCAGTAGCAGCCCCATGGCAAGACACACTGCGACGGTGGAGGAACCACCGTAACTGATCAGCGGCAGGGTCATGCCCTTCGAAGGGAAAAGCTGCAGATTGACGAGGATATTGATGAAGGCCTGCCCGCCGAACTGCGCAGCAAGGCCCGAGGCGGCCAGCACGGTGAAGAGATCTTCCTCGTCGACGAGGCGCAGCAGGATGCGGGTCAGCACCGCAAGGTAGAGCAGGACGATCACGATGCAGGCGATCAGTCCGAATTCCTCGCCGATGACCGAGAAGATGTAGTCGGTGTGCGCCTCGGGCAGCGCGAACTTGCGCGTGCCCATCCAGAAGCCCAGTCCCGACCAGCCTCCGTTCAGCAGGGTGCGTTCGGCCAGGTCGACCTGGTCGAAGGCGGTGCCGCCGAACAGGAAGTTGTCGATGCGATTGCGGCCGTTCTCATAGGTGAAGTACATCAGGACGATGCCCACCAAGCCCGCGCCCGCGAACATGCCGATGCGCTTGAGCGGAATGCCCGACAGCAGGATCAGCACGAAGAAGGTCCCGCCGAACAGCATGGTCGAGCCGAAGTCGGGCTGGGCCATGAGCAATGCGCCCAGCAGCGCCATGACTGCAAAACAGATCCCGACGACGGGAATGTTCGGATCGCGCGCTCGCCAGGAGAGAATCCAGGCAAGCAGGATCGGGTAGCCGCACTTGAGGAACTCGGACGGCTGGATCGAGACACCGAGACGGATCCAGCGCCGCGCACCGTTCACTTCGGAACCGACGAAAGGCACCAGTACCAGCAGGAAGAGCATGGCCCCCGCCATCAGGATGCCGATGCGCCGAGCACTGTCCTTGGTCCGGGTCGAGGCCCAGAACATCGCGGCAAGGCCGATCAGCTGCCAGCGCATGTGCAGGTAGAAGAAGTGCAGTTCCGGCAGCCGCTCATGCGCCGTCGACAGCCGCTTGGCGCTGGCTGGCGAACCGGCCGCGACGGCGACCGCGCCGATGCCCATGAGGATCAGCACGATGGCCAGCACCGCACGGTCGATTTCCTGCCACCATATCGCCAGTTCGCTGCGGCGATTGCGGTTGTAGCGGGCGGCGCGCGAACTGGAGCCGGTAGCGGCGGTCGCCATCAGGCGTCCTCCTCTTCCTCGGGCGCAAGCAGCGCCTCGACGATCTGGCGGAAAACCTCGCCGCGCGCCTCGTAGTCGCGGAACTGGTCGAAACTGGCGCAGGCCGGGGACAGCATCACCACATCGCCCGGCCTGGCCGCCGCCATTGCCTCGCGAATCGCCTCGGCCATCATCTCGCTGCGGTGGACCTGCGTGTAGGGCGCAAGGATCTCGGCAAACCGCGGCCCGGCATCGCCGATCGTGTATGCCGCCGCGAGGTTGCCGAAATAGGGTGCGCACTCGTCAAGGTCATCGCCCTTGGGCAGACCGCCGACGATCCAGTGGATGCGCGGCTCTGGGTCGGGCGGGAATGCAGCCAGCGCCGGAGCGGCCGAAGCCGGGTTCGTCGCCTTGCTGTCGTTGATATAAAAGACACCGTCAGCCTCGGCCACGCGCTCCATGCGGTGCGGCAGTCCGCGGAAATTGCGCATGGCGCGCTTCCACTGCTCGGGCTTGATGCCGAGCGCCTCGACGATGGCCACGGCGACGGCCGCATTCTGCAGGTTGTGCGGCCCCTGCAGCGAGGGCCACTTCTTCTGCAGCGTCGTGAGCTTGGCGCCATCGACGATGCGGACGTGATCGAGACCGCGCCTGTTCGCCTCGGTGCTGGCGATGGCGGCGGTTTCCGCATCGCCGCTGCCGAAGACCGCGTCATGCTCGGCCCCCTGCATCGTGAAGAGCCTGGCCTTGGACGCCGCATAGGCCGCAAAGCCGTCATAGCGATCGAGGTGGTCGGGCGTGATGTTGAGCAGCGCGGCCACGTCGCAGTCAAGGCTGCGCGTCAGATCGATCTGGTAGCTCGAAAGCTCCAGCACATAGACGCCCCCTTCGGGAAGCGGATCGGTACCGAGAATGGGCACGCCGATATTGCCGCCCATGCGCGCGGGCACGCCGGCCTTTTCGAGCAGGTGATGAACCAGCGAAGTGGTCGTCGACTTGCCGTTGGTGCCGGTTATGCCAACCACGCGATGGGCAGGCAGGCTGGGCCGCGCCAGCGCGAAAAGCTCGATGTCGCCGATCACCGGCACTCCGGCGCGCTGCGCGGCAGAAGCGATGGGATGGCGGTTCAGCGGGATTCCGGGCGAGACGACCACGCCGTCGTAGCCGGAAATGTCCGCCGTCACCGGGTCGGCCAGTTCGACGCGGCCAGCCAGGGCCTGCCGGGGCTCGTCGCGGTTGTCCCAGGCCATGACGTGCGCCCCGCTGGCCAGCAAGGTCTCGACAGCGGTCATCCCCGAGCGGGCAAGCCCGAGGACCGCGTATCGTTTACCGGCAAAGGCGGGGGAGACGATCACGCCTGTCCCCTTATCGCAGCTTCAGCGTGGACAGGCCGATTACGGCAAGCACGATCGAGATGATCCAGAAGCGGATCACGACCGTCGATTCCTTCCACCCCTTCTGTTCGAAGTGGTGGTGGATCGGCGCCATGCGGAACACGCGCCTTCCGGTCCGCTTGAACCAGAAGACCTGGATGATCACCGAGGCCGCTTCGAGGACGAACAGGCCGCCGACGACGGCCAGCACGATCTCGTGATGAGCGGCCACGGCGATGGCGCCCAGCGCGCCGCCAAGTGCCAGACTGCCGGTGTCGCCCATGAAGACGGCCGCCGGCGGGGCGTTGAACCACAGGAAGGCCAGCCCTGCCCCCATGATACCGGCGCAGAAGATCGCCAGTTCACCGGCGCGCGGCACGTGGGGAATGCCGAGGTAGGTCGCATAGTCGACGCGGCCCGCGAGATAGCAGATGATCGCGAAGGTGCCTGCAGCGATGATCACCGGCATCGTCGCAAGGCCGTCGAGCCCGTCCGTCAGGTTCACGGCATTGCCGGCACCGACGATCACGAATGCAGCGAAAACGTAGTAGAACGGCCCCAGCGGAATATAGCGACCCGAAAGGAACGGCACATAGAGGTTGGTGTTGAGCTGGCTGACGATGATGTAGGCGGCAATGCCCGCGACCACGAATTCCATCGCCAGGCGCACTCGTCCGGGCACGCCCTTGTGGCTGCTCTTCGACACCTTGTCGTAGTCGTCCATGAAACCGATGGCGCCGAAACCCACCGTCACGGCCACGCAGGCCCAGACGAAGGGGTTGGACATGTCCATGTACAGCAGCATCGACACGATCACCGCGATCAGGATCATCAGCCCGCCCATCGTGGGCGTGCCGCGCTTGGCGAGGTGAGATTGCGGGCCGTCCTCACGGATCGGCTGGCCCTTGCCCTGGCGGATTCGCAGCATGTTGATGAACTTCGGCCCGATGATCAGACCGATGACGAGAGCCGTCATCAGCGCGGCGCCGGAGCGGAACGACTGGTAGCGAAAGAGGTTGGCCAGCCCTTCGAAATGAAACCATTCTGCGAAAAGATACAGCATCTTGCGGGGTGAACCCCTACCCTTCCTGCTTGCTGAGCGCGGTCACGAGGGAAGCGAGGCCCACCGAATTCGAACCTTTGACAAGGATTGCATCATCCCGCTCAAGTCCGAATGCGCGCAAGGCATCGACAGCTTCCCCTACACTGCCGCAATGCGCGAAAGCCACGGTTTTGCCAAGTTTCGCGCCTTCCGATTTCCCCAATTCCCCTTCGTCGAGGACCTTGGCGAGCGGCGCCATTTCCTCTCCGACGAGCACGGCGTAGTCGACGCCCGCCTCGCGGATCGGTTCGGCCAGGGCGGCATGATAGTCAGGCCCGTGGCTGCCCAGCTCCTTCATCGCACCGAGCACGGCGATCCGGCGACGCGCCGGAGTGCGGCCGAGCTGGGCCAGCGTCGCGCGCATCGAGGCCGGATTGGCGTTGTAGCTCTCGTCGATCAGCAGCGCCTTGCGTTGGCCTTCGTCGTCGGCCTCGCCGCCCGGAACGTCGATCTCGACGCGCGCACCGCGGCCCGGAAGGCCGCCCATTTCGGCGAGCGCCACGCCAGCTGCGCCAAGGTCTCCCTTGACCGCGCGTACTGCCGCCATGACGGCAAGCGAATTCATTACCCAGTGTTCGCCCGGGGCAGCGACGGTGTAGCAGACGCGGCGGTCGCCCATGTCCACCGTTACCAGCGAACCGCCGCCGATGGCCGAAACGGTATCAAGAAGGCGAACGTCGGCATCGGCGGCCTTGCCGAACGACACCACTTTCGCCCCACATGCCACCGCCGCATCGCGCAGGCGCAGGAAATGCGGGCTGTCCGCCGGGATCACCGCCGTGCCGCCTTCCTCCAGTCCCTGGAAGATCTCGGCCTTGGCATCGGCAATCGCTTCTTCGGAGCCCAGCATCTCGATGTGGGCCGGGGCAATGGTGGTGATCACCGCAACGTGCGGGCGCACCTGCCGGGTCAGCGCGGCGATCTCGCCGGCGTGGTTCATGCCCATCTCGAAGATGCCGAAGCGCGCGCGGCTAGGCATGCGCGCAAGGCTGAGCGGAACGCCGACGTGGTTATTGTAGCTCTTGACCGAGCGATGCGCGTCGCCGCGGCTGGAGCGATCGAGAGCCGCGAAAATCGATTCCTTGACGCCGGTCTTGCCGACCGATCCGGTCACGCCGATGATCGGACCGCGCGCGCGCTGGCGTGCGGCTGCACCCAGCTTCTCCAGCGCTTCGGTCGTGTCCTTCACGAGGATGTGAGGGCCGTCCACGGGACGGTCGACGACGACGGCTGCAGCGCCCTTGGCAAAGGCCATCTCGACGAAACGGTGCCCGTCCATGCTCTCCCCCTTCAAGGCGAAGAACAGGTCTCCGGGCTGGACGTCGCGGCTGTCGATCTCGACACCGGAAACGGTGAATTCGGCATTCGCCGTGCCCTTGACCGCGCGCGCGATCGCAACCGCGTCCCACAGCGCAGACGGGTTCTCATCCGACAGTTCAGCAGGCCAGTCGAGAATCCGGGCAACAGCGTTCATCGTCTTCTACCTCCCCAGTGCGCCAGCCATTTCCCTGGCAACCGTGACATCGTCGAATGGCAGGACGCGCACATCTGCGCCGCTGCCGATGATTTGTCCTTGCTCATGTCCCTTGCCGGCGATCAGGACGATATCGCCGGCTCCGGCTTCCCCGAGGGCGGCGCCGATGGCCTCCCGCCTGTCGCCGATTTCCCGGCCCCTGTCCTGCATGCCTGCCAGGACCATGGACCGGATCGCGGCGGGATCCTCGCCGCGCGGGTTGTCGTCGGTGACGATCGCGAGATCCGCGCCATCTGCCGCAACCTTGCCCATTTCCGGGCGCTTGCCCGTGTCGCGGTCGCCGCCCGCACCGAACACAACGATCAGGCGCCCGGCAACGTGAGGACGAAGCGCGGCAATCGCGGCTTCCAGTGCATCGGGCGTATGCGCATAGTCGACATAGACCGGAGCGCCGGACGGCGTGATCGCCGCGCGCTCGATTCGGCCCCGCACCGTCTGCAGGCGCTTGAGCGCGTCGAAGGTGGCATGCGCCTCGCCTCCGGTCGCCAGCACGAGTCCCGCCGCGACCAGGGAATTGGCGGCCTGGTATGCGCCGATCAGCGGCAGATCGATAGTGTGGTTCGTGCCTGCGTACTCGATCTCCAACTTCTGCCCGAGCCCGCCGGGCGTGCGGCCGAGGAGGCGGATATGCTCGCCCTTCGTGCCGACGGTAAACAGCTTCAGTCCGCGCTTGGCGGCATGTTCGATCGCCCTGTCGGACCACGCATCGTCCGCCCAGACGACTGCCGTGCCGCCGTCAACCACCACTTCGTCGAACAGACGCATCTTGGCGGCGAAGTACTCTTCCATCGTCGCATGATAGTCGAGGTGGTCTCGGCTGAGGTTGGTGAAGGCCCCGGCCGCGACGCGCGGCCCTTCGATGCGGAACTGCGAAAGGCCGTGGCTCGATGCCTCGTAGGCAACGTGGGTAACGCCCTCACGCGCCAGGCCGGAGAGGTTGCCGAGGAAAGTGACGATGTCGGGCGTGGTCAGCCCGGTCGAGACCGTCTCGTCGCTGGTGGTCACGCCAAGGGTGCCGATGGAGGCGGCGCGAATGCCGGCCATGCGCCAGATCTGGCGTGTCAGTTCGACCGTGGAGGTCTTGCCGTTGGTGCCGGTCACCGCGACCAGTGCCTGCGGCACGGGCGTGAAGAACTGTGCGGCCAGGCGGGCGAAAAGCCTGCGCGGCTCGGCATCGGCAAAGTGGATTGCGCCTTCCACCGTCGCATCGGGCGCGGCAACCACGGCGACCGCGCCGGCTTCGATGGCAGCAGCGATGAAATCCTCGCCGTTGAACTTCGCACCGCGGAAGGCGCCGAAGACAGTGCCGGGCGCGACCTTGCGATGATCGATGGCGAAGCCGGTCACCGTCGCCTCACCGCTCTCGGTCAGGGCGATGCCGGCTGCAGAGCAAAGATCGGTCAGTTTCATTCGCCGTCAGCCTCTGACGCACGCACTTCGTTGGGGATGAGCGGCTTGAGATCGGAAATGTCGATGTCGCGCGTTTCGTCGGGCATGATGCCCAGGATCGGGCCGATACGCGGGACGACGCGGCCGATGACCGGCGCGGCGTTCCAGGCCGCCGTGCGCTGGAATGAGGTGGCCTGCGTGCCCTGCGGCTCGTCGAGCATGGCGATCACGACGAAGCGCGGCTTGTCCATCGGGAAAGCCGAAGCGAAGGTCGAGATCAGCGAGTGGTGGCGATATCCGCCCGCACCCGGCTTTTCGGCCGAGCCGGTCTTGCCGCCGATGCGGAAGCCCGGGGCATCGCCCTTGCGGCCGGTACCGTAGCGCACGATCATGCGCAGGAGCTGGCGGCTGCGTGCGCTGGTCGAGGCCTTGAACACGCGGTGTCCGGCCGGAATGTCGGACGGATCGAGCTTCTTGAGCGTCGCCGGACGCCAGATCCCGCCATTGACGAGCGCGGCATAGGCGCTGGCCAGATGCAGCGGGGTAACGGCGATGCCGTGCCCGTAGGACACCGTCATCGTGCGCAGGCGCGGCCATTCGCCCTTGGGCCAGATCGGGAAACCGCGCGCGGGAAGCTCGATGTCGGGGCGGCGATCCATGCCCAGCGCTTCCATCGTCTTCTTGAGGCGCACGCCGCCCAGTTCGTCGGCAATCTGCGCGGTCACCACGTTCGAGGAATGGATCAGGGTTTCGGCCACGTTGAGCGAATCGCCCATCGCGTGGCTGTCCTTGATCGTGAAGCGCCCGACATGCAGCGGGTGCGCCGACCAGCGACGGCCAAGATCGGTGATCGTGCCGGCATCCATCGCCGATGCCACCGCCAGCGGCTTGAAGGTGGAACCCAGTTCATAGACCTGGTTGGTGACGCGGTTGAAGCCGTGAGGCACCTCGCCGAGCCTGGCCTGCTCTTCGGAAATGACCATGTCGGTCGGCTTGACGTGGTTCGGGTCGAACGAGGGCAGCGAGGCGAGCGCCAGCACTTCGCCGGTATCGACGTCGAGGATCACGCCGCCGGCGCCCTTGGCCTTCGATTCCGCCATGGCGCGGCCGAGTTCGTCTTCCAGCGCGCTCTGCACGCGAAAGTCGATCGAGAGGACGGCAGGATGAGTGCGCCCCTCGGGCGAGACGAGCTTGTCGTCGAAGGCCTCTTCCATGCCGACCTTGCCCTTGCCGTAGCTGTCGACATAGCCGAGCACGTGCGCGGCCATCGAGCCTTGCGGATAGTAGCGCGTCGCCTCGAGCGGAAATTCCAGCGCCGGTTCGCCCAGAGCGTGGACCTTGTTCGCGTCCTCGGGAAGGATCGACTTGCGGATGTAGCCTGCCTTGCCCGACTTCAGACGCTCAAGCACCTGTGCGCGGTCGAGATCGGGGAAGATGCGCAGCAGTCCGTCGGCCACTTCGTCGGGCGTGTGTATCAGCGCGTCGCCCTCGGTCATCGCGCGCGGATTGAACCACAGCGAATAGGCACGGAACTCGCGCGCCAGCGGCACGCCGTTGCGATCGACGATTTCACCCCGGTCGGGCACGAGCAGGTCGGAAAGGCTGCCGTCGTGCGCGGAAACACCGGTCATCCCGAGATAGACGATCCTGAGCAGCGCGCAGGTGCCCACAAGCACGAAAACGCCCAGGATCCAGAGCGTGCGCAGCTTGGCGACAAGCAGCGAGCGCTGGCGGACGTTGACGAGCTTGCGCCTTCCTGACGATATCGTTGTCGGGATCGCAATCGCGGTCACTGCTGGGCAGCCTCCGCCAGTTCGATGCGGGCCAGGCGCTTGCTCAGGCTGGCAGCGTCATGCTTTAGCGCCTTGAGTTCGGGATCGAGGTCCTTGGTTGCCGTTTCCTGAGACTTTTCAGCCTTTTCCGGCACTGCCGCAGTGGCGCCGCTGACCGGCGAAACCATCGCCAGCAACGAGCTTTCCGAAGCCTTGTCGGCAGGCGCTTCGGCATTGGCATAGCGGATCGGTTCGGGCGCGCCCGGCGCCGCCGCCTTGCCCAGCGCGGCAAGCTGGCGCTCGCCCTCGATGTACTGTCCAGCACCCGGCGCCTTGTAGCCGAACTCGAGATCGTTGAGCTGCTTGAGCGCCTGCTGGTTCGAGCGCGTCTGGAACTCCGTCTCCAGGAAGTCGATGTCGCGCTGCACGTAGACGATGCTCTTCTCGGCATCGTGCACCTGGCTCTTCACCGCATTCACCCGCAGGGTCAGGCCGATCGTCATCGCGCCGCAGACCAGCAGCACCGAGATCCAGCCGATCGAATGTACGCGATCGCGGGTGAGGTTCATGCTGCGCTCCTGTGGGTATCTCTGGCGGGGGCATCGGTGCGCACGGCGCTGCGCAGAGTGGCGGATCGGGATCTGGGGTTAGCGTCGAGTTCGGCCTCGCCAGGCCGGATTGCCTTCGACAGCTTGGTGAAAGTGGCCACCGAACCGCTACCGACCTGCGGCAGGTGACGGGAAGTGGAAGCCCCGCCGCCACTGGCATCGCGCAGGAAGCGCTTTACCTTGCGATCCTCGAGGCTGTGGAAGGTGACGACCGCAAGGCGGCCGCCCGGATTGAGCAGGTTTTCTGCGCCCGAAAGGCCTGCATCGAGCTCGTCGAGCTCTCCGTTCACATGGATTCGTATGGCCTGGAAGGTCCGCGTTGCCGGATCCTTAGGGGCGTTTGCGCCCTTGTACTTCGGATTGTAGCCAAGGGCCTTGCGCACCACCCGGGCCAGTTCCCCGGTGGTGGCCAGCGGCCGTGCAGCGACGATGGCGCGGGCGATCCGGCGCGACTGACGCTCTTCCCCGTAGAGGTAGAGCACGTCGGCGATCTCGGCCTCGTCCGCCTCGTTCACGAAGTCCGCAGCCGAAAGCCCCTGCTGCGACATGCGCATGTCGAGCGGGCCATCGGAACCGAAGGCGAAGCCGCGCTCCGCCTGATCGAGCTGCATCGAGGAAACACCGATGTCCATGACGACGCCATCCACCCCGGAAACGCCGGATTCTCCCAGGCCCTCGACCATTTCCGAGAAGCGCCTGGGGTGCAAGACGAGCCGCGGCGGATCGCTGTCCAGCTCGGGCCATTTTCCACGGTTGCGTTCGACCGCGGCAATGGCATCGGGATCGCGATCGAAAGCATGGACCGTCGCCCCGGCATCAAGCAGGCGCCGGGTGTAGCCGCCCGCTCCGAACGTGGCATCCACGATGACGTCGCCGCCCTGGGGGTTCAGGGCGGCGACGACTTCGTCGAGAAGCACCGGGACATGGGGAACGTGCTCCTCGGAGTGCTCGGGCATATGGTCTTGGGGCGCCGTCATTTCTTGCGCGCCTTTGCCAGTTCCTTTTCCGCAAGGCTGCGGCAGGCGGTCTTTGCCGCCTTCCAGTCGTCTTCCATCGCGTAGAGCTGCTCGGGCGCCCATACGGTGAAGAACTTGCCGTTGCCGCGGAAGTAGAGCTGGTCGGAGATTTCGGCGAGCGCGACGAGATCGTCGGGCAGAACGAAGCGGCCGCTGCCGTCGAAGGGGACCTCGTAGGAGGAATAGATGTCGCTGGCGCGCTTCTCGGCGTCGAATTCCCTGCCCGCGCGCAGGGCGACGTCCTGCATTTCCTTGAGCTCCTGCTCGAAGTCGGCGATGCGCGAAAGGCCAAAGCCCATGAGGCAGGGCCAACGATCGTGCGGCATCAGGCAGACCAGGTCCTTGCCGCTGGATTCGCGCACGGTGCCGCGAAAGACGTTGGGCAGCACGAAACGGTTCTTGTCGCGTTGAAGCGAAAAGCCCTGTCCGTTGTAGATGTATGGCTGCCCAGCCATGCCGCCCCATTTCCCCCTGAGGGTCCAAGTCTCGGAACAATGACTGACCCCGCCCCGACCGCGCGCTCACGCCATCGGGTTCCGTGCTCACGCATGAACACGGCGAGACTCAACCATTCCGATTGGCTGTCTTTGTATCGCGGGAAATTTGGGGACGAAAGGGAAAATCGGGGATCAGCCGGTTTTTTCCGCCGAATTTGCGACGAAATGCGGCGATCCCATGGGATCACCACTCCTCGATGAGAAATCATGACCCATATAAAGTACTGTTTTTAATGTGTATTTTTAGATATAAGCAGGCTCACCCGCGCCATCCCCGGGTCACACCGGTTATTCCCGCCCGATCCCCACCGAAACCCGGGTCAACAGCGCGTCCAGCAGCTTGCCGCGGCTTTCCGCGTCGCGCAGATCGCGCGAATCCTCGAACAGGGCGGCATCCGCCAGCGCGACGACCCGCCCTTTCCCCACCCGGCAATCGGCCAGGAACCCCGCTGCTTCCAGCGTGCAGTATCCATCTTCCTGCCTGAGCCGGAAGCGCCCCGGCAGGTTCACCGGGACCGCACCGGCCTCGAGCTCTACAAGACGCTCACCGGGTTGCTGCGATTCGTCGAACTCGAGCTCAAGGCCCCATCGCCCCAGGATCGGCGAGAGCATCGCGATATCCTGCGGGCGCCGCGCATCGCCCAGCGCGAATATCGAATGAGCCGTGAGCATGGGATCGGCAAAGAGCAGAACCCTGCCCCCGGCATTGACCCAATCGTCGAGCGCGACATTTTCCTGCGGCGTCAGAGGCCGCGGCTGAGCCAGCAAAAGGACGTGATCCTTCGCCAGAGGCAATGCTCCCGAAGCGTCTGCCAGATGGTCCAGCGGCACAAGCCCGGCCCGCGCCTGAACGAAGGCATGCGCCCAGCCCTGATCCTTGTCGCTCGAGAGGAAACCGCGAATGTCATCGCTCTCACCCCAAAGCAACGGAAGGCTCGAATAGACCCCCAGTGGCACAGGCGCTTGCGCCTCCCCACTTTTCCCCGCTGCATCCGATCCGCCGAACAGGTTGCATCCCGCCAAGGCGAGACAAGGCGCCAGCAGCGCCAGCAGCGCCTTGCGACTACTGATCAACGAGAGGTGCGGCCTCTCCGCTCTGCATCGGCGCAGGCCGCGGCCCTGCTGTCACAGTCGGGGTGGGCGTGGGGGTGGGCGTGGGATCGGAAGCCGGAACGACGCCGATGTCGGCCAGCGGATCGGACGCGGCCTTCTTGGGCTTGGCATCGACCGCGACCACTTCGTGGATCGGATCCTCGACATCGGTATTGCGGTCGACCCGGTCGGTGATGATGTTGGCAAGCCCGACCAGCAGCAGCATCGCGCACAGCCCGAAAGCGCCCACCTGCAGGCGATGCACCGCCTGTGAGCGCAAGTCGCGCGCGGAAGGCGGCACATAGTGCTGCGGGGTCGTGATCGGTTCGACCATAGGAGGCGGATAGTGCCCTGCCATCGGCAGGAGTTCTAACTTACCTTGCCAACCAAGGGAAGACCGGCAAGCCCTTCGCTTCCAGCCATTCCGGGTTGTAAAGCGTGGACAGATAACGGAAGCCCGTATCGCACAGGATCGTCGCGACGCGCGCATCCGTATTGCCCTGGGCCACCAACTGCTTGCCCAGCGCAACCGCCCCCGCCACGTTGATGCCGGAGGACAGGCCAAGACACAGGCCTTCTTCGGCGAGCAGGCGCGTCACCCACTCCAGCCCTTCCTCATCCGAGATGCGGAACTGGGTGTCGATCGGAGCGCCTTCGAGATTGGCGGTGATGCGGCCCTGCCCGATGCCTTCGGCAACCGAGGAGCCTTCCGCCTTCAGTTCACCGCAGGCGTAATAGTTGTAGAGCGCCGCGCCGTGGGGGTCGGTCAGGGCAACCGTCACCTTCTCGTCGAGCGCCTTGAGGCCAAGCCCGGTGCCCGCGATCGTGCCGCCGGTGCCGGCCGCGCAGGTGAAGCCGTCGATCCGGCCGCCCATCTGCTCCCACAGTTCGGGCGCGGTCGATTCGATGTGCGCCTTGCGATTGGCGATATTGTCGAACTGGTTGGCCCAGACTGCGTTTTCGGTCTCCTCGGCGATGCGGCGCGAGGTGTGCACGAAGTGCCCGGGGTTCGAGAACGGCGCGGCAGGTACCAGGACAAGCTCCGCGCCGAGCGCGCGCAGCGTGTCCATCTTCTCGCGCGACTGCGTCTCGGGCATGACGATGACGGTCTTGTAGCCCAGCGCATTGGCGACGAGTGCAAGACCGATACCGGTATTGCCCGCCGTACCCTCGACGATCGTGCCGCCCGGCTGCAGGGTTCCGCGCGCTTCGGCATCGCGCACGATCCACAGCGCGGCGCGGTCCTTCACCGAGGCGCCCGGGTTGGCGAATTCGCACTTGCCCCAAATCTCGCAACCGGCAGCCTCGCTAGGTCCCTTGAGCAGGACGAGCGGCGTGTTGCCGATAAGATCGAGCGTGGCGCGTTTGGCTTGCGGTACGGTCATGACCGGGAATTAGGAATTCGGAGCGCAAGGCGCAAACGAATTGCGCCTTACCCCCCTCAATTCAAACTTCCAGCGCGGAAAAGCTCAGTCTTCCTGTGCGATCGTCACCTTCAGGCCTTCGAGGGCGCCGGTGACCGGAATCTGGCACGAGAGACGCGAGTACTCGTTGCGGTGATCCGAGCTGTCGAGCAGGTCGTTCTCGTCTTCGCTCATCTCCGGCAGCTTCTCCATGAAGGCCGGATCGATGTGGACGTGGCAGGTCGCGCACGAGCAGCAGCCGCCGCAAAGCGCCAGAAGTTCGTCGAAACCGCTGTCGCGGATAACTTCCATCAGGGTACGACCTTCGCTGGCCTCGACGCTGGATTCTTCACCCGACTGGTTGACGACGGTAATCTGCGGCATTCTCAGGGGTCCCCTTTAAATCTCGACATAGCGCAATTTGGCGTGTTTCAGCACTTGGCCTAGGCTGCTAATCGCGGTGCAGACCATTTGCAAGGCAATCGAAGCATGGGCCTGAACGCCAACACCATTAAACTTGGACTCGATGCTCTCGCGGCGCGGGAGCCCGGGTTCGCGCGGGCGCTGGACCTGGCGGGCTATCCCGAACCGCGGATTCGCCAGCGCGGTTATGCAACGCTGTTGCGCACCATCGTCGGCCAGCAGGTAAGTGTGGCTGCCGCAGCTTCGGTCTGGTCCCGGCTCGAGGCGCTACTGGGCCAAGGCCTGCCCCCCGATGCGCTGCTGGAGGCCGACTTCGATGCCCTGCGCGGCTGCGGCCTCTCGCGCCAGAAGCAGGGCTATGCGCGATCGCTTTGCGAGCTGGTCGTGGCCGGCGCACTGGACCTGGAGAACCTGCCCGAAGACGACGAGGCAGCGATTGCCGACCTCGTGCGGATCAAGGGCATCGGCCGCTGGTCTGCCGAGATCTACCTTCTCTTCGCCGAGGGCCGCCCCGACATCTGGCCGGCCGGTGACCTCGCCGTGCAGTCCGGGCTGCACCGGATACTCGGTCTCGATGCACGCCCAAGCGAGAAGGAAACCCGCGAACTGGCAGAAAACTGGCGCCCGCACCGCGGCAGCGCTGCCATCTTCACCTGGCACTGCTACAACAACGCCGCCCTCTGATCAGGCCGGAAGGATCGCGACCGGCAGGCTGGCGCGCGCAGGAAATTTCGCCTCGATCCAGCGGCGCAGCCGGGGCGACTGACGCTCGGTCAGGATCGAGATCGCCGCGCAGGCGCCGACGACCAGCGCCAGCAGTGCGGTGAACTCCGGAACGCTCTCGGTCCGACCCAAGCCGTGAGAGAGCAGGAACTGGATGAGCGGCCAGTGGAACAGGTAGAGCGTGAAGGAGAAACCGGCGAGGCCCTGCGCAAGCCCGGCAAGGCGCATGACCTGCGGCTCCAGCGCGGTGACCAGGGGCCGGGCGGCCAGGATCGCCAGCGCCATGATCAGCGCCATCGCAAGATCGGCAACCGCCCAGACCGACCACTGGATCGCGAAAGGCCACCAGGACTTGAGGAAGGGGATCAGCACCTCGCGGTCGATTTCGAACAGCTGGAGCGCCAGAAGCGGGCACAGGACGAGCAGGATCGGCGCGAGCGCAAGCGGCACGCGCCGCACGAGGCCGAAATGAGTCAGCGCGACGCCGACCAGCCAGACCGGCATGAGCAGCAGAATCGAAGGCCCTGCCAGCAGGCAGGCAAGTCCGGTCGCCACATAGCGCCCCCAACCGCGCAGAAAGAAGGCCAGCGCGAAGATCGCGTAGTACCAGACTTCGTAGCACAGCGACCAATAAGGGGGATTCCAGACCGGCGCAGGCATGCCCGGCCAGGCGCTGACGAAAGCAAGCGGCGGAATGAAGCGCTCGGCGACCTCGGCCGCCTCGTTCGGACTGTTGTCTATGGGCACATGCGCAGGCCCCGCCAGCACATAGGCGGCCAGGAGGCCGAACAGTAGCGCCGGGACCGCCACAGGCAGGATCCGCGAAAATCGCGAGATCGCAAAGCGGCGCAGGTCTGACCGCCCGCCGAGCACCGAACTGCTGATCACCAGCCCGGAGAGGACGAAGAAGACGATGACGCAATAGTGCTGCATGCGCACGCCGAAGGGAAAGTCGCCGGCGTACAGGCCCAGTTGCACCGCGTGGCCCAGGGCGACGAGCAGTGCTGCGCCGAAGCGCACGAAATCGAGGACGACCGAAAGCGGCCGATTGAGGAAACGCTCATCCATGGAGCGAGACCGAATGGATCAGGTAGCCGGAGCGAGGCCGTCGATGAACGACGCCAGGTCCACGTCGCGCTGACTGAGGCCGTCGGCATCGTGAGTCGTGAGCGTGATCACGACGCGATTGTAGACGTTGAACCATTCGGGGTGGTGATCGACCTTGTCGGCCTGGATCGCGACCCGGGTCATGAACCCGAAAGCCTCGTTGAAATCCGCGAACTTGAGCTCGCGGGTAATGGCAAGGCCATCCTCGCGAAGCGACCACCCCGGCAGCCCTGCCAGCACCTCGTCCAACTTCGCACCAGATAGTCGCTCGATCGCCATTATGGTCTCCTTGGCAGTTCGCCGCCTTTCCACTATCGACTGCCTCCATGCAAGAGGCCTTTATCGTCGTCCGGGATCTCGCGTGTCGACGTGGGGACAGGCTGTTGTTTCGTAATCTTTCCCTGACCCTCAACGCCGGACAGGCGCTGCAGGTTGCAGGCAGCAACGGCATCGGCAAATCGAGCCTGCTGCGCATCGTCGCCGGTCTTGCGCCCGCCTATGCCGGTTCGGTCGAATCGCAAGGCACCATCGGCCTCGTCGACGAACGCCCCGCCCTCGACCCGCACCTCCCGCTCGGCAAGGCGCTGGACTTCTGGCAGGGGATCGACAACGCAGCGGACAACGGACTGGCGCGCCTTGGCCTTGCCGGCCTGCTGGACGTGCCGGTGCGCTACCTTTCAACCGGCCAGAAGAAGCGCGCCGCGCTCTCGCGCCTGATCGGGCAGAAGGCGCCGATCTGGCTCCTCGATGAGCCGCTCAACGGACTCGACGGACATGCCGTGGAACTGACCGAGCAACTGACAGCGGAACACTGTGCGGCAGGCGGGATCGCCCTGATTGCCTCGCACCAGACATTCTCCCTGCCCGGCATGGAAAAGCTGGCCCTCGCGGACTACGCGGCATGAGCGGCCGCTTCTCAGCCCTGCTGCGCCGCGATCTTGCACGCCTGCTGCTGGGCGGACGCGGCGGCGGCGCGGTACTGCCGATCCTGTTCTTCCTGTCCGTGGCGATGCTCTATCCCTTCGCCGTTGGCCCTGACGCCCGCCTGCTGGAGCGCACCGGCGGCGGGGTGATCTGGGTCGCTGCCCTGCTCGCCGCGATCCTGCCGCTCGACCGCCTGATCGAACCCGACATCGAACAGGGCATGTTCGACCAGTGGGCCCTGCGCGGCATTTCCGAGGAAATGGTGATCACCGTGCGGGTGCTGGCCCATTGGCTCAGCTTCGGGCCGCCGCTCATGCTGGCGGCCCTTCCCGCTTCGGCGCTGCTGGGCATCGATGCCCAGACGCTGCGAATCGTCGAAATCGGACTGCTGGCCGGCACACCGGGCCTTGCGGCCCTTGGCGTGACCGTGGCGGCCCTGACTGCAGGACTGCGCGGAGGCGCGGCGCTCTCGGGCCTGCTGGTCATCCCGATGGCCGTACCGCTGCTGATCTTCGGCGCGGGCAGTCTGTCGCTTGGCGGCGAAAGCGGCCTGGCCTTGACTGCCGCGGCCAGCCTCGTCCTGCTGGCCATCGCGCCCTTCGCCGGCGGCGCAGCCGTGCGCGCCGCGCGCGGCTGAGGCCTGCCAGCCCTTTCCCCCAACTCTCCAGTCCGCATCGATCAAGAGCCGGTGTCAGGCAGGCATCGTGTCGCACCTGGCCGCAGCCTGTGGACAACCTTGCGCAAAAGCCCGGCAGAACCCCGGGATAACGGACTCATAAGGTGGGAAAAGTTGGCCGGGGCATTGGGTGGGTCACTGGAGGGCGGCCCCGGCCAAGGTGCAGGATGAGAACGACAACCCATGACAATTGCCGCTCCTGAGGGGCTTGACGAAGCGCGTCAGCCACGTATCACTAGCTAATGATAATCATTCGCATTTGCAACCCTTTGGAGTCTGCCTGATGTATCAATATGTCGATCGCCCCCTGAGCGCCCTCGATGAAGGCAGCCGCTTCCTCGTCTGGTCGATGCGCGCATGGGTCACGGCCATCGCCAGCAAGCGCTGCCCGGCGCAGACCCTGGCCCCGGCTTTCGCGCGCTAGCGGATGATCGGCGGGCTCCAGCCCTTCCACCGCGCCATGTTGCTGTTCAATCGCGATGCGCTGGAGACGTTCGCCTTCTGCCCGCTGCCCTGCGAGCATGTATCCGAGCACGAAGCGCTGATTCTCAAACTCGTGACCTCGTTGCGCGATCGCGGCCCCGGTGCGACTCGGGATACGCTGGACCTGCTCGTGCTCGAGGATAGCGTTGGCGACGTGCTCGAAACGCTCTCGAAGCTCGGCGCGGCGCTCGCGTTGGCCGGGATCTTCCCGCAGGAGCCAGCCACCCTGCACACACCCCGTTCCTTGTGAACGGGTAGCACGCCGCTGGCCTAGGCAGGCAGGAAAGGCGCCTGAGCGAAAACCAGCCCGATCAGCGCACCCACCTGCAGGGCGGCAATGACGGACAGGCGCCATGAGAACGGCTGCTTGCGGGTCTTGTGCCGGAATGCCCAGCGCGCCGCAAAAGCAGCTGGACTGCCGCCCAGCAGCGCCATCAGCAGTAGATCGAATTCAGGCACGCGCCGCCCACCCTTGCGGGCCCGCACCTTGTCGAAGCCGAAGCTGGCGAACGTCACGAAGTTGATAAGCAGCAACCATGCGGCGCCCGCCACGATCCATTCCATGGTGCGTGAAAGCTCAGTCCAGCGGGGCGACGTCGACGGAAAAGTGCATGCTCTGCTGCGCCCCGCCACGGAACGTCCCGTCGAGCGGCGCGACATCGCCATAGTCGCGCCCCATGCCGATGAAGATGTGGTCGGTATCCGCCAACATCGCGTTGGTCGGGTCGAATCCGACCCAGCCCAGGTCCTCCCCGCACCACAGGTTGACCCAGGCATGCATGGCATCGGCCCCGACCAGCCGCGCCTGCCCCGGCGGCGGAATCGTGCGCAGGTAGCCGCTCACATAGGCGGCGGGTATGCCGTGCGCCCGCGCGGCGATGATCATGATGTGGCTGAAGTCCTGGCAGACCCCGTGGCGATTGTTGAACGCCTCGATCGGCGGCGTGTCGGTTGCCGTGGCCTTGGCATCGTAGGCGAACTGCTGGTGGATGGTGTCCATCAGCATGCGCCCCGCTTCCATCACCGGCATCGTTTCGGTCAGGAACCCGCTCGCCCACAAGGCAATGTCACGCTCGGGCGCGGCGATCGGCGAGGCATAGATGTACGAGGCCGGACCCAGCGGCGAAAGGTCGGGCAGCTTCATCGCGGTTTCGCGGATCTCCGCCAGATCGGGGCCCGGCGCCCCGGTCACGAAGAAGGGAAGCGATTCCTTCTCGACCGTGAAACGGCTCTCGATCTGCAGGTGACGGATCGGCTGCCGCAGCGTGAAGCGCGATTCGTTTATGTAATAGCCGCCGTCGCTGTCGACGATCTGGGCCGGCTGCGGATCGACGCTCAGGGTAAAATCGCCCACCGCCTGTCCCGGCCACGCCGCCGGACGCAGCCGCACGTTGAACTGCGCAAGACTGACCGGCGCTGCGTAATCCAGCGTCGTGATATGACTGACGGAATAGCGCATTACAAAAGTCGCGTTCGCTTCTCTGCCTCGTCGCGATCGAATTGCAGGAAATAGCGCACGGAGATGGCATCGGAAAGCTCAAGCAGGCGCGATTCGATGTCGGCCAGCCGATCCGAGGTCATGTCCTGCGCCGCCGCGGCCTGAAGTTCGCCGAAAAGCGCCCGCGCCGCGCGCAAGGGCGGCTCGGGCAGATTGTCGTCGCTGACGCTTGGCAAGGCTTCGAGATGAGCGACGATCTCGGCCACCTGGAAGACAAGCGCGCGCGGATTGTCGGGGTCGAGCAGGACGAGGTCGCGCACCGGATTGATCATCGGCTGCGAGAGATAGCGCGAGCCGTAGATGATCTGGCTGTCGCACAAGTCCAGCAAGGCGCCCAGCACCTCACTGTCATCCTCGTCGCGCACCAGGCAGTTGACCGTGCGGCACAGCGCCTGCGCGCGCTCAAGCCGCTTGCCGATCTCGAGGAAACGCCAGGCAGCGCTGCGCACCATGTTTTCCGAAACGAGCCCGGCCAGCGCGCTGAAATGTTCGGTCAGCCAGCGCACCGTCGAAAGCATGCTCTGCGGCCTGCGCATGTCGACCATCGGCATCGGCCGGCTGACGATGCGCCAGAAGTCACGCGCAAAGCGCTCGCGCAGGGAAAGGCCCACTTCCTGGCGGCGATGCAGCAGGGCGGCGGCACTGCCCGGTTCGGCGGCATCGGACAGTGCGGCGGCGCAGATGGCCGCGGCGGGCTGGCCGGACGTCTTCGGCGCGATTGCCCCGCGCGCGACGAGCATCCCGATCAGGCCCTGCAGCACGTTGCCCTGCGCAGATAGGCTGCCGTCGATCTCCACCGAACTGTCGAGGATGGTGCGCACGATCCGCACCGTCATTTCCGCCCGCTCGTTGTACCGTCCGAACCAGAACAGATTGTCCGCCGCCTGCGATGCCAGGATACCGCCACCGCGCGATATCGGCGGCTCCTCGTAGAGCATAGCGCGCGAATGCGCCTCCATCGGCCTGTCGTCGACGATCCAGACATCGGCGGAGAGGTCGCCCGCGCCCATCAGCGTCGTCGGCAACCCGTTCGAGGAGGACAGGCGCGCAAAGCCGCCGGGCATGACCGTCCAGCTGCCGTCGGCAGTCCGGGCCACGAAGGCGCGTACCGTGAAGGGGCGCGGCACGATCTCGCCGTCGATGACTGCGGGCGTGGTGGACAGGTGAACGATTTCCTGGCCGCAATAGTCCATCGGCCGCCGCCACAGCGCCTCGAGCAGGGCCGTGCGTTGCCTGTCATTGAGCGAACGCCCTTCCACCGCGCGCCGCGAGGGCAGGCCCTCCACCCGCTGGCCGAAGGCCGGGAGCAGCGTCAGCTCGTCGAGCCGGGCGGCGACCGCCGAGCTTTCCGCCGCCTGCCCGCACCACCAGGTGGCGATATTGGGCAGCAGCGGCTCCTGGCCCAGCAGCACCCGGCACAGGCGCGGCATGAAGGCGGCGAAGGCTGGGGACTCGAGGACTTCCGTGCCCGGCCAGTTGACCATTTCCACGCCGCCCGCGTCCCAGGCGTCGTAGAGGTTGGCCACACCGATCTGCGACTTGGCATCGAAAGTCAGCGGATCGAGCGAATTGGTATTCATCCATCGCCAGACCGCATCGACGCGCTTTGGCCCGGCGATGGTGCCGACGTAGAGCCGCTGGTCCAGCACCGAGAGATCGCGCCCTTCGACCAGCGGAAAACCGAGGTAGCGGGCAAGGTGGGCCTGCTCCGCGTAAGTCTGGTTGAAGCGCCCTGGCGTCAGCAGGGCGACGCGCGGTTGATCGCGGTTGCAGGCCGCAGCCATCCCCTCACGCATGTGAACGAAGAATTCGGTCAGGCGGCGAACGCGCGTCTCGACCATCAGGTTGTCGGTCGTGCGCCCCATCGCCAGCCGGTTCTCGAGCGCATAGCCCACGCCGCTGGCAATGCGCACCCGGTCGTTGAGGATGCGCCACTGCCCCTTGGGCCCACGGGCAAGATCGGCGGAATAGACATGGATGAAGCGGCCCTGCCGGGGCTTCATCGCCATCATCTTGCGGGCGAAGAAGGGGCTGCCGGCAATCACGCCAGCGGGCAGATGGCCCTCCTTGACCAGCCGCTGCGAGCCATAGATGTCGGCAGCGAGCTGCTCCATCAGCGTGGCCCGCTGGACGAGGCCGCGCTCGACCTTGGCCCATTCGTCGGCAGCGATGATCAGCGGCATGACGTTGAGCGGCCAGGCCCGTTCATCCTCATCGCCGGTTACGCGGAACGTGACGCCAAGGTCAGCCGCATGACGGGCCGCTGCATCCTGCAGGGAGGAAGGATCGCCATCTGCCTTGCTGGCCAGGCTTTCTACCACGGCCTTCCAGCGCGCGGCCATGGGCTCGGTCGCATCGCGGAACAGATCGCCGCGGGATGCCTCGGCAGGATATTCGTCAAGCCAGCCGGGCGGCCTCTCCCTGGCCTCGCTGGGTGGACTAGATGACACGCGGCGGTCGCCTCAGGTCCAGCGAATAGGGGAATTCCCCCGGAGACTCCTCGGGTGGCATCGGCTGGGGGCCCGGAGAATGGCCATGGTCCTGGAAGCGCGCCTTGCGGCGGGCTTCGGCCTCGTAGCCATTGACCGGAACGCTATCGTAATTGCGTCCCCCGGGATGCGCGACGTGATAGACGCAGCCGCCCAGCGAGCGGTTGTTCCACAAGTCGAGGATGTCGAAAGTCAGCGGCGCATGGGCGGCCATCATCGGGTGCAGGCACTCCGCAGGGGCCCAAGCCTTGTAGCGCACGCCGCCCACGCCTTCGCCCGAGGCGGTCATCGTCAGCGGTACGCGGCGCCCGTTGCACGAGATGACGTGGCGGCCGGGAACGAGTCCGGTGGCCTTGACCTGCAGGCGCTCGGTCGAACTGTCGACATAGCGCACCGTCCCGCCGATCGCGCCGGTTTCCCCAAGCACGTTCCACGGCTCGAGAGCGTGGCTGATCTCCAGCGTCACGCCCCCGCCCTCGACTTCACCGTGAACCGGGAAGCGGAACATGCGCTGGGCCTCGAACCAGGCCGGATCGAAATTGTAGCCGGCCTGTGCAAGGTCATCGAGCACGTCGAGGAAGTCGGCCCAGACGAAATGGCCCAGCATGAAGCGGTCGTGCAGCTGGGTTCCCCAGCGCACCAGCGAGCCATCGAGCGGCTGCTTCCAGAACCACGCCGTCAGCGCGCGCAGGAGGAGCTGCTGCGCCAGCGACATGCGCGCGTCTGGCGGCATCTCGAAGCCGCGGAACTCGACAAGGCCAAGCCGTCCGGTCGGACCATCGGGCGAGAACATCTTGTCGATGCAGATCTCGGTGCGGTGCGTATTGCCGGTCACGTCGACCAGCAGGTTGCGAAACAGCCGATCGACCACCCAGGGCGCGGGCTGCTCCCGATCCGGGCCGGGCACCTGGGCCAGCGCAATCTCCAACTCGTAGAGCGCATCGTGGCGCGCCTCGTCGATGCGCGGAGCCTGGCTCGTGGGGCCGATGAACAGGCCGGAAAACAGGTAGCTGAGCGACGGGTGGCGCTGCCAGTAGGTAACGAAGCTCTTGAGCAGGTCCGGACGGCGGATGAAGGGGCTGTCCAGCAGGCTCGGCCCGCCCAGCACGATATGGTTGCCCCCGCCGGTGCCGATGGAGCGGCCATCGACCATGAACTTGTCGGCGGTCAGGCCCACTTCCCGGGCGCAGTCGTAAAGCGTCTCGGTGATCTCCACCGTTTCGCGCCACGATGCCGAGGGATGAATGTTCACTTCGATGACGCCCGGGTCCGGCGTGACCTTGAGCACCTGCAGGCGCGGGTCGGGCGGCGGCGCATAGCCTTCGATGCGCACCGGCAGGCCTTTCTCCTCGGCCACCACCTCGATCGCGGCGACAAGTTCGAGATAGTCCTCCAGCCGCTCGGTCGGCGGGATGAAGACGGCCAGGTAGTCCCCTCGCGGCTCCACGGTCATGGCCGTGCGCACCGCGCCGTCGATGATCTCCTGCTCGACGATCGCCTGCGCCTGCGGCCCATCGGCGCTGGCGACGCGCTCGGCCCGCTGGCTTTCGCGCGAAGCGGGGCGGTCGCCGCCGGCAGCGCCCACTTCACGCATGTCCTGCCCCTTGGCGACCACTTGCGCGCGGAAATCGGCCAGCGGCTCACGCGGCTCGGCCGTGTCGCGCGGGTGGATATAGGGATAGTCCGAGGGCGGCACGAACGGCAGCGCGCCGAGCGGCAGGCGATAGCCGATCGCGGAATCGCCCGGCACGGCCGTCAGCAGGCCCTTGCGCACTTTCCAGCGTTCGCTTTTCCAGCGCGGGATCGACTGATCGGCCGAATTCCAGCGCTGCACCGGCAGGACATAACCGACCGGCTTGGTCAGACCGCGCCGATAGGTCCGCCTGAAGCGGCGCGCCAGCTCCTCGTCGTCGATCCTGGGCTCGAGCGGCGTGACGTTGACCGGCAGGTCCTGCTCCCGCTCGTTCCAGGCGGGAATGTCCTCGAAGACGGGCTGGACGAAATCGTCCTCCAGCCCCAGCCCCCGTGCCGTCTCGCGCAGCAGGGTTTCCGCGGCGGAAACATCCATCGTCGGCACCGGATCGGGATCGCCGCCCTTTTCCAACGGGCTTTCGGCCGCGATCAGCGACTGGTCCTTCCAGATCGGCACGCCGTCCTTGCGCCAGTAGATCGAGAATCCCCAACGCGGCAGGCTTTCGCCCGGGTACCACTTGCCCTGCCCGTGGTGCAGCAGCGATCCGGGCGCGAATTTCTCACGAAGGAGACGGATCAGCTTGTCGGCATAGACCGCCTTGGTCGGGCCGACCGCACCGCCGTTCCATTCGTCCGCCTCGAAGTCGGTGGCGGCGATGAATGTCGGCTCGCCGCCCATCGTCAGGTTGACGCCGCCGGCTTCGAGGTCGGCATCGACCTTGTCGCCCAGTTCGAGCAGCGCGTCCCAGCGTTCGTCGGTGAAGGGCTTGGTGATACGCACTGCCTCGGCAATGCGGCTGACGTCCATCTCGAAATGGAAGTCGACTTCCGCCGGCTCCGCCATGCCCTCGATCGGGGTTGCCGAGCGATAGTGCGGGGTCGCGCACAGTGGGATGTGCCCTTCGCCCGCGAACATGCCCGAAGTGGCGTCGAGCGCGATCCACCCGGCCCCGGGCACATAGGCCTCGGCCCAGGCATGCAGGTCGGTCACATCCTCAAGAACGCCCTTGGGGCCTTCCTTGGGAATGACATCGGCGACAAGCTGGATCGAGTAGCCGGAGACGAAACGCGCCGCGAAGCCGAGGCGGCGCAGCAGCTGGACCAGCAGCCAGGCCGAATCGCGGCATGAGCCGGTGCCCACCTGCAAGGTTTCCTCCGGCGTCATGACACCCGATTCCATCCGGATGACGTAGTTGATCCGCTCCTGCAGCTTGCGGTTGATCTCGACCAGGAAGTCGACCGTGCGCCCCTGGTAGTTCGCATGGCTGGCGACCAGTTGCTCGAACAGCGGACCCTGCGGCTCGGTTTCGAAATAGGCGGAAAGATCCGCCTGCATCGCCTCGGAATAAGCGAAGGGATATTCCTCAGCGTCCGGTTCGACGAAGAAATCGAAGGGATTGATGACGGCCAGTTCGGCCAGCAGGTCCACCTCGATCGAGAAGTGATCGACCGGATCGGGAAAGACGACCCGCGCCAGCCAGTTGCCGTGCGGATCCTGCTGCCAGTTGAGGAAATGTTCGGGCGGACTGATCTTGAGCGAATAGTTCGGCACCTGCGTGCGACTGTGCGGCGCCGGCCTCAGCCGGATCACCTGAGGGCCGAGATGCACCCGCCGCGAGTAGCGGTAGCGCGTGAGATGGTGCAGTGCCGCTTTGATCATCGACGCAACATTGCGGCAAACCATGTTGCACTGCAACGATGTTCGGTGTTCAATGGCAGATAACGGGCAGGTTTTCGCGCCAAGTGACGCAATTGCCGCAGAACTGTCATCATGGCATGCTTCTGGACTGCCAGTCAGTACGGGATGAACAAGGAAAACATGCTTCAGGCAAGCGAATCGGTCGAAATCTCGGAAAGCTGCGACAATTCGAAGCTGGCGACTTTGCCTGCGCGTTACTTCAACCGCGAACTAAGCTGGCTGGCCTTCAACGAGCGCGTCCTCGCCGAAGCGACGAACCGCAACTATCCGCTGCTGGAACGGCTGCGCTTCCTCTCGATCTCGGGCAGCAACCTCGACGAATTCCTGATGGTGCGCGTCGCCGGCATCGCCGGCCAGGTCCGCCGCCAGATCGAGGAAATCTCCATCGACGGCGCCACGCCGTCACAGGCGCTCTCCGCGATCCACGAAAAAGTGCTGCAGCTGGAAACGGTCCAGCAGGAAGCGTGGAGCGAACTCAAGCGCCTGCTGGGCGATGCCGGTGTGCGCGTGATCGGCGACGAGCCGCTCGACAAGGCGGGCGAGGCCTGGCTGACCGACTACTTCCTCGAACATATCATGGCGGTGATCACGCCGCAGGCGATCGACCCCGCGCATCCCTTCCCCTTCGTCGCCAACCAGGGGATCGGCGTGCTGTTCTCGCTGACCCGCGAGGCCGACGATTCCCCGGTGATGGAGATGGTGCTGATCCCCTCCTCGCTGCCGCGCTTCGTGCGCATTCCCGGCGAGGAAGCGGCCTGGATCTCGATCGAGGACCTGATCTGCCGCAACACCGACCAGATCTTCCCGGGCTTTACCGTCAACGGCCACGGCGTGTTCCGCATCCTGCGCGACAGCGACATCGAGATCGAGGAAGATGCCGAGGATCTGGTGCGCTATTACCGTACCGCCATCCAGCGCCGGCGCCGCGGCATCGTCATCGTCCTGCAACTGCAGGGCAAGTTCGATCCGGCCGCAGAGGACCTCTTGCGCAACCAGCTCGGCCTTGACCGCGCGCTGATCATGAAGACCGAGGGAATCATCGGCTTCTCCGGTCTGTCGGCTATCTGCGACGAAGACCGACCCGAGCTGAAGTTCGAACCCTATTCCCCGCGCTATCCCGAACGCATTCTCGAACATGACGGTGACATCTTCGCCGCCATTCGCGAGAAGGACATCGTCATCCAGCACCCCTACGAAAGCTTCGAAGTGGTGATCGACTTCCTGCGCCAGGCCGCGCAGGACCCCGACGTCGTGGCGATCAAGCAGACGCTCTACCGTGCGGGCAAGCAGTCGGCGATCATCTCGGCGCTCATCGCCGCGGCCGAGGCCGGCAAGTCGGTTACCGCCGTCGTCGAGCTCAAGGCCCGCTTCGACGAGGAGCAGAACCTGCTGTGGGCCAGCCAGCTGGAACGCGCCGGGGTCCAGGTGATCTATGGCTTCGTCGACTGGAAGACCCACGCCAAGGTCTCGATGGTCGTGCGCCGCGAAGGCGAAGGGCATCGCACCTACTGCCATTTCGGCACCGGCAACTACCACCCGATCACCGCGCGCATCTATACCGACCTGTCCTATTTCACCGCCGATCCGGCTGCGGGGCGCGATGCGGTGCGCCTGTTCAACTTCATCACCGGCTATGTCGAGCCCAAGACCACCGAGGTGCTTGCGATATCGCCGATCTCGCTGCGTGCGAGGCTCTACGCATGCATCGATGCCGAAATTGCCAATGCCACCGCAGGCAAGCCGGCCGCGATCTGGGCGAAGATGAACTCGCTGACCGACCCCGAACTGATCGACCGGCTCTACGACGCCAGCCAGGCGGGCGTGGAGATCATGCTGGTGGTGCGCGGCATCTGCTGCCTGCGCCCCGGCATTCCCGGTATTTCCGAACACATCATGGTCAAGTCGGTGATCGGTCGCTTCCTTGAGCACGTGCGGATCTGGGCCTTCGCCAACGGCGCGGAAATGCCCAACCGCAAGGCCCACGTCTTCATCACTTCTGCCGACGGCATGAGCCGCAATCTCGACCGCCGCGTCGAGGTCATGGTGCCCATGCGCAACAAGACCGTTCACGACCAGGTGCTCGACCAGGTCATGCTGGCCAACCTGCTCGACACCGAGCAAAGCTGGATGCTTGAACCCGACGGGCACTACGAAAGGGTCGGCGAAAGCGACAACCCCTTCAATCTCCATCGCTATTTCATGACCAATCCGTCGCTGTCAGGACGCGGTGCATCGATTGCCAGTGGACGAAAGGTACCAAAGCTCTCGCTTCGACGCGGTAATATCTGACATACGGGCCCCTGAACCCGGGGCCATGCGATTCGTCCAGTCAGAATGAACAGCATCAGCCACACAAGCGAGAAGCGCGCGATCATCGACATCGGGTCGAATACCGTGCGTCTGGTGGTCTATAACGGCCCGGCGCGCGCACCCGTCGTGATTCTCAACGAAAAGGTCAATGCCCGCCTCGGCAAGGACATGGGCAAGACCGGGGCGATCTCCGAAAAGTCGATGCGCACGGCGCTGTCCGCGCTCGCCCGCTTCGCCGAGCTGCTCCGGCTGATGCAGGTGGACAACATCGAATGCGTTGCCACGGCGGCCGCGCGCGATGCTTCCAATGGCCCTGAATTCCTGGCCGAAGTGCGCAGCTACGGGCTCTCGCCGCGCCTGCTTTCGGGCGACGAGGAAGCGCGCACGAGTGCGACCGGCGTGATCGCGGCCTTCCCCGGCGCGAAGGGCATCGCAGCCGACCTCGGGGGCGGCAGCCTGGAACTTGTGGAGATCGACGGCGAGGTCCTGCCTGGCGGCATCACCCTGCCCTTCGGCACCCTGCGCCTACCCGACCTGCGCGCAGCGGGACCGGACAGCTTTGCCGAAACCGTGCGCTCCGCCCTTGCCGAGCGCGGATGGAAACGGGGCAAGGATCAGCCGCTCTACATCGTCGGCGGGTCGTGGCGCGCGCTCGCCCTGCAGGCGATGCGCGAGATCGACTGGCCGCTCGACGATCCCCACGATTTCGAGATCTCGGCCCAGGAAGCGCTCAAGCTGTGCCGCAAGTTCGAAAAAGGCAAGCTCGAGAAAGCCGACCCGCGCATTACCAATTCGCGCATGGCAACCCTCCCCGATGCGGCGGCCCTGCTGGCCCAGCTCATCGACGAGACCGCGCCCTCGCGCCTGATTTTCTCCTCGTGGGGCCTGCGCGAAGGGCTGCTGTTCCAGCACCTGCCGGACGAGATGAAGGCCCAGGACCCGATGCTGGCGAGCGTGAGCGGCTTTGCCCGCAGCGCTTTCGCCTCGCCCAAGGCCGCCGCGGCCGTGACCGCGTGGACCGCGCAGGTTTGCGAGGACGCCCCCGGCGAAGGCAATCTGCGCAAGGCTTCCACCCTGCTCGCGCTGGCGGCCATGCGTACCGAGCCCAACATGCGCACCGAGGAAGCCATGACCTGGGCGCTGCGCAAGCGCTGGATCGGCCTCGACAAGCGCGGGCGCGCCATGATGGCCATGACCGTCTTTGCCAATTCGGGCCTGACCGAAATTCCCGAGCAGTTCTGCAAGCTCGCCGACCGCAGCGACCTCGACCGCGGCATCACCTGGGGCCTTGCCGTGCGCCTGTGCCGCCGCCTCACCGGCTGCACGCCGCTGGCGTTGGAACACAGCTCGCTCACCCTCGAAGGGGGCCGCCTCGTGCTCTCGCTCGATGAAACGGTACAGGCACTCTACAGCGCCGGAATCGGCAAAGACCTGCGCGCGCTGGCCGAATGGCTCAAGCTGGAATGGAGCGTCATGGTTTGCGGTCGCAACGAGACGCAGGCGCTCGCCGCGAGCTGAGATACCGGCAGGTCAGAGACGGATCACGACCGGCACCGGCCGCGAAATTCAATGCACCAGCGTCTGGCTCTCGGCGATCATGCTGATGCCGCGCTTGCCTTCGCGCCGGTCGAGCTGGACAACGATGTCGATCACCGAAGCTGCATATTCCAGCGTCTCGGCGCGGGTCAGGCCGATGCCGGTCTGCATCGACATCAG
Organism: Novosphingobium sp. PP1Y; assembly: GCF_000253255.1. Lineage (NCBI taxonomy): Bacteria > Pseudomonadati > Pseudomonadota > Alphaproteobacteria > Sphingomonadales > Sphingomonadaceae > Novosphingobium > Novosphingobium sp. PP1Y. Next base: position 770,521 of record NC_015580.1, on the reverse strand, counting down.
CGCGATCTGCTCCAGCGCACCGCGCGGCGAATTGGCGTGGACGGTCGAAAACGAACCGGGGTGGCCGGTGTTGATCGCGCGCAGGAAGCTCACCGTCTCGTTGCCGCGCAGTTCGCCCAGGACGATGCGGTCCGGGCGCAGGCGCAGCGCGGCCTGCAGCAGGTCGTTGGCCGAGACCTTGGCCTCGCCCAGTTCGCCCTTCACCGCAATCAGGCCCACGCCGTTCGCGCCGGGCAGGCGCAGTTCCGCGGTATCCTCGACGAGGACGACGCGTTCATGCGCGGGAATTTCGGACAGCATGGCGTTGAGGAAGGTCGTCTTGCCGGTCGAGGTTCCGCCCGAAATCAGGATCGTGCGGCGGCGACGGATCGCTTCGCGCAGGAACGCGATCGGCTGGCCCAGCGGATCGGGCATCGCTTCTTCGACAGGGGCCGGGATCGGCCCGCGATCGTAGGCGTCGAGCGGCAGTTCCAGCAGGCGATGGCGACGGATCGCCAGTGCCCAGTTGGCACGCGTGGCCGGCGGCCCGACGAGCTGGATGCGCGCGCCGCTCTGCCCGCCATAGGCCGGGAGCGTCGCGGAAAGCAGCGGGTGTTCGCGGTTGATGCCCTGATGGCTGATGCGCGCCACCTGCTCTGCAAGGCGCTGCAGCAGCCGGCTGTCCATTTCCGGCAGGGCAATGCGCTGCATGCCCGGATGGGCAGCGTCTTCCACCCAGACTTCGCCCGGTCGGTTGACGAGAATCTCGGTCACCGTCTCGCGGTCGAGCCAGTGGCGCAGCGGCGCAAGATAAGCGTCGAGATAGACGCTGCGCGGCAATTGCGGATCGAGTTCGGCCTCGAACTCAGACACGGGCGCCGCGCGGTCCGGCTGCAGGGGAAGGACGTCTGCCATGATGGATCACTGGACCTCGCTGAAGTCGAGGTCCTTGGCGGTGAAGACGCGGATCGGCTCGCCCTGGCGCACGCGGATCGTCGGGCCGATGGTCGCGCCCGACTGCACGGCGCTGGCCGCTGCGGACTGGCCGCCGGAGATCACCACGCCGGTTCCACCCGAAGCAATCGTCGTCAGTCCGCCGACCACCGAGAGCAGCATCGCCGAACCGAAGCGTTCGAAAAAGTGGCTGTTCACCTTGCCCGGCAGGCCGGTTTCGCCGCCGAAGGAAATCGCAGGCGATCCCAGGTTCACCGAAACGCCATCGGGACGGATCAGGCGGCTCCAGATCACGTAGGCGCGCTTCTGACCTGCGGACAAGCCGCTCTTGTACTGGCCGATCAGGCGCGAGGAACGGGGCACGAGGACGTGCTTGCCATCGAAGCTGCGCACGTCGGTCGAGACGATGGCGCGCACGTAGCCGGGCACGTCGGTATCGATGGCGGTTTCCAGCACTGCCGGGATCAGCGTGCCCTGCGTGACCGTGGTCGAGGGATCGAACGAGCGCGCGGCTGCCGCGGTCGTGCCGGTCCCGCCGACGCGGGCGGCGAAATCGTCGTTGGCATTGCCGGTGCCCTTGCCATCGGCCGGGCCGGCAACCGGTGCCGCGGCGCCCGAGCCGCTGGAATCGAAGACGACGGTCGGACTGGCGTAGGGATTGGATGCCGTAGCGGCGCCCGGGTTGACCGCAGGCGGCGCAGCGAGAACCGGTTGCGGCGCCGGGGCAGGCTGCGGCGCGGGCATCGCCGGGGCCGGCCTTTGCGCGGTCTGAGCCGGGGCCGCAGCCGGAACCTCATTGGGATTGACGGCCGGCGCGGGCGCCTGCTGCGGTGCACCGTTGCGCGCCGCGTCCATGGTCCACAGCGTCACGCCGCCCAGCGCCGCGACGATCAGGACACCGGCGGCAAGTCCGAAGCCGTCGCCCTTCTTGCGCTGGCTGACCTGCGGCAGGACATTGCGGGTCGCCAGGTCGATGACCTGTGCGCCCTCGCCTTCGCGCGGGTCGTCCTGGGCTGCATTGTCGAAGCGTTCGCGCAGGGAAGAATTGGGCGCCATGTCTCAGTTCCCCTTCGAAGACGCCGCGGTCGAGCCGGCGTCGGGCGTGTTTGCGGCCACCGCCGCGCTGGTGCGGACTTCACCGGTGCGTTCCAGTTCGGCCGTGGCCTTGCCGGAGCGCAGGATGATCAGGCTGGGCACTTCGGCCAGGACGATGGTCGACCCGCGCACCGCATAGTTGACCGGGCCTTCATCGCCTTTCTCGTTCTTGATCAGGATGGCCGGAACGGACGTGCGCTCGGGCCAGAGCAGGTAGGTCTGCTCGCCATCGTCATAGACGCGTGTCGGCTGCAGCCTGGCCGAGCCGGTGCGCTTCCACGAGAAGTTCAGGGCCGCCGGATCGGCGGGCAGCGCCATGGGGTCGCCCTCGGCCAGCGCGCGCTCGGCGGGCTGTAGGCCCTCAAGCCCCTCGCTGCCCGGGACCGGTGCATCCTGCGGTTCGTCCTTGTAGGTGAAGCGCAGCATGTAGAGCGGCTTCGCGCGGGGCGCAGCGACGAGGTCGAAGAAATAGGTGTGGCGATTGGTCACCACGGTCATGTTGGTACGCGCGCTGGCCTCCAACGGCTTCACGAAGAGCAGGTCTGCACGCTTGTTCGGCGTGATCTGCCACTTCTGCGAATCCCCGACCGCGACGTTCTCGATCGCCTCGTTCTTGCCGAAAGCGATCGTCGCCTGCACCCCGGCCTTGCCGTCGATGAGCACGACTTCGTTTTCGTCATAAGGATGATCGACCAGCCGCGGGTCCTCGGCCATGGCCGGTGTGGCGAGGGCCAGCAGGACGGGCGCGAGCGCTGCGGGGGCCAACAGTGCGGAGGCGAGGCCCCGTGCCTTGTGGCGGATCATCGAATCTTCTCCTTTGCCGGCATCCGGCCGGTATCGTTTGATGCGCTGCGAAAGCGGCTGCCGATGCCGCGCGCCCGCGCGTCCCTGCTCGGGCCGACCGGCTCGACACCGCCGCCCGTCACTTGCGTCACGACGGTGCGGCGATCGCCCGAGCGGCCCGCTTCGGAGCCGCCGCCGTGCGCGGATTCGTGCATGGCCGCAGCGCTTGCGGCCGAAACCGCCGGGGTACGGCTTTGCGCCGGAAGCAGCGGCGCGGCGGGTGCAGGCGCGGCATAGGTCTGCGCGGCGGCGTACCCGGCGTCGGCCCGCGACTTGCCCGAAGAGCCCGCTCCGGCCAGGCCAAAGACATTCCAGCCCGAGACCAGCGTTCCGGCAACCTTGAGCACCATGCCCATGAGCGCCATGTGCACGGCGGCGACGAGGAACAGCGCCATGGCTGCCCGGCCATCGATCTCGCCGAGCTGCGCACCCTGCACCAGCTTGGCGACGATAGGCACCAGCAGTTCGAGCGAAATACCCCCGCCCAGCACCACGAAGAGAGGCGTGACCGCGGTCAGCACGACCCCGCGCAGCCAGCCCGCCGTCAATCCGCGGGTGCCGCCGAACAGCGCCATGACAACGAAGATCGGGCCCAGCGCCAGCAGCACCGCCAGTGCGATGCGCGCGGTCAGCAGGATACCGACGGTACCGAGCAGCAGGATCAGCGCGCCCAGCCACATCACGCTGGTCGGGGTGAACATGCCTCCTTGCGCGGCGGCCTGCGCCTGCGCGCCGCCTTCACTGCCCGCGCCATTGCTGACATTTTGCGATGCCTCGCCGATGGCCTGGAAGACGATGTCGATACGGTCGCCGAAGATCTGCGTCGCCGAACCCTTGGCCCCCATCAGGATCGAGGCGATCCAGTCGGGCCCGCCGATGGCGAGGTTCCACACGACGTTCTGGTAGGCGATCCAGCTCGTCGCGAAAGTCAGCACCAGACCGAGCGTGAGCATCCGCGGCGTCAGCGCCGAGATGCCGAGCGTGGAACGGCCGGTGATGAGCGAAAAGGCGAAGAAGGCGATGTAGAGCGTGAGCAGGATCGTCAGCACCGGCGCAAGTGCGCCGTCTGCACCGAACAGGCGGGCGAAGGCCGAGGAAATCGTCTCGCCGGCCATGCAGTCGACCGCGCGCAATGCCGGTGCGACGCCGGCCGAAGCCACTTCCGCGAGTTGCTGACAGGTGCCGCTCATCGCCCGCTCACTCGGCCGCCTGGATCCAGGCGGCTCCATCCTCGGCGTCGCCCGGCCAGGTCATCCCGGTCAGTACCGGGTACCATGCGGCCGGATCGTCGCCATAGCGCTCACGCAAGGTGTCGAGCTTGCGCACCGTGCTCTCGCGACCTGACAGGACGGTCAGAACCTCGGGCATTCCCGCAAGGTCGAGCCGGACCACGACCGAGGCATCGGACTGGCGGATCAGGAAGCAGCGCGAATGCGCGGGCAGCGTGCGGATCACGTCGAGTTCGTGCTGGGTCAGGCCGAAGCCTTCGCAGTAGTCCTCGGCGCGCGCGCGCGCATTGGGCATGAATATCATCGTCGCGGTCTGCTCGACCAGCGCCGTGGCAATCTTGCTGTCGAGCGCATCGCGCGCGGACTGGGTCGCAAAACCGACCAGCGCGTTGCGCTTGCGCAGGGTCTTGAGCCAGTCACGGATGCGCGCGGCGAAGACCTCGTCGTCGAGCGCCTTCCAGCCCTCGTCGATCAGGATCATCGTCGGTTCGCCGTCGAGGCGTTCTTCGATCCGGTGGAACAGGTACATCATCACCGGCGTGCGCAGGCGCGGGCTTTCCAGCAGCGCAGTCATGTCGAAGCCCAGCACGCGGGCCGAAAGGTCGAGCCGGTCGTACTGGTTATCGAACAGCCAGCCATGCTCGCCCCCGCCGATCCAGGCATCGAGCCGCGACGCGAGGTCCCCCGGCTGCGGACGGCGCGAACCGGCCAGCAACTCGCGGAAATACGAGAGGCGGCGCAGGCTCGGATCGTTGGCATAGGCGGCATCGACCGCGCCGGCGATCGTCGCCAGTTCCTCGGGGCCGTTGGCCGAAAGCAGGACGCCGAGCCAATCGCGCAGGAAAGCGCGGTTGGTGGCGGTGTCGGGCAGCGAGAGCGGGTTGAACCCGGTCGGATGCCCGGCGGCGACGCGGCTGTAAGTGCCGCCGATGCCGCGCAGGAAGACTTCGGCGCCGCGGTCCTTGTCGAACAGGATCGTGCGCGGCGCGAACTTCTGCGCCTGGGCGGCGAGGAAGTTCATGACTACCGTCTTGCCGGAACCCGACGGACCGATGACAGTGAAGTTACCGAGGTCGCCCTGGTGGAAGTTGAAGAAGAACGGCGTCGAGCTGGTGGTCGACAGCAGCGTCACTGCATCGCCCCAGTGATTGCCGCTCGCCTGGCCCATCGCAAAGCCGTGCAGGCTGCCGAAACAGGCCATGTTGGCGCTGGAAATCAGCGCGCGGCGGACGATGAAGCCCTCGTTTCCGGGAAGCTGGCCCCAGAAGGCGGGCTCCAGATTGACTTCCTCGCGTACGGCGACGGCACCGGCATCGGCCAACGAGGCCGCACACATCGCGGTCACTTCGTCGAGCCCTTCCAGCGAATCGGCACGCACCAACACCGAGAGGTGATGATCGCCGAAACCGACCGCACCGGTGCCGAGCGAATCGCGGGCGCTCGCCATTTCGCGGCGCTCGGCCATCGCTTCTTCGTCCGCCGAACGCAGGCGGCGGATCGCAAGATCGATGCGTTCACGCGCGATCTGGCGGTCGCAAGGCGCATATGTCTCGGTCAGGACCAGCTCGCAGGGCAGGCGCAGCAAGGCGTCAGTCAGTCCCGGAGCGGTCGAATCGGGATAGTCCTTGAGGCTGACGACCGAGGCGAACGAGGCATTCGAAGCCCCGCGCAGTTCCAGCGCGTCCATGCCGAAGTTGATCCGGCGATAGGGCAGCATATGGCCGATATCCGTGCCCTCGGCAGGGCGGCGTACGGGCCGCATCTCGCCGTTGTAGAGCGCCGAAAGCAGTTCGAGGACCTCGGAGCACTGGCCCTTGGCGGTGTCGTAGTCGCCCAGCATGCGCGCGCCGTAGGAGCCGAGCGAGGCGACCATCGCACTGGCGGCGGCACGCAGCGAGCGCACGTCAGCGGGATCGGCCTCGACCGCCTCGCCGCCCTTGCGCTTCATCATGCGGGACAGCTTGTCGGCCCAGCCCGCCTTGCCGCGCGCGGGGCGGCGGACAAGGGTAATGAACTGGTCGTTCACGAACAGCGCGCCCGAACCGGTGCGGGCCCGCCAGCGCGAATCGATGTGCGCCGCAAGCGGATCGTCGAAGTGACCTTCCAGCTCGATCTCGACCCGGCGGCGGATCACGTGGTGGTACAGCACGAAACGCGCATCGAGCGAGGAACGCAGCAGCACTTCACGGGTGGCGACGTGGGCGTTCAGCTCGTCGGTATCGGCAGTTTCGAACGCGAGGCCCGGGACCATCAGCGACAGCATCACCGAACCGTCGCGCAGCAGCACGACGTTCTCGTCCACCAGCGCCTGGTAGGGCAGCCGGTCGCCGACAAGGGCTTCCTTGCCGGCCCAGCCCTTCAGGCCCGGGATCGCGCGTCGCGACTTCGTCTTTGGCGCCATGTCTGTACTCCCCACCCCCGAATCGATCTCAGGGTGCGTAACTGTTGCAACCCCAGCGCTGCCAGTTGGCAACGCGCGGGCACTTGCTCACTTTGGCGATCCAGAGGTCGAATACCCGGGGTTCGCGCAAGCATGCGAGGTATCCGACCCCATGGATCGCGAGCGCTGCAGGCAGCGCCCAGAAGCTCTTGGTGATGAGGAAGATCTCCGTCGTCACCGCAGCGTTGATGATGAAGAAGCTGTATGTCACCCCGGCGAACATCTGCGGCCGGGTGAGCGCGCGATGGACGGGATAGCGGGCCAGGCTCATCAGCCGCGCCCTCAGCCCGCCGCCGACTGGATGCCGGAAACGATCGCACCGGCGCCGAACAGGACGAAGCAGCCGATGATGACGGTCGCGCCGAAGCGCCAGTTCATGCGGCCGGTCAGCATCATGAAGCCGACGGCCGCCACCGCCATGACCGCGACCGCGGTCGCGACATTGCCGAGCAGCGTGCCCTGCAGCCAGCCCAGCGCGGCGACGATCGGGCCGCTGCCGGCCGGATCCTGCGTCGTCACGGTCTGCGCACTGGCCAGGTTCGGCGTCAGCGCCATGCCCATGGCCGCGAGGAACGCGGCGAAAGCCTTGGAAATTCCGCTAAAAGTGCGGGTGCGAATGATAGAATCTCGAATCACCATGCCCTCCGTGTGAGGGCCAAGTGCGCCACCATGATGACAAGTGTGTGACGATGAGACGGCTAAAGAGACAGTCATATTGCAATCGCCAGTCACTGTTTCAGGTACGTAGCAAAGGCCGCCGGCCCTCCCCGACGGCCCCACTATACTGGCGACCATTATTATAAAGTGTTACCCGAAAGGCCAGCGTGCGATTGCCGGTTGTCGACCGGGGCGCGGCCCCGGCCCTGAAATCAGGATTTGGAGGCGATCAGCGCACCGCCAGGGTCTGGCCGGTGGCGATGCCCTTCATGGCCGTGCGGGCGGCCCAGCGCGAATCCATCCAGGAGCCGTCCGCCAGTTCGAGATCGTAGCGCTCCGGGCTGGCCGCCGCGGCCTTGTAGCTGACCATGGCCTGCTGGGCCATGCCGACGCGGGCATAGGCGGTCCCCAGATTGATCAGGGCCGCAGGATCGTTCGATTGCGCAGCGCCCATGCGCTGCAGCTTGGCGATGGCCTCTTCATTCTTCCCGGCCGCCAGCTCCTCATAAGCGACATCGACTTCGTCCTGGGGACGAACTTCGAGCGTCAGCGAAAAGGCCGACTGCCCCATGAGGACACTTGCGACGAGTATGGATAGCGACATGCAACTCTCCCGGACATTCTTGCGATGAGTGCATCTTCTGCGGAAAAACCCGCTACCTCAAGAAAATGACGGGACTGTCATAAAACTGCAATCTGGCTGTGAATCGCCCCGATAAGGGCGAGTCGCAAGCCATGGTCCGGTCGATATCGAATAACGGTCATATTCCCGTCACATAAGTGCATATTTCTGTCATTGGATCGCCAACAAACTGTCACCCCCTCATCCTAAACGGCCCCTCAACGAAGGCGGATTCGCCGCTTCGTCCGACCTGAAAAACGGGGGAACTCACGTGAAGAAAATTTCTGGTCTGCTGCTGGTTGGCTGCAGCGCACTTGCTCTTGCCGGTTGCGGCGCCGACGACATCTCGTCGCCGGGTGCTGGCGGCATCACGATCAACAACCCGACGCCCGCTCCGACCCCGACCCCGACTTCGGGCACCGGCACCGTCGTCGCGGCTGACAGCTGCCCCACCTTCAACGCCACCGGCGGCCTGACCGACAGCGGCACGATCTCCGGCCCCGAAGGTTCGTGGCGCGTGTGCACCCTTCCCGCCCTGGTCGACGTCAGCTCGAGCCTGCCCAAGGTCGCCGGCGTCGTCTATCGCCTGAACGGCCGCGTCGACGTCGGCTGCGACGGCGGCTTCTCGGCCCCGACTTCGGGTTCGCCCTTCACCACCACCACTGCCAGCTGCAACGGCCGTTCGCTGACCGCCGACACCGACGTCACCCTGACGATCGATCCGGGCGTCATCATCTACGGTGAAAACGGTTCGGAAGCCGCCTGGCTCGCCGTCAACCGCGGCAACAAGATCAATGCCGTCGGCACGGCCTCGCAGCCGATCATCTTCACCAGCCGCCAGAACGTCGTCGGCACCAACGACGACAGCTCGCAGGGCCAGTGGGGCGGCGTCGTGCTGCTCGGCCGCGGCATCGTGACCGACTGCAACTACGGCTCGACCGCCGCGAAGACCTGTGAGCGCGACACCGAAGGCGCGGTCAACAAGGCCGTCTTCGGCGGTCAGGACAACGCCTACAACGCCGGCACCATGAAGTACGTCCAGATCCGCTACTCGGGCTATGTCCTGAGCAACGGCAAGGAACTGCAGTCGCTGACCGCCGAAGGCGTCGGCTCGGGCACCACGCTCGACTACTTCCAGTCGGTCAACAGCTCGGACGACGGTGCCGAATTCTTCGGCGGCAAAGTCCAGTTCAAGCACTACATCTCGGTCAACGCCGACGATGACAGCCTCGACCTCGACACCGGCCTGGAAGGCTACTTCCAGTATGTCATGCTGCTGCAGCGTGACGGCGGCGGCGACGCGCTGATGGAAATCGACTCGAACGGTGCCGAAACCGACACCCCGCGTCAGAAGACCGTCATCGCCAACTTCACCGGCGTCCAGCCCAGCTCGAGCTCGAACAACGAATCGAACGACCAGGCTTCGGTACTGATCCGCGGCAACTCGGACATCACCTGGGTCAACGGCATCATCAACACGCCGAACAACGAGTGTCTGCGCCTGAACGGCTCGGGCACCACCCCGGCGACGCTGAAGGCCTACTCGACCGTCATGTCCTGCGGTTCGACCAAGTACATCGACAGCGGCACGAACGCTTCGGGCTACTCGGCTTCGCAGTTCGCTTCGGGCACCAACCTGAACGAAGATGCCTTCACCTCGACGCTTTCGAGCACCTTCGTCAACGGCACCAACGAAGCCGGCGTGGCCGGTTACGCCGACATCAAGACGCTCTCGAGCTTCTTCGATGCAGTCACCTACATCGGCGCCGTGAAGGACTCGAGCGACACCTGGTACAAGGGTTGGACCTGCGACAACGCGACCGCCAACTTCGGTTCGGGTGAAAGCTGCACGGCTCTGCCGACCACCTGATCCGGCCGCCCATAACTGACGACAAGGGGGGCGGTCCGAATTCGGCCGTCCCCCTCTTCGCATAAATACTTGTTCCAGGGGGACATCAAATGACCAAGCCGCGGCTTGTTTCGCTGCTGCTGCTTTCCACCGCGATGCTGACGCCTGCCATGGCTTCGGCTCAGGAAAGTGCCACGACCAGCAATGACGCCAACAGCGCATCGAACGATCAGGCAGACACTTCCACCCAGGAGGAAGACGCGCCGGACGTATCGCTGCCCGGCGGCGCGATCATCGTCACCGGCCAACGCGATCGCAACATCCAGCGCATCGCCCCGCAGGTCATTTCGGTGCTCTCCACCCAGGAAATCGCACGCACCGGTGAAGGCGACATCGCCGGCGCCCTTGGCCGCGTGACCGGCCTCAGCGTCGTCGGCAACGGCTACGTCTACGTACGCGGCCTTGGCGACCGTTATTCGCTCGCCCTGCTCAACGGCTCGCCGCTGCCCAGCCCCGAACCGCTCAAGCGCGTCGTGCCGCTGGACCTGTTCCCGACCAGCATCGTGGCCTCGTCGCTCGTCCAGAAGAGCTACTCGGTCAATTTTCCCGGCGAGTTCGGCGGCGGTGTCATCAACCTCACCACCAAGGCCATCCCGACCGAGACCTTCCTCACGGTCAGCGGCGGCCTCGGCTGGGATACCGAGACCACCAACAAGCTCAGCTACAGCTACTATGGCAGCAAGACCGACTGGACGGGCTGGGACAACGGCAACCGTTCCATTCCCAAGTCGCTGCAGAGCTATTTCAACAGCAATACCGTCATCGATCCCACCGGTGACCTCGCCAAGCAGCTTGGCGGAATTCTGGTCAATGGCCGCAATGCCGTCATCCAGAAGGACACCAAGACCCAGCCGAACTTCTCGGGCGGGATAACCGGCGGCACCGCGATCGAACTCGGCGACGCCACGCTTGGCGTGATCGCCGCCGCCAGCTACTCGAACACGACGCAGACCAAGGACATTATCCGTCAGCGCGCGCAGGGCACCACGGCAGAACCGAGCCAGCTGTTCGAGAACTTCAACGCAGTCAACACCGACAACCGCATCGTCGGCAACGGCCTGCTCGGCCTTGGCCTCGAATGGGGCGAGAACAAGATCCGCTGGACCAACGTCTACATCCACGACACGGTCAAGCACACCAGCCTGAGCCTGGGCAAGCGCGAGAACAACATCCAGGCCGACTACATGAACCAGACGACGGCCTGGTACGAACGTCAGCTGATCGACACCCAGTTCGTCGGCGAGTTCAAGCCGGCAGACGACACCTCGATCGACGTGCGCGCCGGCTACGCGAACTCCAAGCGCCTCGCGCCCTTCGAGATCGAGGCCGAGTACCTGCGCACCAACGTCGATAGCGACAACTACGGGCAGTACTTCGTCAACCGCCTGGGCAACGGCAACCAGGACCCGACGACGATCACCTTCTCGCGCCTGAACGAAGACGTCTGGTCCGCCGGCGTCGATCTTTCGCATACCTTCAGCCCCGGCTGGACCGGCAGCGTCGGCTATGCCTACCAGATCAATTCGCGCACCAACACGCGGCGTTCCTTCGCGATCTACGCGAACGGCGACCAGACGCAGATCTCCAACTTCGGCCTGCTTCGCCTCGACGTCCTGCTGCAGCCGGGCACCTGGTACCTGCAGGACTTCGGCGTGAACTATGGCCTGGAGCTGCGCGAGCCCGAAGCCAGCACCGCCCAGTTCGATTCCCGCCTGCTCAACCACGCCTTTTACGGCAAGCTCGAAGGCGCCCTGACCGACCAACTTTCCTTCGATCTGGGCGTGCGCTGGGAATATGCCAAGGAATCGACCATCCTGCGCCCGATCGGAGCCGATCCGAGCAAGGCCACCGATCTCAAGAACGAGTACTTCCTGCCGGCCCTGACGCTCACCTACGAGATCAATCCGAGCATGCAGGTGCGTCTCAACGGTTCGAAGACGATTGCCCGCCCGCAGTTCCGCGAACTGCTGTACCAACCGTACTTCGACCCCGACACGAACCGCACCTATCAGGGCAACCCGTTCCTCGAGGACAGCAAGCTGACCAACATCGAAGGCCGTTACGAATGGTACTTCGATCGCGACCAGCGCATGTCGGTGGGCGCCTTCTACAAGAAGATCGACAAGCCGATCGAATCCTTCCTGACCGGTTCGGAAACCTTCATCACGTCCTACGCCAACGCACCGACCGCCGATCTTTACGGCGCCGAGCTGGAGCTGCAGAAGTACTTCTACCTGGATAGCCTGGGCGGCAAGTTCTTCGAAACGCGCAGGCTGATGCTCATGGGCAACTACACCTACACGAAGTCGAAGCTGAAGGTCAGCGACAGCGACGTCGTACGCATCTACGGCGCCGGCACCGGCACGTCGCTCGCCACCGACTACTTCGTCGACGGCGCCCCGCTGACCGGCCAGTCCGAACACATCGCCAACCTGCAGATCGGCCTGGAAGACACCGACAGCCTTTCGCAGCAGACGATCCTGTTCAACTACGCCAGCAAGCGCGCGGTCAGCCGCGGCCTTGCGAACTCGGGCCAGCCGGACATCTTCGAATATCCGGGCCTGACCATCGACGTGGTCCTTCGCCAGGGCTTCATGGTCGGCGGCAAGGAAGTCGAGCTGAAGCTCGAAGGCCGCAACCTGACCGGCCGGAAGCACGAGGAATACCAGTCCTTCGTCGACGGCCGGGTGGACTACAACACCTACATGGTGGGCCGCACCTTCTCGGCTTCGGCCTCGTTCAAGTTCTGACCCGAGGATCCTGATCCTCACTGGGAAGGTCCCTGCCCTTCCTACGGCAACCTCGGGGCCCGGTCGCTCATGCGATCGGGCCCCTTTTTCTGCGCCTTGCAAAGCGGTCGGCGAGCGGTTAGACGCGCCCCGTCATCTGGGGAGTAGCCAGCTGGCGTCCGTGCAAGCGGACCGTCAGTGCCCTGTCGTCAACATACTTGGTCGAGAGACCATGGCGCACAGGAGAACGGGCAACCGTTCGGGCGAGACCAATGGCGTTGCAGCTCCGCTCGGCCGGGCGGGTTCTGCCACGCTATTGTCTTGTCTGTCGCCCGGCCCGGAGAAAACCTTGGAAGCCCTGCTCACATCGACAGCCGTCGTCGCCCTCGCCGAGATCGGCGACAAGACGCAGTTGCTCGCGATCGTCCTGGCCACCCGGTTCAAGCGTCCCTGGCCCATCGTTGCCGGTATCTTCGTGGCAACGCTGGCCAACCACTTCCTGGCCGCGCTGGTCGGCGAACAGGCTGCCGCGTTCCTCGACGGCCTGTGGTTCCGCTACCTGGTGGCCGCCAGCTTCATCCTGATGGCCGCCTGGACGCTGATCCCCGACACGTTCGACGAGGACGAGGAAGCCAGGCCCAGCCGCTTCGGTCCTTTCGTGGCCACCACGATAGCCTTCTTCATCGTCGAGATGGGCGACAAGACGCAGCTCGCCACGATCGCGCTGGGCGCCCGCTTCCAGAGCGTCCTGCCGGTCATGAGCGGGACCACCATCGGCATGATGATAGCCAACGTGCCGGCGGTGTTCCTGGGGCACGAGATCATCAAGCGGGTACCGCTCAATGTCGTGCGCACGGTGGCCGCGCTGCTGTTCCTGGTGATCGGCCTGTGGCTGCTGGCGCAGACGGCGGGCTGGCTCGGCTGAGCCTCAGAGCGTATCGAAGACGTAGCCGAGCGAGCGCACCGTGCGCAAAGGATTGCCTGCGCCCACGCCCTTGAGGGCCCGGCGCAGGCGCCCGATCCAGACATCGACGGTGCGTTCGTCCACCGGCGGTTCCTGCTTGCCCAGCGCGGCGATGAGCTGCGTGCGGGTGAAGACCCGGCCGGGATGCTCGATGAAGTAACGCAGCAGGCGCAGTTCGTTGGGCATCAGCGAGATCGGCTTGCCCTGCCAGCGGGCCTGGAATGCGGCAAGATCGACGGTCAGGTCCCCTTGCGCGACAATCCGGATTCCGGCGCTGTCCTGTTCGCTCAGGCTCGCGCCCAGAACCCGGTCGAGCAGCGCATTGCGGGTGAGCGGGCCGACCATGTAGTCGTCCGCGCCCATGCGCAGCGCGCGCTTGCGGTCCTCGACGTTGTCTTCCTCAAGCACGATGGTGACATGCGCGTGCGAGGTGATCGCATCTGCACGCAGCCGCCGGCACAGCTCCAGACCCGACATCTCGGGCAGGACCCAGTCGATGAAGATCCAGAGCGCGCCTTCGATCAGCGGCAGTTCGGCAAAATCGGTCCAGCGATGCAGGACGACCTCGAAGTCGTCGTGCCGGAAAGGCGCCAGCCCTCCGGTCAGTTCGCTTGCCAATAGAATGTCGATGCGCCGCATTGCCCCCTGCCTTGTCAATACGTTGGGGTTAGTGCCGCTCTAGTGTGACGAACGGGTGACATATCGATGACAAGCGCGTGAAAACTGGCGCTGTCATCAAACTGACCCGCAACCGTCACGCCCGCGCAACCGGAAAATGCGAAGAAAATCATCGGTAACAACCGGGGGAAGCATTCTGATGCGGACCGATGTCGACAGTCTTCTCGAACGTAGCGGCAAGATTCCGGCCTGGCTCGACTTGCCGGACCCGAAGGGCTTTCGGCCCAAGCGCAAGTATCGCACCATCTGGATTTCCGACGTTCACCTGGGCACGCGCGGTTGCAATGCCGCGATGCTGGTGGACTTCCTGCGTTCGGTGGAATGCCAGACGCTCTATCTGGTCGGCGACATCGTCGACGGCTGGCGGCTGCGCAAGGGCTGGTACTGGCCCGATGCCCACAACGAAGTGATCCGCCGCATCCTCAAGATGGCGCACCGGGGCACCCGCGTCGTCTTCATTGCCGGCAACCACGACGAAATGCTGCGCGACTATGCCGGTCTGACCTTCGGCGGCGTCGAACTGGTGCTGGAAGCGGTGCACGAGACGCTCGACGGGCGCCGCCTGCTGGTGACCCACGGCGATGCCTTCGACGGCGTCGTGCTCTACCACAAGTGGCTCGCCTTCCTGGGTGACAAGGCATACGGCATGCTGCTGCGCGCCAACATCGCCTTCAACGCCGTGCGCCGGCGCCTGAAGATGCCGTACTGGTCGCTTTCCGCCTACATGAAGAAGAAGGTCAAGAACGCGGTCCAGTACGTGTGCAGCTACGAGGAAGCGGTGGCGAGCGAGGCGATCAACCGCGGCTTCGACGGCGTTGTCTGCGGCCATATCCACTGCGCCGAGATCCGCCAGTTCGGCGGCATCACCTATTACAACGACGGTGACTGGGTCGAAAGCTGCACGGCGCTGGCCGAGAGCCTCTCCGGCGAAATCGCGATCATCGACTGGATCGCGGAAACCGGCGGCCACGACCAGGCAGCCCCTGTAGCCACCCCTGCCGGGGCGGCTGCCCCCGCGGAAAGTACGGCCAGGGTCGGCGCGTGAGGCTGACGCTCGCGACCGACGCCTGGCTTCCGCAAGTCAACGGCGTCGTCCGCTCGCTCGCGGCGACGCTCGACGAGCTGCAGCGCCGGGGGCACGAAGTCGACCGGGTCACACCCGAACACTTCCTGACCCTGCCGATGCCCGGCTATGCCTCGATCCGGCTCGCCATGGCGCCGCGCTTCGGGGTGCGCCGGATGCTTGACCGGACCCGGCCCGACATCGTCCACATCGCGACCGAAGGCCCGATCGGCTGGGCCGCACGCGGCTGGTGCCTGTCGCGCGGGGTGCCGTTCACATCGGCGTTCCACACCCGCTTTCCCGAATATGCCGCAGTGCGCACCGGGATCAGCGCGGAACGCTTCTGGCCGATCATGCAG